>NZ_VFTJ01000003.1:0-474696 GCF_006439595.1 Mesorhizobium sp. B3-1-9
GGCAGGACAGAGGGGGGTGTGACGGAACGCGGCGCCGGCAAGGCGAGCTTGCCATCCCTCCCGCCTGACCCATGGCCGCCAACCTCAAACCCTATCGCGCCAAACGCGAATTCTCCCGCACGCCTGAGCCGGCGGGCAGCCTCGCGGGCGGAGAGGGTAACCGCTTCGTCGTCCACAAGCACCACGCCACAGCCGACCACTATGACCTGCGCCTGGAAGTCGGCGGCGTGCTGAAGAGCTGGGCGGTGCCGCGCGGTCCTTCGCTCAACCCGGCCGACAAGCGTCTCGCCGTCGAGACCGAGGACCATCCGATCGAATATATCGACTTCGAGGGCGTCATCCCCGAGGGCGAATATGGCGGCGGGCCGATGATCGTCTGGGACACCGGCACCTGGGCGCCGATGGACGATGTCGAGAAGAGCCTCAAGACCGGCGCCCTCAAGTTCCGCCTTGCCGGCGAGAAGCTCAATGGCGGCTGGATGCTGACGCGGCTGAAGCCCAAGCCCGGCGAGGATGAGAACAAGAAGAACTGGCTGCTCTTCAAGGAGCGCGATCTCGCTGCCGATCCCAAGCTCGACATCCTCGAAGCGCGGCCGGAAAGCGTGAAATCCGGACGGCGCATCGAGGAACTGGTCGCCGTGAAGAAACCGCCGCGCTTGCCGCCGAAAGCCGGTTCGCTGAAGCCCGGCGCGCTGCCCGGCGCTGTGAGAGGCGACCCGCCAAGCCGCGTCGAGCCGCAGCTCGCCACGCAGGTGCCGAAACCGCCGGGCGGCGATGATCCCGCCGGGCGCACCGGCGAGCTCTGGCTGCACGAGATAAAATTCGACGGCTACCGCACCATGGCGCATGTGGTGGATGGAACGGTGAGATTGATGACCCGCGCGGGCATCGACTGGACGAAACGCTATGGCGATCTCCCGCAGGCCTTTTCGCGGCTGCCGGTCAGCCGGGCAATCATCGACGGCGAGATCATGGTGCTCGACGACAAGGGCATCTCGCGCTTCGCGCTGCTGCAGGACGCGCTGGCCGAGGGCGCCGGCTCGAAACTGCATTTCTACGCCTTCGACCTGCTTCACCTCGACGGCTGGGACCTGCGCAAGGCGCCGCTGCAAAAGCGCAAGGCCCTGCTTGCCGAACTGCTCGCCGGCCAGGCCGCCAACGCCGCCATCCAGTATAGCGACCATGTCGAGGGCGACGGGCGCGGGCTCTACCAGCAAGCGACGGAACTCGGGCTGGAAGGCGTCGTTTCCAAACGCGCCGACGCCATCTACCAAAGCGGCCGCACCAAGAGCTGGACCAAGGTGAAGGCGCAAGAGAAAGGCGACTTCGTCATCGCCGGCTACACCGTTTCCGACCGGGCTGAAGGGTTGGCGGCGCTGGGCATGGCCGAATTCGAGAATGGCGAACTGCACTATCGCGGCAAGGTTGGCACCGGCTTCGACAGCGATATGGCGCGGGATCTCCTCGCCCGGCTGGAACGGCTGACCGCCGGCGCCACGCCGCCCGAAGGCGTGCCGCGCGAGATCATGCGCGAGATGCACTGGGTGAAGCCGCTACTGTCGGCGCACATTCACTATGCCAACCGCACCGCCGACAATTCGTTGCGCCACGGCGTCTTTCGCGGCCTGCGCGATGTCGGCGGGCTCACCACGCCGGTGCCGGTCAAGCGCAAGCGGCTGATCGCCGAGTCCGATCTTGCCACCATCTGGGTGACCAATCCGGAACGGCGGCTGTTCGGCAAGACCGGGCCGACCAAGCTCGACATCGCCGTCTATTACGCGCTGGTCGGCGATTTCATGCTGCCGCACATCATCGGCCGTCCGGTCTCGCTGGTGCGCTGCCCGACAGGGCGGCCGCAGGACTGCTTCTTCCAGCGCCACGCCTTCACCGGCATGCCGCCTTCGGTCGCGGTGTTCGAGAGCAGCAATTCGGAAGGCGAGACGAAAACCTATCTCTCGGTCGAGGACGCCAAGGGCTATCTGGCGCTGGCGCAGTTCGGCGTGGTGGAATTCCACACCTGGGGCACGCACCGGTCAAAACTCGACAAGCCCGACCAGATCGTCTTCGACCTCGACCCGGGCGAGGGGATTTCCTGGCGCGAGGTGGTGGAGGCTGCCGTCCACATCAAGGGCGGGTTGGAGAGCCTCGGCCTGGTGCCATTCGCCAAGACCTCTGGCGGCAAGGGCATCCACATAACCGTGCCGGTGACCAGAAAGCAGAACTGGAAGAAACTGCACCAGCTGAGCAGCGCCATTTCGACTTTGCTGGCGGCAACCGCGCCCGACACCTTTACCACCACGATGGGCAAGGAAAACCGCAAGAAGCGCATCTTCATCGACTTCCACCGCAACGCCCGCGGCCACACCTCCGCCGCGCCTTACTCGCTGCGCGCCCGCACCAACCTGCCGGCCTCGACTCCGGTAAGCTGGACCGACCTGGAAACGATCGACGCGCCGGATGACCTGAACTACGCCTCGCTACCGGGGCTGCTGGAGACGTCGGGCGATCCATGGGCGGAGATCGATGAGGCGGCCAGGGATTTGCCGGTGGTGGAGAATGGGCTGTAGCCTCTCGGCGTCGTCGTTCTAGGGTCTGCGCGCGTGCCTTCGCTCCTTGCTCCGCCCTAGAACGACGAAATGTCGAGGCCTTCAGCCAATCGCCGGCGTCTCAATTCCTCTCCATCGACGCTCGATACAATTTGAACTATCCTCCGTCGCAACTCCGCCCGAAAACACTTCGCTAGGGTTTTACCGCTACGATCAAAGGTCGGTGTAGGATTTCCACGGCGCTGTTCGTCCTATGGACGAAGCGCTGCAGAGCATGGTCCCAAAAAGTGGGAACCGGTTTTTGGACAAGACCATGCTCCAACATAGTGTCAGTGCATGGCCGCGTAGGAGTTCATCATGGCGCCCAGGGCAAGTTGGAAAGGTTACCTCAAGCTCAGTCTCGTCAGCTGTCCGGTCCGGCTCTATCCGGCCACCAGCGCGAGCGAGCGCATCTCGTTCAACCAGTTGCACAAGAAGACCCACAACCGCATCAACATGAAGCCGGTCGATCCCGAGCTCGGCCTCGTCGAGCGCTCGGATTTGGTGCGCGGCTACGAATATGAGGACAAGCAGTATATCATCATCGACGACGCTGACCTCGATGCGGTGAGGATCGAATCCAATCACACGATGAACATCGAGGCCTTCGTCGACGAGGGCGAGGTCGACGTCATCTACCAGGATGCGCCCTATTACCTGGCGCCTGACGGCGCCATGGCCGAGGAAACCTTTGCGGTGCTGCGCGAGGCGATGCGCAAGTCCGGCAAGGTCGCCATCGCCCGCCTGGTGCTTTCCAGCCGCGAGCGCGTGGTGACGATCGGCGCGCGCGAGAACGGCATGTTCGTCTGCACCTTGAGGAACCCCAACGAAGTGCGCGGCACCACTGAATATTTCGGAAATATTCCGGACGCCAAGCCCGATGCGGAAATGCTGCAGCTGGCCGAGGCGCTGATCAAGCAGAAGGAAACCCACTTCGATCCGAAGAACTATGAGGATCGCTACGAGGTGGCGCTGATGGCGATGATCCGTGAGAAGCTCAAAGGGCACAAGCCGATCATCGCGGCGGCGCCCGAGCGCGGCAATGTCATCAACCTGATGGATGCGCTGAAAGCGAGCCTGTCGCAGCAGGCGAAGCCCCCGGCCAAGTCGAAGAGCAAGGCCGAGGAAGCACCCGCAAAACCCGCTAGGAAGGCGGCCGCCGGCGGCGGCGCGCCTGAGAATCCGCTGAAGGCGAACCTGTTGAAGGCCGTCGGCAAGAGCAAGAAGTGACGGGAAATGCAGGGCCAGTGATCGTTCCCGGCACCGTCTTCGGCGTCGTCGGCGCGCTGGCCGCCTTTCCGCTGCGGCTTGCCGTGCGCGAGGTCGAGCATCGCCACGCGGAGCTGAGGCGCGGCGTCACCCGCCGCACCTCTCATGTCGTCTTCGGCCGCACGCTCCTCGCCAAGACGACGAAAGCCGGCGACGTCGAGATCGAGCGCCGCGCTAAGGCCGAGCGCGAAGCCGGCCGCGCCCTGGTCAGCGAGAACGGTTTCCTGCGCCTGCTTGGGCTGATGAAGGCGCCCGAAGCGTCCTCGCTCTCCCGGCAATCGCTGATCGATCAGTCGCGGCTTGCCGGCGGCGATCTCGACATGCTGTCGCTGTTCGACGCCTTCGAGCATGACGCCGAGCCTTATTCCTTCCGCGACCTGATCCTGGCGAGGAAATATGCCGGACTGATCGCCAGCGGTGCGTCTTGGGGCGCGATCGCCCGCTCGGTGCACCGCTCGGGCGCGGTCGCGTCGCTCACCGCCAAGTCGCTCAACCTCGGCTCGCAGCATGGCCGGCCCGATGCGATCTATCTCGACGAAGGCCGAAGCGAGCTCGACGGCCAATTGCTGTTCGACCTCGGCAGCCCGGAAGACGACACGCTGGAGGAACTCTTTGCCGAGGCGGAGATGGCGGAAGAGGAGGGGCGCCACGACGATGCCGCGGCCCTTTACCAGCGCTGCCTGGCCATCGATCCCAAGGATGCGATTGCCGCCTTCAACCGCGCCAACTGCCTGCGCGGCGCCGGCCGGGTTGCCGAAGCCGCGCATGACTATGCGCGAGCGATCAAACTCGACCCGGGTTTCGTCGAGGCCTGGTTCAATCTAGCCGGCCTGATGAGCGACGAGGGCAAGGTTGCCTCGGCGCGGCGGCATTTGCAGAAGGCGATGGCGCTCGACAAAACTTACGCCGACCCGGTGTTCAACCTGGCGCGGCTGGAGTTCGACGCGGGCCATCTGGCGGAAGCGCGGCGGCTCTGGGTACGGTACCTGGAGTTGGACGCAGAATCTGAATGGGCGCGAATTGCGCAGAAGGGCATCCAGTTCGTCGATCTGCATATAGCAGGTGAGCGAGATGTTCGCGCTTGAGCACCCCCATCTGTCCTGCCGGACATCTCCCCCGCAAGGAGGGAGATTAGCAGTTGATGCGCCGCGCCTTTCCTTCCCCGCTAGCGGTTGGCGAAAGCCGACGCGACGGCTGATCTCCTCCCTTGCGGGGGAGATGCCCGGCAGGGCAGAGGAGGGTGCGAAGGAACGCGGCCCTTCCCGAAAGTCCACCCCATGACCCACTTCCTCTTCGACGGCGACGACACCGCCTCCGTCACCATCCTGCTCGCCCATGGCGCCGGCGCGTCGATGGATTCGCCTTCCATGACGGCCACCGCAAAGGCATTGGCCGCCGCCGGTTTCCAGGTCGCGCGCTTCGAGTTCCACTACATGGCGGCGCGCCGCTACGGCCATCGCAAGCCGCCGCCGCGCGCCGAGACGGTGAACCCGGAATATGTGAAGGCGATCCTCGACCTGCGCGCCAAGGGCGTGACCGGCAACCTGATCATCGGCGGCAAGTCGATGGGCGGCCGCGTCGCTTCGATGGTCGCCGACGAGATGTACGCCAAGGGCGAGATCGCCGGCCTGGTCTGCCTTGGCTATCCATTCCATCCGCCCGCCAAACCGGAGCAATTGCGCACGAAGCATCTCATCGACCTGAAAACGCCGACGCTGATCTTCCAGGGCACGCGTGATGAGTTCGGCACCAAGGACGAGGTCGCGACCTACGGTCTTTCGCCGGCCATCGAGGTGGTTTGGCTGGAAGACGGCGATCATGATCTCAAGCCGCGCAAGGCGATCTCGGGTTTTTCGACGGCGGATCACCTGAAGACGGTGGCGGAGACGACAAAGGCGTGGGCGGAGCGTCCACATCGGTCGTCATCCTAGGGCGAAGCAAGGAGCGAAGCGACGCGCGCAGACCCTAGGATCCATGCCGTGACGTTAAAGCGTTGCAACGGTTCAGGATTTTGCTCCGCCGCGCTCCACGGCGAACGTCACGGAATGGATCCTCGGGTCAAGCCCGAGGATGACGAGGCGAGAGGCGCCTTCGGCATTCAAAAATGAAACTCGCCACCTTCAACATCAACAACATCAACAGCCGGCTGGAAAACCTCCTAGCTTGGCTCGCGCGCGCCAAACCCGACGTCGTCTGCCTGCAGGAGTTGAAGGCGCGCGACACGCAGTTTCCGCTGACCCGGCTCGCCAAAGCCGGCTATGGCGCGGTGTGGAAGGGCGAGCCGACCTGGAACGGCGTGGCGATCCTCGCGCGCGGCGCCGAGCCCGTCCTGACACGCGACGCGCTGCCCGGCGACGATGCCGATCGCCAGGCGCGCTACATCGAGGCGGCGGTCGACGGTGTCGTCATCGCCTGTCTCTATGCCCCCAACGGCAACCCGCGGCCGGGGCCGAAATTCGACTACAAGCTCGCCTGGCACGAGCGCTTCGCGGTGCATGCGGAGCAACTGCTCGACACCGGCCTGCCGGTGGTGCTGGCCGGCGACTTCAACATCGTGCCCGAGCCGCGCGACATCTATGCCACCCGCTCTTATGATGACAACGCGTTAGTGCAGCCCGAAAGCCGCGCCGCCTTTGCCGCGCTGATCGAGCAGGGCTGGACCGACGCGCTGCGCAAGGTTTTTCCCAGGCAAGAAAAACTCTACACCTTCTGGGATTATCGACGGAACCGCTGGCCGCGCGACGCGGGCCTGCGTCTCGACCACATATTGCTGTCGAAGAAGCTGGCGCGGAAACTGAAAGCGGCCGGCATCGACCGCGACGTGCGGGGAGGCGACAATCCCAGCGATCATGCGCCGGTTTGGGTGGAGTTGGGGTGAGAAAACAAAAAATCCCCGCCGTAGCGAGGATCGTTGAGAATCAAATCCTGGGTGCCCGATCATGGGGGCGGAGCGGGCGGAGGCGAGCCCGCCACAATCGCGGAAAGCTTGCCTCTGCGGATCAAAACCGGCTTCTCGTAAGTCTTCTTCATGGGTTGCCCTCCAATACTCCAGCAGATGATCTCAAATGAGTGGTTTCTGTCAAGCATTCGACCAGAGCGGCCTTCGACACCTGGGGAAAGCCTTCTGCTGGTAGAACCGTGGTCCAAATAGTTTCGATAGCACAGGCGTTCTCCCGCCGGCGTCTCAATCATGCGCCTTCCAGCAACGACTTGCGGTGTTGGTGTCCAACGCTAATCTGCTGAAGAGTTGGAGGGGGTACAATTTCATGCTCGTAGCCTTGAACGCGTGTCTCCAGCCGTTGCCGCCTCGCAATGGCTGATACCATCCTCGTCGCCCTCATCTCCGCCCTCGTCCTTGCCTGCGCTGTAGCTCTCGTCGCGATCGCGCTGCGCTGGCGCCGCAAGCGCCGCAGGGCGCGCGGCAGCCCCAATCCGGCGGGCGACTATGCGCCGCGCGCAGCCTGGGGCGGCAGCCGCGGAGCGCTCAACTATTCGTCCTTCGTCTTCATGGATGTCGACGGCGACGGCAAGTTCGGACAGGCCGACCGGCCGATCGCCGGCATCGTGGTAAGGGCCTATGACGAAAAGGGCGCATTCCTCGCCGCGGTGCGAACCAACAATGGCGGCTTCGCCAATTTCGTCATGTCGGCGAAGAAACATCGGGCCGTCCTGCGCGCGCCCGGAACCTACCGGTTTTCGGTCTCGGTGCCGAAAGGCTGGCGCGTGAGCACCGGCAAAGAGGATCAGTCGCTGCGCCTCGACACCATGCCCGGCGCGCCGTCAGGTCTCGCCGGCGAGGACTTGCCGAAGGCGGTCGGTCTCTCGCCAGGACGCTTCATTCGCGGCAGGACCGTGACCGAAGCGGCACTTCAGGTCATGGGCAAGGGCAGGGTGCTGGAAACCAGAGCGCTCCAGCCTGGCGACTTCCTTGTCGGTCTCTCCTCCGACGCCGACACGCTGACGATCTCTGGATCGGGTCTCGACCGTCGCCTGGCGCTTACCCCTTATCCGGCCGATCTCGGACTTTTGCGACCGGACGCGATCGCAGCCGATGCGGCACTCGAAGCGATCGACTTCGACGCTGTCACCACCCTGCCTTTTCAGAAAATTCCCTGCGGCCATGCCGGTCTCGACTGGCGCAATCTGAACGCCCTGACGAGCCAATACGTCAAGGACAGCGAGGGCTATCTCAACGGCAATCTCTCACGCGGCCGCGTCGCCTATACCAGCAGCGGCCATCCGGCGGAGTTTGCCGGCACGACACCCTTCGGCTTTCATTCGATTATGCTCACCGCCGCATGGCTGGCTTCGGAAGGCGAGGTCGCATTGGTCGAAAGCTGGCTCGATGACGAACTGGTCGCCAGCGACGAGATCGCGCTCTCGGCGTTGGCTCCGGTCCACTACGCACCGATGCTGAAGGCGGTGACGCGCGTGCGCATTTCCACGAAGCACTATTGGCAAGCTGTGCTGGACGGTTTGGTGCTGGTGCGCTGAACCCGCCGAATTGCTCGACGCCGATCAAGTTGTGCGATCGTCAGGCCGAGATTGCCGGCGTCGGCCTTCGCGTATTATCAAGAAGCGCGGGATAACCGGTCAGATCACCGGCCCGGTTCCATTGATGGGACCTGAACCGGCGCCGTTGATTGCCGTGATGGCCGAAAGCTTGCCCTTCCTGGCGAAGGTTGGCTTCTCATAAACTTTCTTCATATTCCGAAGTCCCCGATTCACCCAAAACAGCATGCCGGCCGACAACAAGCTGTCGGTCCAACATGCCAAGCCGGTATGTTCGATCGTAGGCCGATCAGTCCGTCGAAACCGGAGCGTTCGCCGTAACTGCCGAAAGCCTGCCCTTCCGGATGAGGTTGGGCTTCTCGTAGACCTTCTTCATAAAAAACCTCTCCAAACGCTCGCGCCAACGTGAGCAGCGCCTATGGCTGCTTCCCAGTCGGGCCTAACGATCGCTATTCCCGATGATCAACCCGGGAGGGGGTTGGAAGGGCTGTTCAATGCCGTGACCGTCGAAAGCTTGCCTTTGCGGACGAAGATAGGCTTCTCATAAATCTTCTTCATGCTAATGGCTCTCCTGAAAATCCCCGCCGGATAATGTCATAAGAGCGTTTCCTGTCAACCAATGCGAGTGGTTGAGTTCTTTATTCTTGGGGAGTGTGGTTTTCTGTTCGCGCGACCGGCGCTCAACGAAGAGAAAGACCTCAACGCCTCGAGCTAGTCGGCGGGATATTGGTCCGCCGGTCCAGTAAAGTTGAAAAGCCGGCCGTCGTTGGGCGGAAGAACGCGCCCGGAGGCCGAAGCAGATTAATCTTTCCTCGTGTGATGTCGTGCACTTAGCCTGGCAAGAAAGCTCGGCTAGGATGGCTGATGCGCCTTCCGCATTCAGGCGGGAGGAACGGGGGGTGGATGAAGCGATCGACCGAGAGGCTGCTGGCGCTGGCGATGCTGATCGTCGGCATTGCCTGCTTCGCCAAGCTCTGTCTGGCGTTGGGCGGCAAGCCGCTGGCGACGGCGCGGCTGGAAGTCTTCGGCGTGGCCGGCGTGCTGTCGGTCCTTGCCGGGCTGCTTTTCCTCGCCGGCCTGCTGCTGGGCGCCGCCAGGCACGATCCGGCCACCCCCTTGTTCGGCCGCGACGCCGAGATCGCGCCGGCCGGCCATCCGCGGCTGCGCCGCGCAGCACTCGCTTTGCCGCCTTTGGCGCTGCTCGTCATCGTCGCCGACCAGTTCGGCCCTTGGCGGACGCAGGAGCCGGCCGGCGAATCGGCGAAGGAAGTCGCCACCGCGCCGGCGGAGCCGGCGCCTCGGCCATCCGAGCCGAAGCCCGAGCCGGAGGCGAGCACAAAACCAACCACGCCGGAGGCGAGCGCAAAACCGACGACGCCGGAGGCGAGCGCAAAACCGACCACGCCGGAGGCGAGCGCAAAGCCAACCGCGCCCGCACCCGCGCAGGAAGAAATCGCGAAACCCACGCCGCCGGCAGAGCCAGTTGCGGCTCCCGTTCCGCCGTCGCCGCCAGCCATCGCGCCGCAGCCTGCCCAACCGGCACAGCCCACCGAGCAGACGGCGCTCGCGCCCGCAACGCCGCCACAGATAGTGGCGCCGCCTCCACTGGCGCCTCCGGCCCAACCGACCGCGCCCGAAGGCCACCGCGACGCCGTCGTCTGGCTGGCGGTGTCGGCCGACGGCCACGAGATCATGAGCGCAAGCACCGACCGCATGATCAAACTCTGGGACATCGACGGCAAGCGGCTGATCCGCGATCTCGGCATCCACAAGGACATGGCGCGCAGCGCGCTTTTCATGCCCGACGGCAAGACCGCGCTGACCGCCGGCGACGACGGCGAGATCGTGCTGCGCCAGCTATCCGACGGCACGGTGCTGCACGTCTTCTCCTCAGGGGCGAACGGCGGCGTCCGGCAACTGAAGATCAGCCAGGACGGCAAACTCGCCGTCAGCGGCCACGACACCGGTTCCGTCGTCGTCTGGGACCTGGAGAAGGGGACGGTGTCGCATGTGCTGCCGGGCCATGACTGGTCGGTGAACTCCGTCGCCATGTCGCCCGATGGCACCAGGGCGCTCACGGGCAGCATCGACGGTGAGCTGAAGCTCTGGGATATCGTTTCGGGCAAGCAACTGCGCAGTTGGCACGGCCACGACCGCGGCGCCTATGGCGCGGTCTTCCTGGCCGACGGCCACCACGCGGTGACCGGCAGCGGCGACTGCACGATAAAACTCTGGGACCTCGACAGCTTCAAGGAAGTGCGACGTTTCGAGGGCCATTCCGGCACGGTCTACGCGCTGGCCCTGTCGGCCGACGGCAAGCGGCTCGGCTCCGTCTCGCTCGACGGCACGGCGCGCATCTGGAATATTGACACCGGCGCCGAGATCGCCGAGTTCGACCCCGGCACCGGTCCCATGTATTCGGTCGCCTTCGCCGCCGACGGCACGCTTCTGACCGGCGGGATCGACCGCACCATCCGCGACTGGCCGGCCGCGGGAGGCGATGGCACGGTGCTGTTCGCGGGGGCGCCAGAGTAGCATTTAATTGGAGCTATATTTCAGTTCTGCCCCAACTTGCGCTATCAACTACTGTTGGTTGCAAATGGGCGGGTGATCTTGAGCAATTTCGAATGGCCGAGTAGGTCGCAGACGGAAGTCTATAGTCCACGTCCGCCGCGTCCCGGGCCTGCCCTATGCCTCGCCCTAGTGGTGCTGGCCGGCTTCGTTCTGTTTGGGCCAGTCCTGAATTATTACCAGCAGTGGTCCGCAATAAGGAAGGCACAGGCCGCCATTCTGGCGAAGGACTATGCGGAAGAGTATCGCCAGCTTTCTTTACTGGCGAATATGGGTAATCCCGATGGCCAGTATGGTCTCGGGGGCCTGTACTGGCAGGGCCAAGGCGTCGCGCAGAATCGCCAGTTGGCTCTCTATTGGTGGCGGAAGGCTGCGGATAGAGGAAACGCCCGGGCTGCCTACGGCATCGGTCGAGCCTATTACGTCGGCGAGGGCGTGGAGAAAGACGACAAGGTTGCGGCGACTTTTGTGAGAAAAGCCGCCGACAATGAAGACCCGAACGGGCAGAGTTTGCTCGGGACGCTTTATGCGCGCGGTCACGGTGTCGATCAGGATTTCAGCAAGGCGTTCCAATGGTGGATGAAGGCCGCTGCGCGTGGCCAGGTGGACGCGCAAGCCGCTGTCGGCAACGCTTACGCTCTGGGCAGCGGCGTTGGAAAGGACGATGCTCAAGCTGTCGTCTGGTATCGCAAAGCGGCTGAGCAAGGTTACATCCCTGCGCAGTCAGCGCTAGGCTCTGCCTATTCGACGGGCAAGGGTGTTGCCAGGAGTGACACCGAGGCAGCGTCATGGTGGCTGAAGGCGGCCAAGCAGGGTGACGTTCCAAGCCAGCTGTGGGTGGCTTATGCCTACGCAAACGGCATAGGCATCGCCAGGGACGGCAAAGCCGCCGAGTTCTGGTGGCTGGCAGCTGCGAAAACAGGCAATGCCGATGCCGAGTTCAGCTTGGGTCAACTCTATTATCTCGGAGTACTGGGAAAGCCGGACTATCCGGAAGCAGCCAAATGGTTCCTGAAGGCGACGGAACACGGCAACGCCCGGGCAAAGACCTACATCGATCTTATGAGGCAAAACGGCCAGTTCGACAGCAAGACGCTGTGAGGTGCTTTGTCATTGACGCCCCGCGGCTCGAACCTAGTTCTTCTCGCATGGCGCCACGCCTGCGACGCGTGCCCGCCCGACTCACGCAAGGAGTACCTCCTTGAAACGCTTCTGGACCGGCGTTCTCATCCTCATTGTAGTCTGCCTGGCGGGTTTCGCCGCCTATGCCTGGAAGCCGGCGATCGACCCGATCGAACCGCCGCAACGCGCCTCCTTCGACCACGCGCTGATCGTGAAGGGGGCGGTGGTCGCTTCGGTCGGCAACTGCACGGCCTGCCATACCAAGCCCGGCGGAAAGTCCTTCGCCGGCGGGCTGGCGGTGCCGACGCCATTCGGTACCATCTATTCCACCAACATCACGCCGGACCCCAAGACCGGTATCGGGCGCTGGTCGGAAGCTGCCTTCAGCCGGGCGATGCGGGAAGGCGTCGAGCGCGACGGCGATCACCTTTATCCGGCCTTCCCGTTCGACCATTTCACGCTGGTCTCCGACGAGGACAACAAGGCGCTCTATGCCTATCTGATGACGCGGCATGCCGTGGAGAATCGACCTCCCGCCAATGAGCTGCCGTTCCCGCTCAACCTGCGCTTCGTGCTGGCGGGCTGGAAGCTGCTCTTCTTCGACAAGGGCGCCTATCGCGAGGATGCCTCGCAGAGCGCCGAATGGAACCGCGGTGCCTATTTCGTCGAAGGGCTTGGCCATTGCGGCGCCTGCCACACGCCGCGCAACCTGCTGGGCGCCGAGCGGAAAGGCGCGCATCTGGCAGGCGGCGAAGCAGAGGGCTGGGATGCCTTCGCGCTCGACAGATCGTCCTCCGCGCCAATCCCATGGACGCATGACAGCCTCTTTGCCTATCTACGCCAGGGCTGGCATGCCGATCACGGCGTGGCCAACGGACCGATGGCCGAGGTCACCGGCAATCTCGGCCGACTGCCGGATTCCGACATCAGCGCCATCGCCACTTACCTGGTTTCCCAAATGGGCGAGCCGGTGCCGGAGCGCGCGGCGGCAGCCGAGGACATCCGCAAGAAGCTTTCGATCGACCAGGGTGGCACGCCGATACCGGCCAGCGCCACCACCGGCAGCCCGACAAGCCGCGGCGGCGCGATTTACCAGGCGGCCTGCGCCACCTGCCATGACGGCAGCCGCCCGCAGCCCTTCGGCGGCATCGATTTCCATCTCTCCAGCACGATCGCCGCGCGCGATCCGCAAAATGCAATCAACGTCGTGCTCTTTGGCCTGCCGGCGGCGAGCGGCCGGGAGAGCCCGATCATGCCGGGCTTCGCCGCGACGCTGACCGACGATCAGGTGGCGGACCTGCTCGGCTATCTGCGCGAGGCCTATGCCCAGAAGCCGGCATGGGCGGACGCGAAAGCGAAGACCGCCGACACCAGGAGCGGCAAATACCGGGTCAGCGTCCGGCCTTCGGACGGCATCGAGCGCAGCCCGGACAATGTGGGAGCCAAGGACTGATGGTCAAGCTCAACGTCAATGGCACGTCACATGACGTCGACGTCGATCCGGCGACGCCGCTGCTCTATGTGCTGCGCAACGATCTGAAGCTCAACGGAGCAAAGTTCGGTTGCGGCCTCGGCCAGTGCGGCGCCTGCACGGTGATGGTCGACGGCAAGGCGGTCTTTTCCTGCCTGACGCCGGCCATGCTGGTCGAGGGGCGCGAGATCAAGACGGTCGAGGGCCTTGGCACCATCGACGATCCCGGCCCGATGCAAAAAGCTTTCATCGAACAACAGGCGGCGCAATGCGGCTATTGCATTGCCGGCATGATGATGCGGGCGCAGGCGCTGCTCGAGGCAAAGCCCGATGCCGCCGACGCCGACATCAGGCAGGCGCTGGAGCCCAATCTCTGTCGCTGCGGCACGCATATGCGCATCCTTCGGGCCGTG
This sequence comes from Mesorhizobium sp. B3-1-9, assembly GCF_006439595.1. NCBI lineage: Bacteria > Pseudomonadati > Pseudomonadota > Alphaproteobacteria > Hyphomicrobiales > Phyllobacteriaceae > Mesorhizobium > Mesorhizobium sp. B3-1-9. The sequence goes on from NZ_VFTJ01000003.1 coordinate 13,944, forward strand.
GCCCGCGCCCGCGACCTGATGCGGGGCAAGTCCGCCGGCAACGTGGCGCCGGCAGCCGCCACCGGGAGGGGATGATGAACGCACCGAACCTGCTTCCCGATGTCACCCGCCGCGGCTTCCTGGCGGGAGCCGGCGCGCTGGTCGTATCCTTCGCCATCCCCGCCGAGGCGCAGCAGGGCGAGGTACCGAGCGCGCCCGGCGCCCAGACGGCGAAACCCGAATTGCCCGGCAGTCTGGCTGATACGCCCTCGCTCGACGCTTGGATCCGCATCGACGCCGACGGTTCGATCACCGTCTTCACCGGCAAGGCCGAGCTTGGCCAGGGCACCAAGACGTCGCTGCGCCAGATCGCGGCCGAGGAGCTCGAGGTCGAGCCGGCGGCGATCAAACTGATCACCGCCGACACCGCGCTGACGCCGAATGAAGGCTACACCGCCGGCAGCCAGACGATCCAGAATTCAGGCACCGCCATCCGCTATGCTTCGGCGCAGGCGCGGCAGATCCTGATCGCCAAGGCCAGCGAAAAGTTCGGCGCGCCGGTCGAGGCGCTGAAGGCTGAGGCGGGAGCGGTCGTCGGCCCGAACGGCGCCAAGGCCGGTTATGGCGAACTGGTCTCGGCCGATTTCCTTCATGTCGATGCGGCGGCGGATACCAGGCTCAAGCCGCCGGCAGCCTATCGCGCGATCGGCAAGCCTTTCGCGCGGGTCGACATCCCGGCCAAGGTCACCGGCGGCGAGGCCTATGTCCAGGACATGCGCCCGCCGGGCATGGTTCATGCCCGCGTCGTGCGGCCGCCGAGCTACGGCGCGAAGCTCGCCGACTTCCCCGATGTCGCGGTCAAGGCGATGCCTGGCGTGATCGCCGTGGTGCGCGACGGTGATTTCCTCGCCGTGGTCGCCGGGCAGGAGTTCCAGGCCGTGAAGGCCATGCGCGCCATGGCCGTCGTCGCGAAGTGGCAGGAGCAGCCTGCGCTTCCCGACCCCAACGATATTTCGGCTTTCCTGGAAAAGGCCGTGTCGAAAGTCGGCACGGTGACCTCCGTCGGCGCCGACAGCGCGCCGGGCGCCAGGACGCTCCAGGCGCAATTCACGCGCGCCTACCAGATGCACGGCTCTATCGGTCCATCGAGCGCGGTGGCCATGCTCGACAATGGCCTGACGACGGTCTGGACGCATACGCAAGGCGTCTATCCCGATCGCAAGGCGATCGCCCAGATGCTCGGCGTGCCGCAGGAGAAGGTGCGCTGCATCCACACCGAGGGCTCGGGCTGCTACGGCCACAACGGCGCCGACGATGCGGCGGCCGACGCCGCGCTGATCGCGCAGAAAGTGCCGGGCAAGCCGGTGCGCGTGCAATGGATGCGCGACCAGGAGCATCTATGGGAGCCATACGGACCGGCGATGCTGACCAGGGCGAGTGCCACGCTCGACCAGAACGGCAACATCGTGAACTGGCACTACGACCTGTGGAGCAACAACCATGGCACGCGGCCGGGTTCCGCCGGATCGCTGATCGCCGGCAGGCTGATGGAACGGCATTTCCCGCCCGATCCCGCCGAGCTGCAAATCTCTCCGCTCGGCAATGGCGACCGCAACGCGATCCCGCTCTATGACGTGCCCAACCAGCGCGTGAATTGGCATTTCGTCGCCGACATGCCGGTGCGCGTGTCCGCGCTGCGCGGCCTCGGCGCCTATTGTAACGTCTTCTCCATCGAAAGCTTCATGGACGAGTTGGCGGTGGCGGCGAACGCCGATCCGGTCGAATACCGCCTGCGCCACCTGAAAGACCCGCGCGCCAAAAAGGTAATCGAGGTCGCGGCGCAAAAATTCGGCTGGTCGAGGGATGCTTTGCCGGAAGGCCGGGGCAGGGGTTTCGCCTTCGCCAAATACAAGAACCACGCCGCTTATCTGGCCCTTGCGCTGGAGGCCGATGTCGACAGCGACAGCGGCGCGATCAAGGTGTTGCGCGTCGTTGCGGCGGTCGATTGCGGGGAGGCCGTCGCCCCGGATTCGATTATCAACCAGACCGAAGGCGGCATATTGCAGTCGATGAGCTGGACGCTTTACGAGGCCGTGCATTTCGATCGAGCGCGCATCTTGAGTCCGGACTGGTCAACCTATCCGATCCTGCGCTTCAGCGCGGTGCCCGACAATATCGAGGTGCAAGTCGTCGATAATCCCGGCACGCCTTATCTCGGCGTCGCCGAAGCCGCACAGGGCCCTACCGCTGGCGCCATCGCCAACGCATTCCGGAACGCGACCGGCAAGCGCATATATGATCTGCCTTACACGCGAGAGAGGGTGAAGGACGTGCTGGGGGTTTAGGGCCTTAATCTCCCCTCGAGGAAGATGTCGCCGAAGGGGACAGGGGAGTTCACTGTACAAGTTACGTGCGCGCCGTCATCCTAGGTGGATAGACAAACCTACCAGTCAGCGTCCCGTCCCATCATGCTCAATCTCCACCTCGTCGAAGCCTCGATCGCCGACCTGCGCCGCGGGCTGGAAGACGGCACCGTCACCAGCGTCGAGCTCACCGCCGCGTATCTGCGGCGCATTGCGCATTACGACCGCCACGGCATCGCGCTGAACGCGGTCCCCATCCTCAACCCGAACATGTTCGAGGAGGCGGAAGCTTCGGACCGCCGCCGCCGAGAGGGCAAAGCCCTCGGCCCGCTCGACGGCATCCCTTACACCGCCAAGGACAGCTACAAGGCCAAGGGCCTGACGGTCGCCGCCGGCTCGCCCGCCTTCGAGCATCTCGTCGCCGGCGAGGACGCCTTCACCATCGCCAGGCTGCGCGCCGCCGGCGCGGTATTGATCGGCCTCACCAACATGCCGCCGATGGCCAATGGCGGCATGCAGCGCGGCGTCTATGGCCGCGCCGAGAGTCCGTACAACAAGGACTTCCTCACCGCCGCTTTCGCTTCCGGCTCGTCCAACGGCTCGGGCACGGCGACCGCCGCGTCCTTCGCCGCCTTCGGCCTCGGCGAAGAAACATGGTCGTCCGGCCGCGCGCCCGCTTCCAACAACGCGCTGGTCGCCTACACGCCCTCGCGCGGCGTGATTTCGGTGCGCGGCAACTGGCCCTTGGTGCCGACCATGGATGTGGTGGTGCCGCACACGCGAACCATTCCCGACATGCTGGAGCTGCTCGACGTGATCGTCGCCGACGATGCCGAGACGCGCGGCGATTTCTGGCGCGTGCAGCCCTGGGTGGCGATTCCGAAAACATCGGCGCTGCGGCCGGCGAGCTACGCCGCGCTTCCGCTGCAAGGCGCGCTGAAGGGCAAACGCCTCGGTGTGCCGAAAATGTATATCGGCAAGGATGATGGCGCCGACCGCCCGATCAAGACGCGCGCCTCGGTGCTGGAGCTTTGGCGTCAGGCAGCGCGCGATCTCGAAGCGCTCGGTGCTGAAGTGGTCGAGGTCGATTTTCCCGTCGTCACCAACTACGAGCGCGACCGTCCGGGCGTGCTGTCGATGGTCGACCGTGGCCTTGTGCCGGCTGAATTCGCCGAGCGCGAGATCTGGGACCTGTCCATCTGGTCCTGGGACGATTTCCTGCGCGCCAATGCCGATCCCGCGATCCCCGATCTTGCTTCGGTCGACGGCGCAAAGATCTTCCCGCAGCCGCCGGGCACGTTGCGCGACCGTTATGGCGAGGTCGATTTCGATCTGGCGCAGTATGTCGAGCGGGCGAAGCAGGGCGTGGCGCCGCTTTAGGGCATTCCCACCATCGAGGCCGGATTGAAAGGCCTGGAGACAACGCGCCGTATCGATTTCGAGGACTGGCTCGATGCCAACCGCCTCGATGCCGTGGTGCTGCCGGCGGTCGCCGATGTCGGTCCGGCCGATGCCGACGTCGACGAGGCTTCCGCACGGCTTGCCTGGCGCAACGGCACCTGGGTCGCCAACGGCAATCTCGTGTGGCGCCATCTCGGCATCCCGACGGTGACGGTGCCGATGGGAACGATGGCCGATATCGGCATGCCGGTCGGCCTCACCTTCGCCGGCAAGGCTTATGACGACGTGGCATTGCTGACCATCGCCGGCGACTATGAGCGGGCCACCAGACGCCGCACCGTTCCGCCGCGCACGCCGGCGCTGGCCGGCGATGTGTTCGAAGGCAGTGGCGCGGCTGCCGGCGATGCGCCGCTCACGCTGGCGCTGACCGCCGAGACGACGCGCTCCGGCGACACCGACGAGATCGCGATCGTGTTGGACGTCGGCGCGGACGAGCCGGCCGCGGTCAAGGTTCACGTCAATGGCGAGCCTGTCGTCATGCGGGCGGAGGGCAACCGCCAGACCGGTCGGGTGGTCGTGCCGGCATCGACGCATCAGGGCTTCCACAGCGTCTGGCGCGGCGCCTATGGCTCGATCGTCACGGCCATTGCGCGCCTACCCGACGGGCACTGTAAGGGAACCTTCACGATCACTGGCGGGATCGGGTGACAGGCCACCACCGATCTGGCAGAGTGACCTTAAGAGGCCGGGCTGGTCCGTTGTGTTTACTGCTCGGAGGGGGATTTGTACGCTGGCGGCTCAGTGCGATTGCATGCCGGAGTTCGGTTCAGGCTGATCCGCATCGTCGTGGCATTGGCGGGACTTGCCGTGGTGCTCGACGGCTGCGCCAACCCCAAGGTCATCGAAAGCGCCGTGCCCCAGGCTGCCGCGCCGAAGGCCGCACCGAAGCCTGCCAAAGTGGCCGTCGCCTCGCCGGCCGCCTCACCAGTGGTGGCGCCCGTTGTCGCGTCCCGGCCGTCCTGCACCGACCAGTGGAAATCCCACGGGCATACCACCCAGCCGGAGGCGCAGGCTTTCGCGAAAAACTGCCTCGCGGGGCAGGGCGCGCTGACAAAAATGGTCGATCATAAGACCGTGACGCGCAAGCTGGCCTACTTGATCGATGCTGAAAAGCCGCTGAGCGGTCTCGAGCCTTCCGACATAGGAGTTTTCTGCCCCGGCTATCTGCGCCAGGACCGCGGCGGCCGCGCCGTGTTCTGGCGTACGCTGCTTGCCGACCTGGTCAGCGCGGAATCCGTCAACAGCAGCTCCGCCGCCTATTGGGAAGAGGACCAGGACCAGTATTCGATCGGCCTGCTGCAATTGTCGCTTTCGGACGAGCAGAGATACCATTGCGGCTTCAAGTCGGAGGTCGACATCACCGATCCCGACCGCAACCTTGCCTGCGGCGTCAAGATCGTGACGATGCTGGTCGGCGCCGACGGTGCGCTCGGCGGTGGCCAGGGCACTGAAATGAAGGGCATCGGCGCCTACTGGCAGAATTTGCGCCGGCCTTCGGAAATGCGCGGCAAGCTGATCGCCGCCACCCGCGCGATTCCGCAATGCGTGGCCGACCCGAGGAATGCGTAAGCGGAAAGCAGGACGATTGGCGCAGAGACCGGCGCTTCGCGTTATTTCCCCTCGAGGGAGGAGAAGGATGCGGCGCTACTCCAGCCAGTCCACCACTAGCGCCATCACACCGAACACCGCGCCTGCGGCGCACACCGCGTTCCAGCCGCCCCAGGCCCAGGCGATGCCGGCCAGCAGCGAGCCGATTGCGCCGCCGATGAAGATAATGCCGATGAACAGCCCGTTGATGCGGCCGCGCGCCTTGGGCTGCAAAAGATTGACGGCACGGCGGCCCGGCGTCTGGTCGCCGACGACGCCGATATCGAGCAGCACCGCGCTTGCCCCCATCAGCACCAACGGCAGCCATGCGCCGCCCGCCTCGACAGCCCCGGCAGTGGATGGTGCGTTTCGGCGCTGTCTTGTTCTTGACCCATCCCCCATCCACGCTATCTTCGCCGCCATGCCAGAGACCGCCCCCTCCGCCGCTGCGCCGCTGATCGTCATCGATCTGCAGACCAACATGTTCGACGGCCGTTTCGAGCCGCCGATCCACGACGCCGACACGATCGCCGAGCGCGCCCGCAGGCTGATCGACTGGGCGCGGCGTTCCGGCCGCAAGGTGGCGTTCATCCGCCATGACGGGCCGGAGGGCGACCCGCTGGCGCCGGGCGCTTCCGGCTGGCCGGTATGGCCGCTGCTCGGCCAGGCCGCCGACGAACCGACCTTCGGCAAAAGCGTCGGCAACGCCTTCTCCAACCCCGACCTCGCCGAATGGGTGGCGGGGCAGGGTGCTGACGACGTCGTGCTCCTTGGTGCCCAGACCGATTTCTGCGTCGCCGCTACCGTGAAGGGAGCCTTCGCTGAGGGGCTTGGGGTCACCGTGGTCTCCGACGCGCATTCGACGCTGGATTCACTGAAGGAGAAGGCGCCCGATATCATCGCTCGCCACAACGAGGCCTTCGAGGGGCAGGGCGCGCGAATGACGACCACGGCGGAGCTGGTTGGGAGTTGAGCGCTTTCTTCCTTCTCCCCTTGTGGAGCACCCCTATCCGTCGCCTTCGGCGACACCTTCTCCCGCAAGGGGAGAAGGAATAACCCAACCCAAGGAGCCTATCTTGCCCACCCTCGATCTTCCCGCCGAAGGCGGCTGCCGCTGCGGCCGCGTGCGCCTGAAGATTTCGGCAAAGCCGCTGCTCACCATGGCCTGCCATTGCACCGGCTGCCAGTCGATGTCGTCCAGCGCCTATTCGCTGAGCGCGGCAATCCCCTCGGTTTCGAGGTGACCAAGGGCGAGCCGGTGGTCGGCGGCCTGCATGGCGCATCGAAACACTATTTCTGCGGCTATTGCATGACTTGGATGTTCACCCGACCGGAAGAGATCGACTGGTTCGTCAACCTGCGCCCGACCATGCTCGACGAGCATGCCTGGTTCGCGCCCTTCATCGAGACCTGGACCAGTGAGAAATTGCCCTGGGCGACGACATCGGCCGCGCACAGCTACCAAGCGCTGCCGTCCTTCGAGGAATATGAGCCGCTGGTCGCCGAATACGCCGGCACGCAAGGCTGACCAAAAGCGGGGCCGGTCAAAAAAGCGGCGACCTAGGGCAAGGTCGCCGTTGCCATTTCCGTTCATGGTCGACGCGGCCGTTGGGGGCGCATTGTTGGGGATGTGCTTGGGCGTCCGCGTCGACCACGGCGGCCTCATACCGCAGACTGCACCATGGCACATTTGCCGCCCGCTGAAACTTCCGCGAAAACGGTATATGGCGGCTCTTCCCCTCTCCTCTTTTAGGTTCCCTTTTTTAGGAGAAGGTGGCCGAGCGAAGCTCGGACGGATGAGGAGTGTTCCAGCTTGGCGATATTGCTTGCTCAGCCGTGGCTGTGCGGCCCCCACCGGCGCCTCATTCCTTCCAGCAACCGTCTCGGCGCTGCGCGCCGATCCGCCTTCTCCCACAAGGGGAGAAGGCGGAGGCGAAACACTTTCTCCCTCGATCCGCATTGACCTGGTCCGCCCGACCGGCGACGACTGAGGCTTCCTTTTCAATGGATTGCATCGTGGACCAGACTCATTTTCTCAACGCCAGGCTTGCCGACGGCACGGTTGCTGACCTCGCCGTCGCCGGCGGCCGTTTCAGCGCCATCGTGCCTGCAGCCAATGCGACGACGCCGCCGGCTGGCGCCATCGATCTCGCCGGCCAACTCGTGCTGCCGGCTTTCGTCGAGGGTCATATCCATCTCGACACCTCCTTCTATGGCGATGCCTGGCGCCCGCACATTCCCTGCACCAATGGTTTTGACGTGCGCGAGCGGGTCGCCTTCCAGATGCGCAATCTCGAGCAGGCCGCGCCGATGGAAGAGCGCGCGAAAAGCCAGCTCGAGCTCTGCGTCGGCAATGGCAGCCTTACCATGCGCAGCCATGTCATGGTCGACGCCGCGGTCGGGCTGAAGCATGTCGAGACGATCCTTGGCGTGCGGGAGAAATACCGCGACTTGATCGACATCCAGCTCGTCGCCTTCCCGCAGAGCGGCATTCTGTCCTCGCCAGGCACCGCGGAGCTGCTCGACGAGGCGCTCAAGCTCGGCTGCGACCTGATCGGCGGGCTCGACCCGGCAAGCTTCGACCGCGATGTGAAAGGCCATCTCGATGTCGTCTTCGGCCTTGCCGAAAAGCACGGCGCCGGCGTCGACATCCACCTGCATGACCGCGGCACGCTTGGCCTGTTCGAGATCGAGGAGATAGTCGCCCGGACCGCGGCACTGGGCATGCAGGGAAAAGTCGCCGTCAGCCACGCCTACGGGTTGGGCGACATCTCCGCCGATGCGTTGGCCGGAGCCGGCGAGCGGATCGCTGCCGCCGGCGTCGCCATCATGACCAACGCGCCCGGCGATCATCCTTTCCCGCCGGTGGCCGCGCTGCGCAAGGCGGGCGTCACGGTCTTCGCCGGCTCCGACAACATCCGCGATTCGTGGTGGCCCTATGGCGATGGCGACATGCTCAACCGCGCCAACATGATCGGCTACCGCTCCGGCTTCTACGAGGACTGGGAACTGGAAGCCGCTTACGACGTGGTGAGCCATGCCGGCGCCAAGGCGCTCGGGCTCGAGGGCTACAACATCGCCGTCGGCGCCAAGGCGGATTTCGTTGCGCTGAAGGCAGAGCATGTCCCGGAAGCGGTGGTGGCTGTGCCGAAGGAGCGCACCGTCTATCGCGCGGGCAGGGAAGTGGCGCGAGGCGGGAAGGTGGCGGCGTAGGACGTCGCCTCCTGGAAGGCGGGCCTTCGCTTGACAACGTCTATTCGGATGCCGCACGTTTCCGTGCAGGTTGGGGACTTCGCCATGAAGAAAGAATACGCAAAACCGACGTTAGTCCGCAAAGGACGGCTCTCGGCGCAGACCGCGCAGCAGGCCGGATCGGATGCGCAGGCGCCGGAGTAAAGCGCGCCTCCCTTTCGGCTGGACATGTATCGACACATCGGGCGATAAGACCAAGCGTCCGACATTGCAGGCACGCAGTCCGGCGACTGGCGCGCCGCCGCATGGTCGATCCCACAAATTAGTTTGCATGCATATGTTTCAAGCCCCTCCGGTTTCGTGAAGCATTTCACCGTTCGCGCGCAATCCACCGGTTACAGACGCATCGCAAAAGCGGCACCGGGAAGAGGCGGCACCGGTTTTCCGCCGCTGATCTATGGAGGTTTCCATGTTCAAAAGTCTTAACCGAATCCGCGCCGCCTTCGAGCAGGCCAGCAAGCGCCGCCGCACGACGCGTGAGCTGAACGAACTGCCGGCGGAGGTCCAAAAGGACATTGGCTGGCCGGAACAGTCGAACCACCTCGACGAGATCCGGTTGCCGTTCTGATCGCGGCCGCCTGCGGGCACTGGCAGACGGGTAGGGGAGGTGCTATCCCAGCCACCACCACAAACCGCCGACCGCCAGCGCGATCAGGACCGCAACGCCGGCAAGCATCAGATAGGATCCCATGATCATCTCGTTGATGATCTTCTTGATGCTGGCGCGGTCGTTGAGATTGGGGAAGGGCTCGTTGGGCAGCGCGACCCCGAGGAAATCGCAGAGCGGCGCCCAGCCGTCGCTGACCTTGAACACCAAAAGCTTCTCCGGCGGCACCGCCGCCTTCACCTCGTCTATATAGGAATTGTAGCGCGCCACCGCCTTGTCGCGGTCGTTCATCACGCCCTTCAGCGTTCGGCCCCAGATCAGCTTGCGCGACATATCGCCGAACTTGCGGCCGAAGGATGTGAGCCATTCCAGCACTTTGAATTGCCAGACGTTCTCGGTGAAGTAGATGGTGTCGATTGTACTGTCATACCAGGCTTCGCCTCCGCGCGGATGCAGCGTCAACAGCACTTTAGCGTCGGGATAAGCGGCCATCAGCTCACGCCACACGCAGCAGCCCGGATTGTCGACGGTCGCCCGGTAGTTGGAAAAGACCCGGTTCCAGTCGTGCTGGCTGCCCGGCGGGCTGTTCGCCACCTTGCGCCAGAAGTCGAGGTGGCCCTTGTTGGCCTTGTTGATGATGACTTCCTGCATGTGGTAGCTCGGAAAGCCCAGCCGGTTCAGCGCGGCGAAAGTCGACCACGTGCCGGTGCGGCCGAAACCGGCCCCGATGACTTCGAGTGTCATGCGCGTCCCCCCTTGGTCCGGATTGATTTTCTCTCGGCTTCCGGTTCTTTGGTCGTGATCGTGCGCCCGGCCGGCCGATCGCGCAATGGCTTTCCATTAGCGTTCGCACAAATTTTGTGGACCAAAGGTCGCCTGGACGATGCGCCATGGTCGTTTTGTGTATTCACGCGAAAGGCGCGGCCTGATAATAGGTCAACCAAGCTGACCTAAATAAGCACTGCGGGAGGTGCGCCTTGACCCTGTTGAACCTTCTGGCCTCGCGCTCCTCGCGCATGAAGGCTTCGGAAATCCGCGAGCTGTTGAAGCTGCTCGACCAGCCGGACATCATCTCCTTCGCCGGCGGCATTCCCGACCCGTCGCTGTTTCCGGCCGAAGCCATCGCCGATGCCTATCAGGCGGTGCTGGGCGGCAAGGAGGCGGGGGCCGCGCTGCAGTACCAGGTCAGCGAAGGTTTCCTGCCGCTGCGCAAATGGCTGGCCGGTGAAATGGGCAAGCTCGGTGTCCCGTGCGACGAGGGCAACATCTTCATCACCTCCGGCTCGCAGCAGGGGCTCGACTATCTCGGCAAGCTGTTCCTGTCGCCCGGCGACACGGCGCTTGTCACCTGGCCGACCTATCTCGGCGCGCTGCAGGCCTTCAACGCCTACGAGCCGCGCTACGACCGGCTCAACCCGGCCGGCGGCAACATGACGCCGCAGGCTTACCGCACCGCGGCGGCGGCTAATGGCGGCAAGGTGAAGTTCGCCTATCTGGTGCCGGATTTCGCCAACCCGACCGGCGAGACGCTCGATCGCGCGCAGCGCAAGGCGGTGCTCGATCTTGCCGGGGAACTCGATATCGCCGTCATCGAGGATGCCCCTTACCGTGCGCTGCGTTACGGCGGCAAGGCCGAGCCGCCGATCCTGGCGCTCGACTGCGCGCGCTCGGGGGGCATCGAGAAGGCGCGTACGCTCTTCTGCGGCTCCTTCTCGAAAGTCATGTCACCCGGCATGCGTGTCGGCTGGGTCTGCGCGCCGCGCCATGTCGTGGAAAAGCTGGTGCTGATGAAGCAGGCGTCCGACCTGCACAGCCCCTCGATCAACCAGATCGTCATGCACCGGGTCGCCGAGACCATCTTCGATGCCCAAGTGGACAAGCTGATCGGCGCCTACCGCAAGCGCCGGGACGCGCTGCTTTCGGCGCTGGAAGCCAACATGCCCGACGGTATTTCCTGGAGCCGCCCGGACGGCGGCATGTTCGTCTGGCTGACGCTGCCGGATGGCGCTGACGCCACCGAACTTTTGGCGCGCTCGGTCAAGGAGGCGCGCGTCGCCTTCGTGCCGGGCAACGCCTTCTACGCCGACGGCACCGGCCGCAACACGCTGCGCATGTCGTTCACCCTTGCCGACGACCGCGCGGTGAACGAAGGCGTGCCGAGACTGGCGAAGCTGCTGCGGGGGTAAGCCGGCTATCACCTCATTCTCGCGCAGGCGTGATTGGTAGTGCGCAGCTGTGATTGTCCGCGCGACCGATTCGTCGGCTAGTGTCGCGACCGATCCAACACCCCCTGGATCGACCCGACCTTGGGGTCCCACCTCCATGGTCCGAACGAAGAGCCCCGACGGCCTCCACCGGCGGGGCTTTTTTGTTGTCCAGGCAGGCGGTCGCGGCAGTTCGCCCTTTTTCGGGCCGCTTTTCCGCTACGCTGCGTTTTCCAGGAGGATCAAATGACAACCTTGCGTCTCGGCTTCACCATGCTTGTCCTTGTCGCCTCCGCCGGCCATGCGGCGGCCTTCGAGATCTCCAGCCCGTCGGTTTTGGACGGCAAATGGGAGGCGAAATATCTCGGCGACAAGGCGGGCTGCGGTGGGCAAAGCGTCTCGATCGCCCTTGCCTGGAAGGATCCGCCCGCCGGCACCAAGAGTTACGCGCTGACCATGTTCGACACCGACGCCAATGGCGGCAAGGGTTTCTGGCACTGGCTGGCCTGGAATATCCCGGCGAGCGCCAAGGGTCTGAAAGAAGGCGCTGGCGCGCAGGGCGGCAAGCGCATGCCCAAGGGGGCGGTGCTCGGCAAGGGCGGCGTCGGCCGCGCCGGCTATTTCGGCCCATGCCCGCCGCCGGGCAGCGGCCAGCATCACTATGTCTTCACGCTCTATGCGCTGGGCGAAAAGACGCTGCGTACGCCGGACAATCCGTTACCGGACATGGTCTCGGTCGCCGCCAAGAGCTCCGCGCTCGGCGTGGCGAGTGTGACGTATACATTCGGGAGGTAGCCAATCTCCCCTCGAGAGGGGAGATTAACCTTTACTCCGCCGCTTCCAGCTTATCCTGCGTCTTCGTCTCGAAGTCGCTGGCGTCATGGCGCTCGCGCAGCTGGAAGGCCGGATCGCCGGACATGCGGTTGACCATGCGGCCGCGGCTTACCGCCGGCCTGGCGTCGATCGCGTCGGCCCAGCGCTGCACGTTCTTGTATTCATGCACCGAGAGGAACTGCGCGGCGTCGTTGTAGCTGCGGCCCTTGGCCAGCCCGCCATACCAGGGCCACACCGCCATGTCGGCGATGGTGTAGTCGGGGCCGGCAAGATACTCGCTCTCGGCCAGGCGGCGGTCGAGCACGTCCATCTGCCGCTTGGTCTCCATTGCGAAGCGGTCGATCGCATATTCGATCTTGTACGGCGCATAGGCGTAGAAATGGCCGAAGCCGCCGCCGAGATAGGGCGCCGAGCCCATCTGCCAGAACAGCCACGAGAAGGTTTCCGCGCGCGCCGCGCGCTCGGTCGGCAGGAACGCGCCGAATTTTTCGGCGAGATAGGTGAGGATCGAGCCGGATTCGAACACGCGCACCGGCTTCGGCTCGCTGCGGTCCATCAGCGCCGGGATCTTCGAGTTCGGGTTGACCCCGACGAACCCGCTGCCGAACTGGTCGCCGTCGCCGATCTTGATCAGCCAGGCATCATACTCTGCGCCCTTGTGGCCGAGCGCCAGCAACTCCTCCAGCATGATCGTAACCTTCTGGCCGTTGGGCGTGGCCAGTGAATAGAGCTGCAGCGGGTGCTTGCCGACCGGCAGTTCCTTCTCATGCGTCGGGCCTGCGATCGGCCGGTTGATCGAGGCGAACTGACCACCATTGGGCTTGTTCCAGGTCCAGACTTTCGGTGGGGTGTATTCGTCCATGTTGGCGGCCCTGTGTTTCGTAAGCGGCGGGAAGTCCGCCGCGGATGCTGCTAGACTTAGGTGCGGTTCCGCGCGCGTCAAAGAAAAAAGTTCAATCTTCGTTGAACTAGCGCTTGTGCCAGTGCCTTTCCCTTCTCTCCTTGTGGGAGAAGGTGGATCGGCGCGCGACGCCGAGACGAATTAAGTGTTCCAGCGGAGTTAGGCCTCTGTGCTCCCTGGAGTCCCCTCATCAGTCGCCTTCGGCGAAACCCTCTCCCACAAGGGGGCAAGGGGGAAATCCGCCCTTGCGCCGCGCTCCTTCGGCCATACTTATAGGCAAAGACCCGCAATGCAGGATGGATCGATGACCATCGAGAAAATTTCGCGCTCCGTCGTTGCCGTGCGCGCCACGGTGCCGGACGACGCTTTCACCGCCAATGCGCTGGGCACGCGCCGCGAAGGCAGCGGCGTGGTGATCCGCGACAATGGCCTGGTGCTCACCATCGGCTATCTCATCACCGAGGCCGAGGAAGTGTGGCTGACCGACCAGGACGGCCGCGTGGTCGCCGCGCACGCGCTTGCCTATGACCAGGAAACCGGCTTCGGCCTTGTTCAGGCGCTGTCGCCGCTCAACCTTCCGGCTGTGCAGTTCGGCAATGCCAGGAAGACCAATATCGGCGATGCCGTGACGCTCGCCGACGGCATCGGCCAGCAGGTCGACGCTCACATCGTCACCAAGCAGGAATTCGCCGGCTATTGGGAGTATCTGATCGACGAGGCGATCTTCATTGCGCCCGCCCACCCGTCCTGGGGCGGGGCCGCGCTGTTCGATCGCGAAGGCAAGCTGCTCGGCGTCGGATCGCTACGCCTGCAGATGAGCCGCGCCGGCGAGGTGGCCGACATCAACATGGTCGTGCCGATCGATCTTCTGACGCCGATTCTGGACGATCTCATCAAGCGCGGCCAGGCGGCCAAGGCGCCGCGTCCGTGGCTTGGCGCCTTCTCGGCCGAGTCGAACGGCATGGTGGTGGTGATGAGCGTGGCCGAAGGCGGCCCGGCCGCCCAGGCCGGCCTGCGCCAGGGCGATATCATCTCCGACGTGCGCGACGGCGAAGTCGACGGTCTGGCCGATTTCTACAGAAAACTCTGGCAGAACCCGGCCGGCGCCGAGATTCCGCTGCGCGTCGTGCGCGACGGTCGCGAGACTTGGCTGCGCGTTAAATCCGCCGACCGCAATTCCTTCCTGAAGAAACCGCAGCTGCAGTAGGCTTGAAGCGCCGATGCATCCCCGGCTGCTGAAGACCTTCCTCGCGGTCGCGCGCACCCGCAACGTCACGCGCGCGGCGCGGGAGCTCAATCTCGCCCAGTCGAGTGTCAGCGATCAGATCCAGGCGCTGGAGGCCGAGCTTGGCGCCAGCCTCTTCACCCGTTCACGTCCAGGGCTGGAACTGACGCCGGCGGGCGAAACGCTGAAACCCTATGCCGAGGACCTGCTGGCGCTTGCCGACGACGCCCGCGCCGCCATCGATGCCACCAGCGCCGAGGCGGCCGGCAGCCTGTCGATCGGCGCGCTGGAGACGATCGCCGCGGCAAGGCTGGCGCCATGGCTTGCTGGTTTCCGCGCCGACCATCCCGGCATCGATATCAAGCTCCGGATCGCCGGCAGCGGCGAGTTGCTGCGGCGGCTGGGTGACGGCGAGATCGACGTCGCTTTCTGCTTCGAGCGACCCGATGCTGGTGCGCCGGAACCGCGCCTTGCCAGGCGCGCCGTTGCGGTCGAGCCGCTGGCGCTGATCGCGCCTCCGGGCGACAACAGTGCGGATGTCGATCTGGCGGCGCTGGCCGAAAAGCCTTTCGTCGCCACCGAGACCGGCTGCGTCTACCGCGCCATGGTCGACAAGGCGTTTGCCGAGGCAGGTCTTGGCAAGCCAAGGCTGGCCGCCGAAGCCGGCAGCATCGACGCCATAGCCGGGCTGGTGGCGGCCGGCGCCGGCTTTGGCCTTGTGCCGCGGCTGGCTGTCGTCGCCGCGATCGATCGCGGCGAGGTGGCCGAGCTTGCGTGGCCCGGCTCGGTTCGCTCGGCCGACATCGTGATGATCTGGCGCCGCCGGCGCGTCCAGCCACTGGCGCTGAAGGCGCTGCTGACCGCTCTGGCGGAGGGCTTGGTCCCGGTCACACCAGCCGGTGCCCGCCCTCGACATGCAGCGTCTCTCCCGTCGTAAAGCCATTGCCGATCAGGAAGCGGATTGCGTCGGCGATGTCCTCCGGCCTTCCGACCCGCCCCACGGGTAATAGCTCCGCCATGGCGGCCAGCGTCTGCGCCTTCCTGTCGCCCGCGACAAACTCCCATATCGGCGTATCGACCCAGCCGGGCGACACGGCGTTGACGCGGATCGGCGCGAGTTCCACAGCCAGCGCTCTTACCAGCCCTTCCAGTGCCGCGTTGACGGCTGCGACCACCGAGCCGCGAGCCGCCGGCCGATAGGCCGCGATGCCGGAGACGAAGGTGAGCGAACCTGTCGGCGGCAGCTTCGGCGCGCCATGCTTGGCGAGAAGCAGCGGCCCGTAAAATTTGCTTTCGACCACCCGCTGCGCGGCCGAAAGCTCGATCTCCGGCAACAGCCGGTAGGCGCCTTCGATGGCGGCGGCGGTGCTGACGATATGGTCGAGCCTGCCGATGCGCCCGAAAAGCGCTGCGACCCCGTCCTCGCGGCTTATATCGACCACGGCTGTCTCGAGCGTGCCCGGCTGGCCGAGTTCTTCCCGCGCCGCGCTCAGCTTCGCTTGCCCGCGCCCGGCGATGATGACGCCGGCTCCTTCCTCGAGACAGCGCTTGGCGAGCGCCAGCCCCATGCCCGAGCTGCCGCCGACGATCAGGATTCTCTGCTTGTCCAGGTCCATGCCTTTCCTTTGCATGGACAGGGTTTGGCAGGCCGCCGCGCGAAGCGGAAACGGAAGAATCCGATGGCGCCATAGGAAACTCCGATGGCGAGGTCGACGCGCTCGCCCCACTTCTACCGCAGGCTCTGGCATAACCGGTCGCGAGACCTGGCCGCGCATGAAATCCGCCGGCCGCGGCTCTTCCTGAGGAACCGCAACTGCGGCAACCTTGACTTGGGCGCGGCCCGATCCAGATGCACCGTACGGGCTCCGAGTTCATGCATTGCGCACCACTCCTGATCGTCGACGCCTTCAGCAGACGAACGCCCGCCGAAAGGAGATATCTGTGAACAACAAGTCGCTTATCATGCTGGCAACGTCGTTGGTTTCCGGCCTCGTATTTTCATTCGGCGCAACGCCCATGGCGGCCGGGCAGAGCGCGGCAACCAACATCGTGGTCGGTGCCGACACGACCTTCCCGCCATTCGAGACCGAGACGAATGGCGAAGTCACGGGCTTCGACATCGACATGATCAAGGCGATCGCCAAGGCCGAGGACATGACGGTCAGCCTGAAAACACTGCCGTTCAACGGGATCATCCCGAGTCTGCAGGCCGGCTCGATCGACGCCGCGGTTGCCGGAATAACGATCAAGACCAGCCGCATGCAGAACGTCGATTTCAGCGACGCCTATTACAAATCCGGCCTTTCGGTGCTGGTGAAGAAAGACTCCGGCATCAAGGGCTTCGACGATCTCAAGGGCCACGTGGTCGCGACCAAGAAGGCAACCTCGTCGGTCGACTACCTGACCGGTCATGGCTTCGCGCCGGATTATGTGAAGCAGTTCCAGAGCATCGATGCAGCCTATCAGGCGCTCGAAACCGGCGGGGCCGACGCGGTCATCTTCGACAATCCTGTCAACGTCAACTTCAAGGCCGGCCACGACAACGTCGAGACCGTGGGCCCGCTGCTGACTGGCGAATATTACGGCATCGCCATCAGCAAGCAAAAGCCGGAGCTTGTCGAGAAGATCAATGCCGGCCTCGCCAAGATCAAGCAGAGCGGCGAATACCAGAAGCTTTTCGAGAAATATTTCGGAGGCGATACCAGCGGTGTCGTCAACGAGGTTCAGAAACCGGCTTCCGTCGCGATTTCGGGCTGAGGCCGTTCGGATCATCCAAACGGCAGATCCCTTCAGCGTTCTCTCCGGCAAGTCGACACGCATGGCGCCAGCCGCGCCATGCGTGTCTTCTGACGAAGCGGGCGGGAATAGCGATCCAAGGCACGGTTCATGGGCCCCATCTGGCAAAACCTACCCGTCATCCTCGATGGCCTGCGGCTTACCATCCAGTATTCGATCGTCGCCATCATCCTGATGGTGGTGATCGGCCTGTGCGCGGCGCTGATGCGCCTGTCGACTGTTGCGCCGCTGCGCTGGATCGCCACCGGCTATGTCGAGATCTTCCGGTCCACGCCGCTGCTGGTGCAACTCTTCTTCATCGTGCTTGGATTGCCGGCGATCCTGCCCGTCAATCAGTGGTTCGGACAGCTGACTTATCCCATCCTCGCCGCCGCCTTCACGCTCAGCCTGAACGAGGGCGCCTATGTCACCGAGATCATCCGCGCGGGCATTCTCGGCGTCGACCGGGGCCAGAAGGAGG
Source organism: Mesorhizobium sp. B3-1-9 (assembly GCF_006439595.1). Classification (NCBI taxonomy): domain Bacteria; kingdom Pseudomonadati; phylum Pseudomonadota; class Alphaproteobacteria; order Hyphomicrobiales; family Phyllobacteriaceae; genus Mesorhizobium; species Mesorhizobium sp. B3-1-9. Next base: position 31,613 of record NZ_VFTJ01000003.1, read on the forward strand.
CCGCGCAGTCCATCGCCATGAACGGCTTTCAGACGATGCGCTATATCGTTCTGCCCCAGGCGTTCAAGCGGATGATCCCGCCGCTGGTCAACCAGGCTGCCCAGACGATCAAGGACACCTCGCTGCTGGCGCCGGTCGGCATCGCCGAGCTGGTCTACAAGGGCGAGATCGTGATTGCCGAGACCTTTGCGTCCTTTGCGATCTGGGGGCTGATTGCCGCCCTCTATTTCGTCCTCATCTTCTCGCTGTCGAAGTTCTCGTCCTACCTGGAGAGGAGGCTTCAAGTTGATAAACGTTAAGGACCTTCACAAGTCCTTTGGCCACAACGAGATCCTCAAGGGGATAACCACTCATGTGGAGGAAAAGGAGGTCGTCGTCGTCATCGGTCCCTCGGGAAGCGGCAAGAGCACTTTTCTGCGCTGCCTGAACGGCTTGGAGGCGGCAACCAGCGGCGAGATCGAAATCGCCGGCATGATGTTGACCGACCCGAAGACAAACATCCACCAACTACGTCAGCATGTCGGCATGGTGTTTCAGCAGTTCAACCTGTTCAAGCACCTGACCATTCTGGAGAATGTCACGATCGGGCCGCGCAAGGTCAAGAAGATCCCGACCGAGGAGGCCAACAGGGTCGCGCGCGAATTGCTGGCCAAGGTCGGTCTCGTCGGCAAGGAAGCGAATTATCCGGACGAGCTTTCCGGCGGCCAGCAGCAGCGCGTGGCAATCGCGCGCTCGCTGGCGATGGGACCGAACGTCATGCTCTTCGACGAGCCGACCTCCGCGCTCGATCCCGAAATGGTGGGCGAGGTGCTTCAGGTCATGAAGACCCTCGCCGTTGAGGGCATGACGATGGTCGTGGTCACCCATGAGATGGGTTTTGCCCGGGAGGTTGGGCACCGTGTGATCTTCATGGATGACGGCATGATCGTCGAGGAGGGAGCGCCGAAAGCGCTTTTCTCGGATCCGCAGAGGAACCGTACAAAGAGCTTTCTGGCGAAAATCCTGTAGCCTTCGACCCGGCGGTCGTCGCTTCAATTCGCAAATGAGGGCCCCTCGGATCCAGCCGTTTGGCGCCTGCTGACAGAAATTGGCACCAGCCGTCGCTACAACCGCTGCGGAATCATCCACACTGGTAGCGACGGAAGACGAGGTGACGATGGCCCCGATAAAGGTCGACCCGGACAAGGTGCGCGAGTTCCCCGATGCCGACAGCTTCTATGCCTGGCTGGCCGACAACCACGCCGGCGAAAGCGAGGTCTGGATCAAGGTCCACAAGGTCGGGTCGGGGCTGGCGTCGATCACGCCGAAGGAGGCGATCGACGTCGTGCTCTGCTTCGGCTGGATCGACGCGGTGCGCAAGTCGCTCGACGACAAGAGTTTCCTGCAGCGCTACACCCCGCGCGGCAGGAAGAGCATCTGGAGCAAGATCAACATCGACAATGTCGCGCGCCTGATCGAGGCGGGCCGCATGACCAGCCACGGCTTGCGCGAGGTCGAGGCGGCCAAGGCCGACGGCCGCTGGGACCGCGCCTATGGCGGATCGAAGGAGATGACCATCCCGCCCGACCTGCAGGCCGCGATCGATGCCGAGCCGAAGGCAAGGGCAATGCTGGAGAAGCTTTCGGCGCAGAACCGGTTCGCGCTCGCTTTTCGCACCCACAACATGAAGACCGAGGCGGGCCGCAAGAAGAAGATCGCCGATCTGGTGGCGATGCTTAAGCGCGGCGAGACGATCCACCCGCAGAAGAAGAAGCCGTAGACGCAAACAAAAACGCCGCCCGGAAGGAGGGCGGCGTTTTCGGGAAGCGATGATCCTGAACCCTCTGCAAGCGGTCCGGGATCATCCGGTCATGAAGTTCGAAACGCGTCGGGCCTTATGCGGCCTTCTTCGCAACATGCTTCTTCACATGGTGCTTGCGCACGTGATGCTTCTTGGCGTGATGCTTGGAGTGCTTCTTCACGTGATGATGCTTGCGGGCGTGATGACGGTGATGCTTGCGATGATGCTTCTTGTGCTCGGCCTTGGCGGCGGGCTTGGCCGTCTCGGTGGTCGCGGCCGGAGCAGTCGTCGTGGTGGTCGTGGTCGCGGTGGTCGTCGCGGCGGCGTTGGCTTCGGTGGTGCCCAGCGCCGGCACCGCGAAAGCGAGCGCGACGGCAAGGCCGAGTGCGGAAAGAACGGTCGTTTTCATAATCGGCATTCCTTGGTTAAGAACAATGTTCTGTGTCGCGCGCCGCAAATCATCGGCTGCTCCGGTGCCGCTTATGACAGGCGCTCTTTTCGCGAGTTTTTCCCGACTGTTGAATCTTGTTTCTGGATTGTGTCCGGCGCGTCGTCGCCCTCGTGCATTGGGCAAAGGTGACCGCGTAGCGACCCGCGAGGGTGCGCTTTCAGATGCGATAGCGTTCCTCGGCAGCGGTGAATATTGCTGGGGTTCGGAATTGCCCGTCACTCATGAACTGAATCGCATAATGATTGCGAACTCTTCACTCTAATCAATCGGTGCGATCGATGCGATCTTGCTGTCGACACGCACAACCGAAGGAGCGGAAGCAATGACCGGCCACGCAGATCATTCCGGCAAGGTGGCACTCGTCACCGGCGGCAATCGGGGCATCGGCCTGGAAACGACGCACCAACTCGCCGAACTCGGCTTCACCGTGCTGATCGGCGCGCGCGATCTTGCCAAGGGCGAGGCGGCGGCGAAGCGGCTTGGCGGCAAGGTCGAAGCCATCGCGCTGGATGTCGCCGCGTCCGAGGCCGCAGCCCGCGCCGCGGCCGAGGTCGAGCGCCGCTTCGGCCGGCTCGACGTTTTGGTCAACAATGCCGCCATCCATTACGACCCTTCGGCGCGAGCGCTCAAGCCCGACTGGACGGTGATCCGCGAGGCCTTCGAGACCAATGTCTTCGGCGCCTGGCGCGTCGCTGCCGCCTTCGCGCCGCTGCTCGGTGCCTCCGGCCATGGCCGGCTGGTCAACGTCTCGTCGGAAGGCGGCTCGCTCGCTTCGATGGGCGCCGGCGCCCCGGCCTATTCGACCAGCAAGGCGACGCTCAACGCGCTGACCCGCATCCTGGCCGCGGAACTGCGCGGCGCGGGCGTGCTGGTCAACTCGATCTGCCCCGGCTGGGTCGCGACCGACATGGGCGGTCCCGGCGGACGCCCGGTGGCGCAGGGAGCGGCCGGGATCGTCTGGGCCGCGACCTTGCCCGACGACGGCCCGACCGGCGGCTTTTTTCGCGACGGCAAGCCGCTGCCGTGGTGAGCGGGCGTCGATGAGATGGATATTTCCCAATTTGGGTAAGTACCCTTTGTTCCCAGTTTGGGAAATGGCTATATGGGTGCATGCAAATCGTCAGCAGGAAAACGCTCGTCACCTTCTGGACGAAGCATCCGCAATCCAGAATGCCGCTGACGGCCTGGTTCAATGCATCGAGCAAGGTCGACTGGAAGGGACCGGCTGACGTCAAGGAACAGTTCGGCGCAAATGTCGATTTCGTAGCTGATAACCGTCCGGTGTTCGACATTGCGGGCAATAAGTATCGGCTGATTGTGCATGTAAGCTACACGTTCAAGAGAGTGCTGATCAAATTCGTCGGCACTCACGTCGAGTACGACAAGACAGACGCGGAGAAGGTGTGATGGACAACATCCGACCCATTAAGACCGACGCCGATTACGATTGGGCGATTGCGGAGATCACTCGCTATTTTGACAAGGAGCCCGTTCCCGGCACGCCTGACGCCGATCGTTTCGATGTTCTTGCTGAACTTATCGAAGCATACGAGACAAAACACTACCCTATCGCGGAAACCGACCCGGTGGACGCGATCACTGCTCATATGGAGATGGCCAATCTCAGCAGGCAAGCGCTGATAAAGCTGCTCGGGTCAGCGTCGCGTGCATCTGAGATTCTAGCCCGCAAGCGAGCGCTGACGATGGACATGGCTTTCAAGCTCAATCGTGAATGGCATATCCCTGCAGAGGTCCTAATCGTCCCTTACCACTTGGCCGATCAGGGCAACACAAAGGACAGAAAAGCCGCCGCTCGCGCTTGACCGTCCCGGGGCGCCTCATCACCATACGACCGCCCCTTGATCGTCTCCGGCAACTGGTCATCCCAATCTTCTGCCATGCTACGAAAATAGCATTCTCGGCCCGCGACATGTGGTGCTAGGCTCGCGCCCGTGCACCCAAGGCACGCCGTGGCCCAGCCCGCAAACAAGAGGACCCGCGAGAGGAGGAGCGGCAGAGCGGGATCGAGGCTCCAATCCAAAATCCGAAAGAACTGTTGAACCATCGCGAGGCAGCCGCGTTTCCGATGGTTGCCATATGGGAGGAACCACCAGTGAAAGCATCCTATCTCGTCTCGGCCGCGCTCCTTGCGGCATCCGCAATGCCGGCCGCGGCCGGCGAAATCTCGGACGGCAAGGTCAAGATCGGCATCCTCAACGACCAGTCGGGCGTCTATGCGGATTTCGGCGGCAAGTGGTCGGTCGAGGCCGCCAAGATGGCGGTCGAGGATTTCGGCGGCAAGGTGCAGGGCGCGCCGATCGAGATCGTCAGCGCCGATCATCAGAACAAGCCCGACATCGCCTCCAACATCGCGCGCCAGTGGTACGACACCGAGCAGGTCGACGCGATCATGGAGCTCACGACGTCTTCCGTGGCCTTGGCCGTCCAGGGGCTTTCCAAGGAAAAGAAGAAGATCGACATCGTCACCGGCGCAGCCTCCACCGACCTCACCGGCAAGCAGTGCTCGCCCTATGGTTTTCACTGGGCCTATGACACCCATTCGCAGGCTGTCGGCACCGGCGGCGAGTTGGTCAAGCAGGGCGGCGACAGCTGGTATTTCATCACCGTCGACTATGCCTTCGGCTATTCGCTCAAGGACCAGACCGCCAAGCTGGTCGAAGCCAGCGGCGGCAAGGTGCTGGGCGAGGTGCGCTATCCGCTCGGCTCCACCGACTATTCCTCCTTCCTGCTCCAGGCGCAGTCCTCCGGCGCCAAGATCGTCGGGCTTGCCAATGCCGGCCTCGACACCTCGAACTCGATCAAGCAGGCGGCGGAATTCGGCATCGTCGCCGGCGGCCAGCGGCTGGCGGCACTTCTCTTCACGCTCGCCGAAGTGCATGGGCTCGGCCTCCAGGCGGCGCAGGGCGTGGTGCTGACCGAAGGCTTTTACTGGGACCGCGACGACAAGAGCCGCGAATTCGCCCAACGCTTCTTCAAGCGCACCAACCGCATGCCGAACATGATCCAGGCCGGCACCTACTCGGCGGTGACGCAGTATCTGAAGGCCATCGACAAGGCCGGCACCGACGAGACCGAGGCCGTGGCCAAGGAACTGCATGAAATGCCGGTCAACGACGTCTTCACCGCCAACGGAAAGGTGCAGACCGACGGCTCGATGGTGCACGACATGTATCTCTACCAGGTCAAGAAGCCGGAAGAGTCGAAGAAGGACTGGGACTACTACACCTATCTGGCGACCATTCCCGGCGACAAGGCCTTCATGAAGGCCGAAGACAGCGGCTGCCCGCTCGTCACCAAGTGACGCTCGACACCGCCACCGCTGTTCGCCCGGACAGCACCGATCAGACGCCGCGGGTGGTGCTTTCCGCCCGCGGCCTCAGGCGCGACTTCGCCGGCTTCGTCGCGGTGAAGGATGTCGACCTCGACGTCCATCACGCAAAAATCCATGCGCTGATCGGCCCGAACGGCGCCGGCAAGACCACGATCTTCAACCTGTTGACCAAATTCCTGCAGCCGACCAGCGGCAGGATCGAATTGCTCGGCACCGACATCACCCGCGCGCCGCCGGCTAAAGTGGCGCGCATGGGCCTCGTCCGTTCCTTCCAGATATCGGCGATCTTTCCGCATCTTTCCGTGCTCGACAATGTGCGCGTGGCGCTGCAGCGTCCGGGCGGGCTCGGCTACCAGTTCTGGCGCCCGGTCGTCGCGCTGGATCAGCTCACGCCAAGGGCGAGCGAGCTGCTCGCCATCGTAGGTCTTGACGACGCGGCGTATCGGCTCGCCGGCGATCTTTCCTACGGCCGCAAGCGCGTGCTGGAGATCGCGACCACGCTGGCGCTCGACCCGAAAGTGCTTCTGCTCGACGAGCCGATGGCCGGCATGGGACATGAGGATGTCGGCATGATCTCCGGCATCATCCGATCGTTGGCGAAGGACCGCGCCGTGCTGATGGTCGAGCACAACCTCACCGTGGTTGCCGACCTCTGCGACTGGATAACCGTCATGCAGCGCGGCCAGGTGCTGGCGGCCGGCGACTATGCCACCGTCAGCCAGGACGAGCGCGTGCGCGTCGCTTACATGGGGACTGAGCATGAGTGAGCCGCTGCTTGCCGTGCGCGACCTCCACGCCTGGTATGGCGAAGGCCATGCGCTGCACGGCGTCGACCTCGATGTCAGGCGCGGCGAGACGGTGACGCTGCTCGGCCGCAACGGCGTCGGCAAGACGACGACGCTGCGCGCCATCATGGGCCTGATCCGCAAGCGCACCGGCTCCGTCACCTTCAACGGCAAGGACCTGATCGGCCTGCCGCTTCACCGCGTCGCCCATCAGGGGATCGGCTTCGTGCCTGAAGAGCGCGGCATCTTCGCCACCCTTACTGTCGACGAGAACCTGATCCTGCCGCCGGTCGTGGCCAAGGGCGGCATGAGCGTGGAAGAAATCTTCGAGCTCTTCCCCAACCTCAAGGAACGCCGCGACAGCCAAGGGACAAAACTGTCCGGCGGCGAACAGCAGATGCTGGCGATTGCGCGCATCCTGCGCACCGGCGTCGAGATGCTTTTGCTCGACGAGCCGACCGAAGGCCTGGCGCCGGTCATCGTCCAGCGCATCGGCGAGCTGCTGGCGACGCTGAAGAAGCGCGGCATGACCATCTTGCTGGTGGAACAGAACTTCCGCTTCGCCGCCCGCATCGCCGACCGCTTCTACCTGATGGACCACGGCAAGGTGGTGGAGGGTTTTGCCGTCGGCCAGCTGTCCGCGCACACCGACAAGTTGCACGAAGTGCTGGGGGTATGATCGCGCCATGTTGACGGTCTTCGGCATCCCCATCCAGGCCTTGCTCGGGCAGCTCCTTGTCGGCCTGATCAACGGCTCCTTCTACGCCATGCTCAGCCTCGGCCTCGCCGTTATCTTCGGCCTGCTGCGCATCATCAATTTTGCCCATGGCGCGCTCTATATGCTGGGTGCCTTCATCGGCTATCTGCTGCTGGTGCATTTGGGCATCGGCTACTGGCCGGCGCTGGTCCTTGTGCCGCTTATCGTCGGCCTGTTCGGCATGGCGGTCGAGCGCCTCGCGCTGTCGCGGCTCTACCGCCTCGACCCGCTTTACGGCCTGCTCTTCACCTTCGGCCTCGCCTTGGTCATCGAAGGCGTGTTCCGCTATTACTACGGCGTCTCGGGCAATCCCTATGCCGTGCCGACACTGCTCGCCGGCGGAACCAATCTCGGCTTCATGTTCCTGCCCAATTATCGCGGCTGGGTGGTGGTGGCTTCGCTCATCGTCTGCATCGGCACCTGGCTGCTGATCGAAAAGACGAGGCTTGGCTCCTATCTGCGCGCCGCCACCGAGAACCCGCAACTGGTGCAGGCCTTCGGCGTCAACGTGCCGCTGCTGCTCACGCTCACCTACGGGCTGGGCGCGGCCCTTGCGGGGCTCGCCGGCATTCTCGCCGCGCCCGTCTACCAGGTCAGTCCGCTGATGGGTTCGGACCTGATCATCGTTGTCTTCGCCGTCGTCGTGATTGGCGGCATGGGCTCGATCCTCGGCGCCATCGTCACCGGCTACATGCTCGGCCTCGCCGAGGGCCTGACCAAGGTTTTTTACCCGGAAGCCTCGAACCTGGTCGTGTTCGTCATCATGGTGATCGTGCTGCTCTTGCGCCCGGCCGGCCTGTTCGGAAGGGATGCCTGAGATGAGCGAGGCAACCCTTCACCAGGAACGCGCCGCCGCCTCGCTCAGGCTCGAACGGGGGCTGATAGCGCTGGGCATCGTGGCGCTGATCGCCGCGCCCTTCTTCGTCTATCCGATCTTCGTCATGAAGATGCTGTGCTTCGCCTTGTTCGCCTGCGCCTTCAACCTCTTGCTCGGCTACACCGGCCTGCTTTCCTTCGGCCATGCCGCCTTCTTCGGCGGTGCGGCCTATTTCTGCGCCTACGCCGTGAAAGCCTGGGGCTGGCCGCCGGAGGCAGCCATCCTGCTCGGCACCGCAGGTGCCGCGGGCATGGGCCTCGTCATGGGCTTCCTCGCCATCCGAAGGCAGGGGATCTATTTCTCGATGATCACGCTTGCGCTGGCGCAGATGTTCTATTTCTTCTGCGTCCAGGCGCCCTTCACCGAGGGCGAGGACGGCATCCAGGGCGTGCCTCGCGGCCACCTCTTCGGCGTCGTCGACCTCAACGCCGCCATGAACATGTATTTCTTCGTGCTCGCCGTCTTCCTCATCGGCGTCTTCGCCATCTGGCGCATCGTCAATTCGCCCTTCGGCATGATCCTGCGCTCGATAAGAGAAAACGAGAACCGCGCCATTTCGCTCGGCTATTCGGTCGGCCGCTACAAGCTCGCCGCCTTCGTCATGTCGGCGGCCCTTGCCGGCTTCGCCGGCGCGACCAAGGCGATCGTCTTCCAGTTCGCGACCCTCACCGACGTCACCTGGCAGATGTCGGGCGAGGTGATCCTGATGACGCTGCTCGGCGGCATCGGCACCATGGTCGGTCCGGTGGCGGGCGCCGGCCTTGTCGTCGGTCTCGAAAACACCTTGGCCACCTCGGGCTTCCCGGTGACCATCGCCACCGGCCTGATCTTCATGATCTGCGTGCTCATCTTCCGGCGCGGCATTGTCGGCGAGGTATATGCAAGGTGGCTGGCGCCGGCGGCCGAGGACGGCAACCGTGGCAAGCTTTGATTTCATGGCTTTGAGCGATCAGCCGACCGTGGCTGGATCGCCGAAGCCTGCCTTCAGGCTGCGCGCTTGGGTTCGACCGCGAACGGGCTGAGCCCGAGCCAGGTTTGCATCTTCCTGCCGATGGCCTTGTCGCCGGTCAGGACGACCTTCACGCCGGCCTTCTCGACGGTCAGCAGGCCCATCCAGATTGCGGTCATCGTGTGGAGATCGGTCGAGACGTAGAGGTCGACCTCGAAGCCCGGATCGTACCAGCAAAGATCGACCTCGCCATGCTTCTCGACGATCAGCCACCACGAGCGTTTCGACGCCGGGAGATCCTGATACAGAAATTGTATCACGGTTCTTCCCTCGGGCAGCGGCGAGGGGTTCAGATTACGCCGCATATCCCACATCAGCAGGGACGGATCGAGATTCTTCAACGACAGCCTGGCCTCGACCCATTTCTGTCCCCAAAAGCCCATGGCCTCGACGACCGGGCGCAAATCGCGTCCCGCCTCAGTCAACCGATAGTCGAAGATACCCTTCTCGCCGGGGACTTCTCGGCGCTCCACGATCCCCGCCAGCTCCAGCTCCTTCAGCCGTTGCGATAGAAGGGTCGGCGACATTTTCGGCACGCCGCGGCGCAGGTCGTTGAAGCGGGTCGAGCCCGCCACCAGTTCGCGCATCAGCACCATCGTCCAGCGGGTGCATAGCACCTCGGCGGCCATCGATAGCGGGCAGAACTGCTTGTATCCGTGCTGGGCCATGATCTGTGTCCTCCCTCGAAGCTGGGTGGAACATTAGACCTTCATGAATGAAGCGGCGAGTACAGAAACTGTACCGGCCCGGTACAGATCGCGGACTGGTTGGCGCGAGCCCTGCCGTGCGAGCCGTTTGGCCGACGCACGGGATACCCCTGTGCGCAGCAACCAGGAGACTGACCATGACCGCTTACCTTATCGCGGATATCAAGGTGAAAGATCCGAAATGGATACCGGACTACGCGGCGACCGTGCACGACCTCGTTCACAAGCACGGCGGCAGATATCTGGCGCGCAGCGGCAATGTGAAGACGCTCGAGGGAAAGCCGCTCGACACGACGCTGATCGCGCTGATGGCCTTCCCATCGGAAGCGGCGGCGCAAGCCTTCACCAATGATCCGGCCTACGCCCCCTTCGTGTCAGCCCGCCAGGGTGGCAGCGACAGCCGGTTCCAGCTGATCGACAACACCGACCTGGCCGGAACGATCTCGTACCTGCCGAAGGGATGATCGGCAGCCGCCGCATCGACCCCGCGATCATCAAGCACAAACAGCCACGGCGCTTGCCTGTCGCGCCGCCATCTTTGGCGGCCGGCAAGCCGTGCCTTTCAGGAAGAACGGAATGAACATGACACCACACTTTTGGAACAGGCTTCTCATGGCAGCGGCCGCGCTGACGGCCATCACGACCTTCGCGCAGGCGCATCAGCATGCGGCTGCGTCCGTGTCCGGCGCCAGCCCGCTGGCCGACAAGGTGCGAGCGGCCAACAGCCGGTTTCTCGACGTCAAGGCCGCTACGGCCGAGGGCTATGCGCCCATTCCTTGCGCCAGCGGCATCACGGGCGGCGCCATGGGCATCCACTACGTCAACGGCCAGTATCTGAAGGACGACAAGATCGATATCGCCCGTCCGGAAGCGGTCATGTACGAGCCGATGGCCAACGGCGCGCTGAAGCTGGTGGCGGTCGAATACATCACCTCGAAAGGGCCCGCGTCGCTCGACGGCCAGCTGTTCAATTTCAACAGCGCGCCCAACCGCTACGGTCTGGGCGAGTTCTACGAACTGCATGTCTGGGCCTGGAAAGGCAACCCGACCGGCACCTTTGCCGACATGAACCCGAAAGTGTCGTGCGAACACGCGATGGCGCCGAGCCAGTAGACGCTGGAGATTGGCGAAAGCCAGGATGACTGCCGATCTCCCCCTTGTTGGAGAGATCGGCAGCTTCGACGCCTCACTCCACCGGCACTTCCAACCCTACCTTGACCCGGTCCATCGCCACGAACGTGCGAAACCTTTTGACGTTGTTGTTTGCGAAGAACAGCCGCCGGGTCAGCGCTTCGTAGTCGGCCATCGTCGCCACGGTGACGACGAGGATGAAATCGGCCTCGCCGGTGACGTAATAGCATTGCTGCACCCCGGGCACTTCGGCAAAGCCGCGCTTGGCGGCGTCGATCAGCTCGGCGCGCTCGCTCTCCACCTCGACCTCGACGAAGATGGTGATCGGGTGGCCGACCTTGGCTGGATCGACCAGCGCGACATTGGCGCGGATGACGCCCGCTTCCTCCATGCGCTTGATGCGCCGCTGCACGGCCGGCGCCGAGAGGTTGACCTTCTCGCCGATGACGCGCTGCGGCGTGGTGTTGTCCTTCTGCAGGATGACGAGGATGGCGCGGTCGAAGGCATCGAGTTCGGGCGAAATGGACATGGCAGCGTTCCAAACGAAACAAACTTGCATTTAAAGCACCAAAACAGAGCGCCTTTCTCGCTTCGCTTGCAATAAATTTCAGCACATCAAAGGCGCAGAAAGGCCGACCCATGTTCCTGCTCAACCGCCACCCGGATCATCGCCAGCCGCTGACGGAGGAAGACGCCACGACGCTTGGGCTCGCCGGCGCCGGAGAGGCCGAGCGCTTTCTTGCCGCGCGCGACAACCATGCCGAGACGCCGCTGCACGCCTTGCCGGCGCTGGCGGGCGAACTCGGCATCGGCGCCCTTTACCTCAAGGACGAGGGCAAGCGCCTCGGCCTCGGCAGCTTCAAGGCGCTCGGCGGCGCCTATGCCGTCATGCATCTGGTGCTGGAGGAGGCCGGCAGGCAGCTCGGCCGCGCCGTCGATGTCGAGCAACTGCACAAGCCGGAGGTGAGGGCGATCGCCGCGCAAATGACCTTCGCCTGCGCCACCGACGGCAATCATGGACGCTCGGTGGCGCAGGGCGCCGGCCTTGTCGGCGCGCGCTCCGTCATCTTCGTCCATTCGGGCGTCAGCAACGAACGCGTGGCGGCCATCGCCCGCTTCGGCGCTCAGATGGTGCGCGTAGCTGGCGACTACGACCAGTCGGTCAGGGAAGCCGCCCGCGTCGCCGCCGAGCGCGGCTGGACCGTCGTCTCCGACACGTCCTGGCCGGGCTATGAGCGCATTCCAGGACTGGTGATGCAGGGCTACACCGTGATCGTGCACGAAGCGCTGAAGCGTTTGCCTGAGCCGCCGACCCACGTCTTCCTGCAGGCTGGCGTCGGCGGCTTCGCCGCGGCGGTGGCCGGCCATCTCGCCATCAGGCTTGGCGAGGATCGGCCGAAGACAATCGTGGTCGAACCCGCGCGGGCGGCGTGCGTCTACGCCACCGCGAAGGCCGGGCGTCCTGTCGCCATCGCGCACAGCAAGCCCACGGTGATGGCGATGCTCGAATGCTATGAGCCGTCTTTGGTCGCCTGGCGCGTGCTGTCGCGGATCGGCGATGCTTTCATGACGGTCGAGGAAGAGGATGCGATCTCGGTGATGAACCGCCTGGCGCGACCCGAGGCGAACGATCCGGCGATCGTCTCCGGCGAGAGCGGCGGGGCAGGCCTCGCCGGGCTGATCCGCGCTGCCGGCGACAGGAAGATACGGGCGGCGCTCGGCCTCGACTCCAGCTCCCGCGTGCTGATCATCAACTCCGAAGGCGCGACGGATCCTGGCCGCTATGCCGAGCTGGTCGGCATGGCGCCGGACGAGGTCGCAGACGCAAGGCTGCTGGCATGAGCAATCTGACGATCAACGCCGACCGGCTCCTGGGCCGCATCCATGAGCTCGGCGGTATAGGCCGCGATCCGCAGGGGAGGCTGGTCCGCGTCGCCGCTTCCGACATGGACAGGCTCGGCCGCGACCGCCTTGTCGGCTGGCTGGAAGAGGCAGGGCTTGAGGTCGCCGTCGACCGCATCGGCAACATTTTCGGAATCTGGAAGGATGGCGCCAACGAAAGCCAGGCGCCGCTCATGCTCGGCTCGCACATCGACACGGTGATCGACGCCGGCATCTATGACGGCTGCTATGGCGTGCTTGCCGGCCTCGAAGCGATCGAGAGCCTGAAGGAGGCCGGCTTCGCGCCGGCGCGCCCGCTCGTCGTTGCCGCCTTCACCAATGAGGAGGGCGTGCGCTTTTCGCCCGACATGATGGGTTCGCTGGTCTTTGCCGGCGGTCGCGACCTCGGGGAAGCGCTGGCCTCGGTCGGCACCGACGGCACGGTGCTGGGCAAGGAGCTCGAGCGTATCGGCTATGCCGGCAACCACGAGCCCGGCTTCCTCATGCCGCATGCCTATGTCGAATTGCATGTCGAGCAGGGGCCGGTGCTGGAGCGCGAAGGCATCGCCATCGGCGCCGTCGAAAACCTGCAGGGCATTTCGTGGCAGCGCATCACCATCGACGGCGAGGCCAACCATGCCGGCACCACGCCCATGTCGATGCGCCGCGATGCCGGCGTCGCCGCCGCGCGGGTGATCGGCTTTCTCGCGGACCGGGCCAGTGCGTCGTCGACGCGCACGGTCGCGACCATCGGCACCATCGCTTTCGAGCCCAACGCCATCAACGTCATCCCGTCGCGGGCGACCTTCACCATCGACCTGCGCGACCCGGTTGAAACGCACCTTTGCGAGGAGGAAACCGCGCTCGCCGCTTTCCTCGACCAGCTTGCCGCAAGCACCGGTGTCATCATCCATGCCGAAAGCCTGGCGCGGTTCGAGCCGGTGACCTTCGATGCCCGCATCGTTTCGCTGATCGAGGATGGCGCCAAAGCCGCCGGCCTTTCATGCCGGCGCATGACCTCGGGCGCCGGACACGACGCGCAGATGATCGCGCGCATCGCGCCGTCGGCGATGATCTTCGTGCCGAGCCGGGGCGGCATCAGCCACAACCCGGCCGAGTTCACCGCCGCCAGCGAGCTTGTTGCCGGCGCCGACATCCTGCTCGGCGTCGCCGCCCGGCTGGCGGCCGACTGACAGGGGGCTGGCGTCTACGGCGTTTCGACGGCACGCGTCAGGCCAAATACCACCAAAAATAGTCAAGTTGGCTGTATCGAATCCTTCCGAAGCGAACATTCGGCGACATCTGGTCGAAACAGAAATCAATCACTTAGCCAATTAAGGCGCCGGAATCGCGCCGGAATCGCACCCGCCAACAGAATTCAGTGCCTAGCAGGAAGACTAGCATGCTGCTTCTCAACCAACGTCCAGAATACAACCAGCCGTTGGTTGCCGCTGATGCCGAGTCCCTCGGCATGGCCGGCGCCGCGCGGGCAGAGCATTACCTCAAGGCGCGCGACAACGATGCGGAAACGCCGCTGCATGCCTTGCCGGCGCTGGCCCAGAAGCTCGGCATCGCGGCGCTTCATGTCAAGGATGAGGGCCAGCGTCTTGGCCTGGGCTCCTTCAAGGCGCTGGGCGGCGCCTATGCGGTTATGCGGCTGGTGCTGGAGGAGGCCGGCAAGTGGCTCGGGCGCGATGTCGATATCAGCGAGATAAACGACGCCAGGGTGCGCGAGATCGCGTCGAGCATGATCTTCGTCTGCGCCACCGACGGCAACCATGGCCGCTCCGTGGCGCAGGGCGCCAGCCTCGTCGGCGCGCGCTCGGTGATCTTCGTCCATGCCGGCGTAAGCCGTGAGCGTGTCGCGGCCATCGCCCGCTTCGGCGCCGAGATCGTCGAGGTCGAAGGCGGCTATGACCATGCGGTGCGCGAAGTCGCCCGCGTCGGCGCCGAGCGCGGCTGGAAGATCGTCTCCAACACGTCCTGGCTGGGCTATGAGCGCGTCCCCGGACTGGTCATGCAGGGCTACACGGTGATCGTGCGCGAGACGTTGCGGCGCATGGCAGAGCCGCCCACGCATGTCTTCCTGCAGGCCGGCGTCGGCGGCTTCGCCGCGGCGGTCGCCGGCCATATGGCTGTCATGCTTGGCTCCAGGCGGCCGAAGGCCGTGGTGGTCGAGCCGCGGCGCTCGGCCTGCGTCTACGCTTCGGTTGAGGCCGGACGTCCGGCAACGATCGCAAATCAGGAGCCGACCGTGATGACGATGCTCGAATGCGCCGAGCCGTCCTTGGTCGCCTGGCGCGTGCTGGCGCGCGTCGGCGATGCCTTCATGACGGTGGAAGAGGAGGACGCGGTCGCGGTGATGAAGCGGCTGGCGCGACCGCTGGGCAGCGATCCGGCCATCGTCTCCGGCGAGAGCGGCGGGGCAGGACTCGCCGGGCTGGTCCGCGCCGCGGGCGACAGGCATAAGCGCACGGCGCTCGGCCTCGATAGGCATTCGCGCGTGCTCGTCATCAATTCGGAGGGCGCGACCGACCACGGCCGCTTTGCCGAGCTGGTCGGGATGGCGCCGGAAGAGGTGTTCCTGCAGACTGCGTGAAAGCAATTCCAGGAAAAGTGCCGAGCGGTTGGGCTCGGCGACTTCGCCGTAGCCTTCCGTCAGGAATTGCGTCAAGAAAAGAGCAATTCTAGGAAAAGTGCCGAGCGGTTGGGCTCGGCGACTTCGCTGTAACCTTCCGGAATTGCGTCGAGAAAAGGGGCTTGAGGGGCGACGATGGCTGAACTCGACCAACAGGCTTTGCACAGCGAGATGACGGCGTGGCGGCGCGATCTGCACGCCCATCCCGAGTTCGGCTTCGAGGAAAAACGCACAGCGGCGTTCGTCGCGCAAAAGCTGCGCGACTTCGGACTTGAGGTGGCCGAAGGCGTCGGCGGCACCGGCGTCGTCGGCACGTTGACCCGCGGCAGTGGCAATCGCGCCATCGCGCTGCGCGCCGACATGGATGCGCTGCGCATTGCCGAACAGGGCACGCAAGCCTGGCGCTCGCAAACATCCGGCACCATGCATGCCTGCGGCCATGACGGCCACACCTCGATGCTGCTCGGCGCGGCAAAGCTGCTTGCCGGTGAAGGCGGCTTCGACGGCACGGTGCGCTTCATCTTCCAGCCGGCCGAGGAATGGGGCAGGGGCGCGCTGGCCATGCTGGACGACGGCCTGCTCGAGCGCTTCCCTTTCGAGGAGATATTCGGGCTGCACAACATGCCTGGCCTGCCCATCGGCCATTTCGAAACCCGCAGCGGCCCGGTCATGTCGGCCGAGGACAATTTCGAGATCGTGCTCAAAGGCCTCGGCGGTCACGCGGCGCGGCCGCATGCCGGTCAGGAGGCGCTGGTCGCCGCCTGCGCGCTGGTCGTCAACCTGCAGACCATCGTCTCGCGCCGCCTGAGCCCGGCCGATATCGGCGTCGTCTCGGTGACCGAGCTCATCACCGACGGGACCCGCAACGCGCTGCCAGGACTGGCGCGCATCCTGGGCGATTGCCGCAGCTTCCGGCCAGAGGTGAGCGCCGCGATCGAAAAGGAGATGCGCCGCATCGCCGAGGGCACGGCCCAGGCCTATAACGTCGCGGCTGAAGTCGCTTACACCCGCGAGTTCGTGCCTTTGCTCAACGACGCGGCGCTGGTGGACGAGGCACTTGCGGCGGCCCGTACGGTTCTGGCCGACGACGCTGTCCGCGTCGCGGCTGAGCCGATGACCGCCTCGGAGGATTTCGCCCGCTTCCTCGACCATGTCCCTGGTTGCTTCGTCTTCGTGGGCAATGGCGGCACCGCGCCGCTGCACAACCCCGCCTATGATTTCAACGACGAGGGCCTGCTGCACGGCGCGCGTTTCCATGCGGCGGTGGTGAGGAGACGGCTGGGCGGTTAGCAATCTCCCCCCTTGTGGGGGAGATGCCCGGCAGGGCAGAGGGGGGCGCTGTCCCGCCAGCGTTTCAGGCTGTCGCAGGCGAACAGCTTTGCCAGCAGCCTTGATCGAAATTCCTGCAACGCCGCGATCCTTCACGCCCCCCTCTGGCCTGCCGGCCATCTCCCCCACAAGGGGGGAGATTGGCTGAACCGCCCCCGGTAACTCTTTCTTCTCTGCTTTCATGCAGTATTGCTGCGACGGGACGGCAAGAACAAAGAATGGCGGACGACGACAAACGCAACGGCAAGTTCTGGGCGCAGGCGCTCGACCGGGCTCATCTCGGCTTGTGGGACTGGAATCTGTCGACCGGCGATTGCTATTATTCGCCGACCTGGTCGAAGATGCTGGGCTACGAGGCGAACGAACTCGCCAACACGCCCGATCTCTGGCTGAAGCTCACCCATCCCGACGACCGCCAGCGCGCGCAGGAGAGCGGCGACCGGCACATTGCGGGCATCGTCGATTCCATCGAAACCGAGCTGCGCCTGCGCCATAAGGATGGCCATTGGGTCTGGGTGCTCGACCGCGGCGGCATTGTCGAGCGCGACGCCGACGGCAAGCCGCTCAGGCTGATGGGCGTGCAGACCGACATCACCCGGCAGAAAGAGGCCGAGGCGGCGCTCGAGCAGGTCAATGTTCGCTTCCGTCTCGCGCTTGCCGCCAGCGGCACCGGCATCTGGCACCACGATATCGGCACCAGGAAAAGCTATTGGGACGCGCGCACGCGCGAGATATTCGGCCTCGTTGCCGATACCGATGAGGTGACGGCCGACCTGTGGCACACCTATCTTCATCCCGACGACAAGGACGCCACCGAACGGGCCCACCAGATCGAGCCCGGCTCTAGCAGCGTCGTCGCCTCGCAATACCGGATCGTCCTTCGTGACGGCGAAGTCCGCCATATCGAGTCGCTGGTGCGTTTCATTGCCGGCGTCGGCTCGGCCGGCCAGATTTTGGGTACGGTGCGCGACATCACCGAGGAGAAGAGGCGCGCCGAGGAGCTTGCCTTCGCCGCGCGTCACGACGCCCTGACCGGGCTGCTCAACCGTTCGGCCTTCGACCGGCTGCTTGCCGAGAACATCGCCATGGCCGGGCGGCTGCCGCTTGCCGTGTTCTATGTCGACCTCGACTACTTCAAGGCGCTCAACGACTATGCCGGCCATGCCGCCGGAGACCTGGCGCTGAAGAGCGTCGCGGCTGGCATCCTCGCCAGCCTGCCCGCGTCGGCGCAGGCGGCCCGCCTCGGCGGCGACGAATTCGCGTTGCTGGTGCCGAACTGCAATGACGCCTGTGCCGAGCACCTTGCCCGTGCGGTGCTCGCCGCGGTGCGCAACGCCGATCTCGGCTCTGCCATCACCTCGCGCAGGCTTGCCGCCAGCATCGGCATCGCCTTCGTGCGCGACCGCAACATGACGGTGGCCGACGCGCTCGCCTGCGCCGACGATGCCTGCTACGCCGCCAAGGCCGGCGGTCGGGACCGCTTCGCGGTGTTTTCGCCTGAAACGACGTCGGGCGCTGGCGGCCTCAACGCCGCGCGGCTGGCCGCCGACCTGGTCGATGCGATGGAGGACGGCCGGCTGAAGCTGTTCGGCCAGGAGATCCACCGGCTCGGCCAGCCATGGGAAGACAGCCGCCACGTCGAGGTGCTGGCCAGGCTCGAGGCCCGCAACGGCAAGATGATCCCGCCCGGCGATTTCATGCCGGTCGCCGAACGCTTCGGCCTTGCCGCCCGGCTCGACCGCTGGATCATCCGCGCCGCGCTGACGCGCCACGGCGAGGCGATGCGCGCGGGCGCCATCTCGCTCGACTTCAACCTGTCGGCGCAGACGCTTTCCGATCCGCAGCTCTGGGATTTCGTCGACGAGGCCATCGCCGACAGTGGCGCGCCGGCGTCGGCCATCGGCTTCGAGATCACCGAGACCGCCGCCGTCACCAATTTCGATGCCGCGGCGGAGTTCGTGCGCAAGGCGAGGCTCCGCCACTGCCGCGTCAGCCTCGATGATTTCGGCGCCGGCATGAGCTCGTTCGAATATCTCAGGCGCTTTCCCATCGACGCCATCAAGATCGATGGTTCCTTCGTCGAGCATATCGCCGAAAGCCGCTTCGACCGTGAGATCGTTTCGGCGATCACCGGCATCGCCCGCTCGATGGGCGCCGCGGTGGTGGCGGAAAAGATCGAGGAGAAGAACGCGCTGGAGATTCTCATGGGCATGGGCGTCGCCTATGGCCAGGGCTATTTCCTGCACCGCCCCGAGCCGCTGGAAGCGATCGTGGCAAGGGCGACGGGCGGCGCGCGGGGGATGCGGGCTGGTTAAACGTCTCCTCCGTCGGGGGAGAGATCAGCCACCCATCAGCCACCTCAGCACGCCCGCCGAAGCCACCCCGACCACCACGGTCGGCAGCATCGACAGCCTCGTCGCGGCAAGCACGGTTATGGCCAGCGCGGCGAGGTCGGCCGGGTTCCTCGAGACGAAGTCCGGCGCGATCACCGAGATCAGCACGCAGCCGGGCGCGGCCTCCATCACCGCCGTGGCGCGCGGGCTGAGCGTGCGGTTCCTCAGCACCACATAGCCGCCGATGCGGGTGAGGTACGTCACGCCGGCCATCGCCAGGATGGCGAGCACGGTCATCGGATCGATCATCTCTCACCTGCCAGGAACCACGCGGCCACCAGGCCGGACAGCGCGCCGGCCGCCACATACCAGGCGCCGGGGACGACAAGATAGACGAGCGCCGCCACCACCAGGCTGACCAGCCAGGGCCGCGCCGCGGCAACGCCCTTCCACATGCCGCGAAGCAGCACCAGGAAGACGGCCGGGAAGGCCATTGCAAAGCCGTATGTTTCGACGTCGCCAAGCACCGGCCCGAGTGCCGCGCCGCAAGTCGTGAACGCCACCCAGGCGAGGTAGAAGGGCAGGCCGGCGCCCAGATAGAAAGGCAGGCTGAAGGCCGGCCGCAGGCCGGCGGCGGCGCGGCGCTGTGCATCGGCCAGGCCCACGGCCCAGCTCTCGTCGCACATCAGGAACAGCGCCGGAAGAACCTGTCGCTTCGGCAAATGCTTGATGAACGGCGCAAGTGCGGCGCCCATCAGGAAATGCCGGCTGTTGACCAAGAAGGTGATGGCGGCGATCAGCAGGATATGCGGCGGCGAGGTCCAGAGCTGGATGGCCGCGAATTCCGAGCCGCCGGCGAAGTTGAGCCCGGTCATCAGCGGCACCTCGACGACGCCGAGGCTTTTCTGCGAGGCCTGCGCGCCAAGCACCAGCGCGTAGGGGATGATGCCGAGCAGCACCGGCGTCGAGGCGGCGAGCCCGCGCCGGAACTCGGCACCGCGTCCATCGGTGCTTTGGCCCTCGGCGAGGGCGATCTCGGAAATGCTCATGGCTTTGCCTGCGGCCGGCCTTGCGGCCGCCGTTCTCCCGCTCGGTTGTCGGTTATCGGTTGCCGGACCATAGCCGAAACGCCCGGCAATCGGGTTGCGAAGATACGCCGCTTCTGCAAATATTTGGCAGCAGATGGCGTATTTTGGCCGAAGGTTGGAATCTGACACCATGAAGCTGGATGAGATCGACAGGCGCATCCTTCGCGCCTTGCAGCGCGACGGGCGCATGGCCAACAACGATCTCGCCAGGGAAGTCGGCCTCTCGCCGTCGCCTTGCCTGCGGCGCGTCAAGCTTTTGGAGGAGACGGGCGTCATCGACCGCTATGTCGCGGTGCTCAACCCGGCCAAGATCGGCCGCGGCCAGACCTTCTTCACCCGCATCTGGCTGAAGCAGCAGGACGAGGACACGATCGAGCATTTCGCCGCCGAGGTGGCGAAGTTCCCGGAAGTGATGGAGTGCTATCTGATGCTGGGCGACTGCGACGCCATGGTGCGGATCGTAGCCGCCGGCATCGACGACTACCGCCGCTTCCAGTCGGAGCATCTGAGCCGCATCAAGGGCGTGCAGAACGTCAAGACGGATGTGCCCAGCCAGACGATCAAGCAGACCTCGGAGATGCCACTGTAGGGCATTCTCCTTCGCCCCTTGTGGGACCCACAAGGAGCGAAGGGGAAGTCCTCAATGATGCGCGTGGCTCTCATTCCGTTTGCGCGTCGCCGCCGCCTTTTTCGCCGAAGCCGATCTGTCCGCCGCGGAGCGCTCGCCGGAGGCCTTGCCGCCCGTCCTGCCGCCCTTGTGCGCGGCCGGATTGCCGGTGTGCTTGCCGCGGCCGGAGCCCCCTTCCTTCTTGCCGCCGGCGTCGTCCTTGTTGACGGTCGCCCAGGCGCGCCGCTCGGCTTCCTTTTCGGACACGCCGCGCTTCTCATAGCCTTCGGCGATATGGTCGGCCTTGCGTTCCTGCTTGTCGGAGTATTTCGATTTGTCGCCACGTGGCATTTGCTTGCTCCTTGTTGCGCTGAGTGAAATCGGCCTCAGGAACCTTTCTTCTTAGCGACGTCGCCGAGGTCGGACCGTTCTGGATCCTTGTTGTTCTCGCCAGCCGCGTCGCGGTTCTTGTCGGGATCGTCCTTCGGCCTCAGATAGCCCGGTGGGCGGTTGCCCTTGGGGCCCTCCCAGCGCGGCCATTGCTCGGTCGTTCCGGGCCGTCCCGGATGTGGTTCGTTGCTCATGGTCTGCCTCGCTTTCGTAGGAGGGTCAGCCCTCCGCCTTCATGGTCCGTGCGATCTCGAGCAGCTTGTCGCGGTCGTGCCCGTGCTCGCGGATCAACTCCCGAGCCTGCTTCGGCGAAAGATCGGTGTGCTCCGCCAGGAAGCGCACATCGGGATCGTCGCCGCCCTTGGTCGGCAAATTGCCGGTCGCGGGCGCATCGGCGGCGCCCGGTCGGTTCGGTATATTGTCGTTCGCCTGGGTCATCTCAGGCCTCCTTCGATTTCCGCCTTATCAGGTCGCCGTCTGGGACTGCCTGCGGCGTGCTTGCTTCTTGCGGCGCAGCACCTCGTCGGTGCCGACGATGTCCTTCGAGCCGCCGGTGATCGCGGTCGAGACCACGGCCGGCGGATCGCTTGCCGGAAAGGAGTCCTCAAGGCCGGACTGCAACTGCTCTTCCAGCGTGTCCGGATCTTCCGAACGGCCTTCGGCGCGGCGTCCGTCGATCTCTTCCAGATCTTGCTTGGCGTCGGGATGCCCGCGCACATTGCGCAGCGTCGACACGATGAGCTCGACAGCGAATTCCTTCATCTCCTCGCCCTGCGGCGCGGCGACGTCGGTCTCCTCGATCAGCCGCACCAGCGATTGTTCGAGCTTGTCCAGTTCGCGTATCCCCTGGCAGAGCGCCAGTTTCTGCGCCAGCGAATGAATCAGCAAAGGACCGAAGATCGAATAGGCCTGCATGCGGGTCTCGTCGACGCGTTCGGGGTGAAGTGTATGCAAGGACATTGGTGCCTCCATGTAACGCCCTGCGGCGACGGCTTCGCTTGAGGCGGCCGGCCCTTAAGGGAACTGGAGGAAGGGGAAGAGGTTCCATCCCGGGCTGGAAGTCGCGGAACAGCTGGAAGTCGCGGGACACGAAAATGGCGTCCGCGTTTCGCGGACGCCATTTTGAAACTCAGCGCTGACCGCCCTTGCGGCCGGCCTCGGAGGCGCGCTGGCGGTCTTCGGCGAAGTTGCCGCTGCCACCTCGATGCTGGCCGGCGCTGCGCTGACCCATGTTGCGGTCCTCGGCCTGCTGCTGCCCGCTGCCGCGATGCTGGTCTTCGCGGTTCTTGTGGCTCTGCTGGCCGGCCTTGACGTGCTGTTCGTGGGTTCCGCCTTGATTGGGCATATCGAATTCTCCGTTGTTTCGGATTTTTCTTGAGGGTGAATTCAAGGACGCGTCCAACATCCCTGAGTAAGGAGAACAGGCGCCGGCAACCGATGTTCCGGCCGAAACATTTCGTGACTCGGTCAGACTGAAGTCCGATCCGGCCCGCGCATTGGGCCGGCCTGTGCAACCAAATCTCTTTTTGCGAATTGGTGAGCGGCCGACGAAAAAGCCCCCTCCATCGCCGGCCATCATGGTGTCCGCCGGTCGCCCCCCGCGCAATTCCGGCGGACACCAATATCCATAAACAAGAAAGCCGCGCAGTCGGCTTCGGAGCGAGACGACGTTTTGACCTATATCTCTGCAAAGCCCGCTCGGCAGGATGCCGAAAGCCTGCCTGCCAACGACAACCAGCGTACCACCCGTGCCGATCTTTCGTTCCTCGATGTCATCAACGACGAGAACGAGGTCGCCGACATTGCCAGGCGCGCGGAGCGCCTCGGCCATGCCGCGCTCATTGCAATGGCAATCGGCCTGGCGGCCCTGCCGTTGCTCTACCTGATGCTGATGTGAGCCAGGCCGGCCGGCCGCTTGGCCGGCCGGCGCCATCTCCGGGAAAGAGCCTCTCATCTTCCGGAGAAGAAGGCGTCATCTTCCAGAGAAGAAGGCGTCGAGCGTGGCCGCCGTTTCGATCGGCGACTCCTCCGGAAAGAAGTGGCCGCCGGGCATCGCTCCGCCGCTGGCATCGTCGGCCCAGTTCCGCCATATGCCCAGCGGTCCGTCTTCGTCCCGATACCATTCGGCCAGCGCCCCATGCTCGCTCCACAGCGCCAGCACGGGGCAGGATATACGCCGGCCGGCCTCCCGGTCCGCATGGTCGTGCACACGGTCGAGCGAAGCCGCGGCGCGATACTCTTCGCAGATGGCGTGGATATGCGCCGGATCGCGCAGGGCATCGACATAAGCCCGCCGCACGCCGGGCGGGAACGCGTCGGCTGCGGATCCCCAGCCGGAAAGCGCATTGTCGACGATTGCTTCGCCCGCCGCCGCCAGTATCGTCTCCGGCAGCGGCTCGGGCTGCGCCAGCAGCGACCACGGCCAAAAGCTTAGCGCGAGTCCCGCATCCGCCCGGTCCCAGGCCTCCGCGGTAGGGATGATGTCGAGCACGGCGAGCTTCTCGACGCGGTCCGGATGATCGAGCGTCAGCCGGTAGGCGACGCGTCCGCCGCGATCATGGCCGGCGACCAGGAAGCGTTTGAAGCCGAGTTCTTCCATAAGCACGACCATGTCGGCGGCCATGGCGCGCTTGCCGTAGGGCGCGTGGTCGGCGGCCGATGGCGGGCAGGAGCTCTGCCCATAGCCGCGCAGATCGGCACAGACGACGGTGAAATCCCGTGCCAGGCTGGGCGCCACGTCGCGCCACATCACATGCGTCTCGGGAAAGCCGTGCAGCAGAAGCAGGCCGGCCCCACTGCCTGCTTGGCGGGCGAAGATACGCGCCTCGCCGGTGTCGATTTCCAATGCCTCAAAATCGGCGAACATGCTTGCCTCCTGCGGGATGCGGCGCTGAGGGCCGAACGCCTCAGGTCCAGGTCGAGTCCAGCGTCAGCGACGCCTCGAAGATCTGCGCCTTCTCGGTGCGCAGCTTCACGGTGATCTTCAACTGTTCGGTCCCGGGCGCCTCATCGCGGGCGATGTCCTGCAGGATGCGCAACGCCTCAAGGCGCGCGCGCTCGCGGTTGGCAAAAAGCTGCCCCTGGTCGTCAACCTGGCCATGCTCGGCGTTATAGAGGTCAAAATAATAGCGTTCCATCGATGAAGCACTCCAGGCGGTTCGCAAGTTCAATCCCTGGCCGCGATCATGGTTCCAAGCGGTTGATCCTGAGGGGAAATCCGCAGCGCGCCCGCCCTTGCTGCGCGGCCGCCCGCAACCGGCCCAGCCCTGCGGCGTTAGCTGTTGCGAATGGAGAACTCCGAATGCTGGAATCGCTCTACCTCAACCTCGGCCAGCATGACGCCCTGTCGGAAGAAGAGAAGGCGCTGCTCGTCGGCGCGATGTCGCTCGAACGATATGTCGCCGCTGGCGAGGATATCGCCACCGAAGGCACGCGGCCGACCTACAGCACGCTGATCATCGACGGGCTCGCCGCCCGTTACAAGGTGCTGGAGGATGGCGGTCGGCAGTTTACCTCACTGCAGGTCGCGGGCGATTTCGTCGACCTGCACGCTTTCCTGCTGAAGACGATGGATCACGGCATCATGGCGCTTTCGCCGTGCCATGTGCTTGCCGCCGAGCATGGCAAGCTGAAGACGATCACCGAGCAGGCGCCGCACCTCACCCGGCTGTTGTGGCTCGACACGCTGGTCGATGGCGCCATTCACCGCGAGTGGATCGTGGCCATGGGCCGGCGCTCCAAGACCTCCCATCTCGCGCATCTGATATGCGAGCTCTTCGTCAGGCTGCAGGTGGTGAAAAAGACCCGCGAGATGAGCTTCCATCTGCCGCTCTCACAGGCCGAACTCGCCGACGTGCTCGGCCTCTCCGTCGTCCATATGAACCGGGTCATCGGCACCCTGCGCCGCATGAACGTGATCAACTGGACAAGCCATATGGTCACGATCCTCGACTGGGAGCGGCTGGTTACGATCGCCGAATTCGATCCAACCTATCTCAGCATGACACGCGAGCCGAGATAGGCATCTAGCTGGGCGGGGTCTTGGAGCGCGACCACAACTGGTCCAGCATGGTGAGCGCGGCACTCGGCTGGGCGGGCCTCAGGAGGCCTTGCTGCGCGGCGACCTTCTTGAAGGCGGCAAAGGCGATGGCCGGACGGCAGGTGCCTGCGATCGCGTCGTCCACCAGCCGGGCCGCTTCGAGATAGGCTGGCGCCTCCTTGTTCTTCCATGTGCCTCCGAGCGCCTTCTTGGCCTCCGCGACGGTGGTGACCACCATCGTGCCGCCATTGACGAAGCGTATGGTGAGGGGCAGGAAACGGCTCATCGGTCGTTCACCACCCGAGCCATTCGCGCGTCCGCCAGGCAAGGCCGGCGAAGGGAGCGGCCGTGATCATGACGGCGGCGAGAATAAAAAGCGGGCTGTTCATAGACAAGAATTTCATGTTTCACCGTAAAAATTTCGGATGGCGATAAACGATGACTCCGCCAGTCGGTTGCATCCGGCCGGCCAGTTCGAGGCTACAAATCTGAGCCTACATATTGCTCGCGGGCCGGGCCGGCGGCGCCGGCCGGTGCGGCGGACGCGGGCGCGGCCTGAGCGGCACATCCGCCAGCGAGGCGCGGATCACCCTGACCGGGATTGGCGGCGCTGCGGCACGCCGGCGCAGCATTGCGGCCGAGAGGCTGCCGATGAGAGTTCGAACGTCCATGGGACTCCTCCTGAAGAGTCCCCCCAATGACCAAGCGTTAGCACCACGGCCGGGCGGCCGCATTTAACTTTGATGTATGCCCAGGCGTCTCGGCGAGGTGCGACGAGCCGAGGGCCAACCTTTTCCGTTGGCATGCGTTGTCCTCTGAAAAGGAGACCACCATGCCGACCACCAGCCGAACGAAAACCGACACGGCCAAAAAGTCATCCGCCGGCAAGAAGACAGATACGGCCAAGACCGCGCGCAGGCAGCGCGGCGTCCAGCGCAAGGTCGATGCCACGGACCGCAGCAAGCCGAAGCCCAAAGCCCCGGGCGCCATGCAGGCCGGCGCCCGGAGATACCCTACGCCGCCTTTCCCAAGGCAGCATCACCCCAAGCCCGGCGAGGAATGGGCGATCGAACCGGCGCCGCTCTATGACGCGCCGTTCTGGCAAGGGTCGGGCAAGCTCAAGGACAAGGTCGCGCTGGTTACCGGCGGCGATTCCGGCATCGGCCGCGCCGTGGCCGTGTTGTTCGCACGCGAGGGCGCCGATGTCGCCATCGTCTATCTCAGCGAGGACCGTGACGCCAAGGCGACGAAGCAAGCGGTCGAGGCGGAGGGCAGGCGTTGCATCACTTTGCGCGGCGACGTCGCCAAACGTGCCTTCTGCCGCAAGGCGGTGGATGAGACGGTCAAGGTCTTCGGCAGGCTGGACGTGCTGGTCAACAACGCGGCTTTCCAGGTCCACTCGGCCGATTTCGCCGATCTCACCGAAGCGCATTTCGACACCACGCTGAAGACCAATCTCTACGGCTATTTCCACATGGCGCAGGAAGCCGTGCCGCACATGAAATCGGGTTCGGCCATCGTCAACACCGGGTCGGTCACCGGCATCGAAGGGTCGAAGGAACTGGTCGACTATTCGATGACCAAGGGCGGCATCCACGCCTTCACCCGCGCGCTTTCCGGCAACCTTATCGGCAAAGGCATCCGCGTCAACGCGGTGGCGCCGGGTCCGGTCTGGACGCCGCTCAATCCGTCCGAGAAGGAACCGGAAGACGTTTCGCAATTCGGCGCCAAGACGCCGATGAAGCGGCCCGCTCAGCCGGAGGAAATCGCGCCGGCGTATGTGTTCCTGGCCTCGCCGCAATGTTCGAGCTACATCACCGGCGAAATCCTGCCGATCATCGGGGGTTACTGACCCATGAGGAGGATCTCATGAAAAAAGCGCTTCTCATTGCGGCTCTGACCCTGATCCCGGCCCTGCCGGCGGCGGCCCAGACTGCCGCGCAACCGAAGGACCAGCAGGCGCAGAACTGCCAGGCCAAGCCCGATGCCAACGACCAGCAGCAAAAACAGAAGCAGCAGGCCGATACGGATGAACTGTCGGAACAGCTCGGCAATTGCGGCGGCGTGCTGAAGCCGCCCCCGACCGGCGACAAGAACGCGACGCCGCCCCCGCCGACAGGCAGCGACATGCCGGTGATCAAGCCGGGCGAAGTTCCGCCGCAGACGGGTCAATGAAACCCGCATCCAAGGTCAGTGCTTGCGCTTCTCGTCCGCCGCCGGCTTGACGGCCGGCGAGCCTTGGGCTTCGCGCATTATCTGCAATGCCTCGTCGCGGGTGAGGCCGCATTTGCGGGCAAAATAAGCCGCTTCACTGATCTCGGCCGGGGAGGCCGCCGCAATCTCGGAAGGAGCTTGCCTGTCTTTCTTCTTGGCCATCGGCTCACCGCGCCATGAATCACTTAGTCAGCTAAATATATATCCATTGTCCCTCATTGCAAATTCCGGAGACGGACCCGCTCAAAATCGTTCGAACCGCCGCTCCACATTGCGGGCGAATTTTGCCCGCTCCTCGCGAGTAATGTTCTCCACCGAATATTTAGCCAGATAGAGGTGTTTCTCCGTGCGTCCGCACATGGATTTCAAGCCGCGCAAAAGCACCTTTCTGCCCGGGTCCTGCATATAGAGCCTGGTGTACCACCATGGCGAGCCGAAGGTGGTGACCACGCCCATCCGGCGGATGTTCAGAAGCGCCGGTTTGATCGTGCCGCCATCCGTCGATAGTTCGAAGGCAACGCCCGGCCGCCACACGCGGTCGAAATATCCCTTGAGAACAGCGGGCATGCCCGACCACCAGGTCGGGAAGCAGAACACGCACGCTTCCGCCCATTGCAGTGCGTCGATGTAGACCTGCAGATCCGCCGGCGCGGGCGACGGACCGGCGTGCCCCTTCAACTCATCGACCCGCATGACGGGGTCGAATTTCATGGCATAGAGATCGAAGTCGACGACCTCGTCGCCCCTGGCCTTCAGGATCTCCACGACGCGCCGGTGCAGCGACGCCAGGTAGCTGTCCTGCGCCGGATGCGCGTAGATGACATTGACCTTCATCGCATGGCCCCCCGCGCCTCTGATCCCGGCCTGAGGCTAGTTGAACGCCATTGCTTTGCCTAGGCTTGACCATTGGTCGTACGCGGCCACTCATCGATAGGTGGCCGGAACCATCGCGCCGGCACCGGGTTGTGTTCAGCGGGCCGCGTCAGCCGGACCCGGTGGCAAAGAGAATACGGCTTGGTTTCTCCGGCTTCACGCCCTGGCCAACGAAAAGGCAGTCGAGCTCTTATCCCACCCGGCCCGCTCCGTATTGGTTTGGGCAGCAAATGGCAGAACAGACACAATCCGACAAAGCCGCCATAGAACCGCGCAAGGGCATGCCAAGCCCGCGCCTCGGCGAGGCGGAATTCAAACAGCGCTACAGGAAATTATTCTACGACCCGGCCTTCGAGGTGAAAGCTGACGCCATCGGCCGGCTGGCCCAGATCGCCTGGCGGGCCTATAGCGACGAACGCAAGAGCCCGGTGACCCGGAAGGCGGGGCAGGGCTTCCACGACCCCGGCTACGACCTTTCGGTCGAATGGATCGCCGCGCATGATGCGGTCGAGGCCGCGCAGCGCCGGCACGAGAATAAGGCCGCGCCCTCGCGCATCCTGATCATCAACGGCTCCTCGCGCAGCGAGCATACCTGTCCGGGCGAGATGTCGAAGAGCTTTCGCCTGGTCGAGCTGGCGCGACGCGCCATTGCCGACAGGCAGGGCTTTTCGGTCGAGGTGCTCGATTTGTCGCGGCTCGCTTCGGAATACGGCCGCAAGATCTACCCCTGCAAGGCATGCTTCTCGACAGCGGCGGCTCTCTGCCACTGGCCGTGCTCATGCTATCCGAACCACTCTCTCGGCCAGGTGCAGGACTGGATGAACGACATCTATCCGCTGTGGGTCGAAGCGCATGGCGTGATGATTGTCACGCCCGTCAACTGGTACCAGACGTCATCGCCGCTGAAGTTGATGATGGACCGGCTGGTCTGCGCCGATGGGGGCAATCCTGACCCGACGCTGACGCAGGGCAAGGGTGCGGAGCTTGCCAAAAAGGTTGAGCTGGCCGGCTGGGGCTATCCGCGCCATCTCGCCGGCCGGCTGTTTTCGGTCGTGGTCCATGGCGACACCGAAGGCGCCGCCAATGTACGGCACGCACTCGCCGACTGGCTGCGTTCGATGAAGCTCGACGCGATCGGTGAGGTGGCGGAGCTCGACCGCTATATCGGCTACTGGAAGCCCTATGCGAACAGCCACGACGAACTCGACGCCGACAAAGACATCCAGGCCGAAGTGATCAACGCCGCTTTGGCTCTGGCCGAAGCAGTCGGGAAGCGTCGGGCAGGCGACTTTCCCACCATCGGCGCCCGGTTCGAGGATCCGCGTCAGAAGTGAGGGAAGATGCCGCGCTGGCTCGACGAAGGCTGGATACTGCTGAAGGAAAGCGTCACCGGCTATATCGATGACAATGCGCTGAGCCACGGCGCGGCGATCGCTTTCTACGCCACCACTTCGCTGGCGCCGATCCTTTTGATCGTCGTGGCGATCGCCGGTGTCGTCATCAGCAATGATGCGGCCCAGATCGCGCTGTCGGCCGAGATTTCGGGCGTGATGGGGCCGCAAAGCGCCGACCTTCTGAAGGCCACTGTCGAGAGCGCCGCGCAGCGCTGGTCGAGCACGCTTGCCACGCTCATCGGACTGGTGACGCTTTTCGTCACCGCGTCGGGCGTCTTCGGCGAGATGCAGCAGTCGCTCAACGAAATCTGGAAGGTGAAGCCCAATGGCGTGTCGCTGTCGCGCCTTGTGCGGGCGAGGGCGGCGAGCCTCGGTCTCGTCGCGGCGCTCGGCTTCCTGCTGCTGGTGTCGCTGGCGGCAAGCACGGCGATCTCGGCGCTGAGCGAATTGATCAACCGGCGCCTGCCGTTCGGTGGCCTGATCGTCAGCGGCGTCAATACGATCGTCTCTTTTGTCCTGATCGCGCTGCTTTTCGCCGCGATCTACAAGGTCCTGCCGGACCGCACGCTCAAATGGCGCGATGTCGGCATCGGCGCGCTGGTCACCGCGCTTCTCTTCACCATCGGCAAGTCGCTGATCGGCTGGTATATCGGCACCAGCGCCATCGCCACCTCCTACGGTGCCGCCGGCGCGCTGATGGTCGTTTTGGTATGGGTCTATTACTCGGCGCAGATTTTTCTCTTCGGTGCCGAGATCACGCGCGCCTATTCGGTGCGCCGCGGCAGCCGGCGCGACCTCGCGCCGGTCATGGCGGACGCAAACGACCGGGCTGCGCAGCGCCATGCCGAACAAGTAGCCAAACCCGAGGCGGCGATGCCGGCCAGCGCTGGCACAGTCAGCAGGGAGGCCCCTCGGTCACCGGCATTCGGCGGCGAGATCGTCGCATGGATTGTCCTCAGCAGCTTGATCACTCTGCTTGTCACACGGGTCCTGCGCCGCGAAGGCTGATACCAACCTCGGACGCTTACCGCCGTTCTTCCTGACGTTTCTCGATTTCGTAGGATAGCCAGCGGCAGAACATGCCGATAACCGAGGTAGCGGCTCCGCCGAGCAGGCAAGCGATCAGCAACGGACTTTTCGATGCGCTGTCCCAGCTGACGATCGCCAGCAGCGTCACGCTCAGCGTGGAAATCAAATACCCTGTACCCTTGAGCAGATGAAGCGACGATCTGGTCATGCTGGCCCGCCTTGCAATGGAACTGACAACCCTGATCGAGGTTCCATTTACCCGATGTTCCACCACGACAGCTGCTGCTTTAGGAGGCATCTAA
The DNA here is from genome assembly GCF_006439595.1 of Mesorhizobium sp. B3-1-9. NCBI lineage: Bacteria > Pseudomonadati > Pseudomonadota > Alphaproteobacteria > Hyphomicrobiales > Phyllobacteriaceae > Mesorhizobium > Mesorhizobium sp. B3-1-9. Next base: position 62,579 of record NZ_VFTJ01000003.1, read on the forward strand.
GGGCGGTCGGGTGTAAACGCTTGTTGGCCTGCCGCTGGTTCTCGACAGGGCGGCGGGCTGGGACTCCGGACTCGCCCCTCAGCCCAACCGAATTTGCTCGTAGCTCAGGCGGGGCGTCATTGACCCTGGCCATCTATCGGCGGAACTCGAAAGCTGGGCCGGCAACAACCGACGTGCCGGGTAGCCGGCCGGGCGAGCCCTGCAACCTCACGCCGACGAGGCGGATTCTTGTGGGACGATTTGACGAAGATTTGAGTCTCTTCATCGTCAGCTGTTTGAACGCCCACCATTCGCGATTGGTGGGCGTCCGCTCGAAGACAGGTCATCCAGTTCAAGGGACGAGACCGGATGACATGCTGCACCGCATATCAGGTGGCTTTAGTTTGGCATACGCGATATTCGCTGCTCGCGGTCCTACTAGCTTTCGGCACGTGCATTGAGGCGCTTTGCCGCAAGACTGCCGACGCGGCACGGTTCCTGTCCCAGCCCGCAGCTTCCGCCTGTGCTAGCAGGCCATCGAGAGAGCCAGCCAACGCTTCCTGGCAATCGCTGTCGTATCGGGCGGCGTTTACCTCATGAACGGGTTTTCTAATGGCGAGTTCTGCCATTGAAGGTTCCTCATCATTTATCCAGGTTTGGTGCGAGGCGCCCCGACAATGGTCGTGGGCGCTCCGATCATCATTGGTGATGTGACGGCTGGGCTTTTCCGATGGCGGGGGGGATTGCTCCGTCCTCGACCAGGATATCCTTCCTGCGCGCGAACGCGGCGAAAACGCCTCGCGCGGTTTCCGCGTCGACGTCGCCAACCAAGGCCGCCTTACAGGCGCGGATCGCCGCTTTCTGCTCCGGGCTATTGCCGCACCAGTCGATCGCGAACTGATAGGCATCGACGATGGTGTTCAGTTGCCGGGGAAAGCCCAGTCCGACCCAAACGCGAAGGGGTTTCTCGAAAGGTTTGGAAAGCATCGCGAACTCCCATATAACCGCGATGCTTTCAAGCAGTCAGTCCGCCGCCGCAGCCGCCTTTGCCGGTCATCCATGGCAAGGGGACGCTCACGTCCTCAAGAATTTTGACCGACTTTGCGAAACCGCGAAAGGCATCTCTGGCGGCAGTCAGCGGATAGCCGCTGTCGAATGCCCGCTGGCAGGCACGAAGGGCCGTTTCAAATATGGTTCCGCGCCTGTTTCTGGGCCACGCGTAGAGAAATTCCAGGGCATCTTCCAGGCACGCGATTTCCTGGATGAGGCTGTTTTCGGTCTTCACGAAAACAGGGCTGTCGAATATCCGATCGTTCATAACGTCCTCCAATCGAACGAACAATTGAGTTTAGGCGAAGGCTTGGGACCGACAGCGGCCAAGCCCAGCGGCGATATGGGTTTGAGGATTTTGAGCGTCAAGAGCTTCCCGGGTCGCTACAAGAACCGGCGCGCCAATTCTGTTACCCGCAACGGCTTTATCGGTCCTGCGACTCGGCGTGATCGTTTGGGTGTCGTGGGCAAGGGCGGTCGCCATTCGATAGAACGTGGGTCCAACAAGCAGCAGCGAGCCCCGGCAATCTGCCGGGGCTCGCTGGAAGCTGGACCAAGGAAAGCTGCGCCCGTGCGCGGATCGTCGCTACGCGGCTTCAGCCGCGACATTGACCGCGGATTCGGCGAGCTGGGTGAGCGCTGCGTCCGTTTCCTTTTCTTCGGTCAGCGTCTTGTCGAGCAGGGTGACGGCTTCGGTCAGGCCGAGCTCCTGCGCCCAGGTCCTCAGCGTGCCGTAGCGCGAAATCTCATAGTGCTCGACGGCTTGAGCAGCGGCCAGCAGACCTGCGTCGAGCGACGGAGATCCCTTGTACTCGTCCATGATCTCGGCGCCTTCCTCGGTGATGCCCATAATGGCGGCACACGTCTTGCCGGCCGGCTTCTTGTCGATCACCTCGAAGACTTCCTCGAGACGCGCGACATGTTCTTCGGTCTGGTCGCGATGTTTTTCGAACGCGGCCTTCAGCGCGTCATCCTGTGCCGCCTTGGCCATCTTCGGCAGCGTGGCGAGAATCTTCTTCTCGGCGAAATAGATGTCCTTCAGCGTGTCGTGGAAAAGTTCGTTCAGGCCCTTGTTCGAGGCCGCCTTCGTCGTCGCCATATCTGCATCTCCTGGTGAGGTTGGATCATCAACAACACGGCCTGACTGAACTTGTTCCAGAAAGAAATTCATGCGGGGACCCGCCCAAAACATCATTTGTTGTTGACCTGGCTCTGGTATGGAAACGGGGCCGGTGGTAAGGCGGGTCGCAGTCCCTCTATAGGAACCACTGCGCCACGAGGCCCACCGACGAGGCTGCCATTGTCAACGTCGATAGCCAGCCAAGCGCCCGCAGCCAGCCTTGCAAAGGGAGCTCCCCCATCACGTCCTTGCGGCCGGCCATCAGCATCATGACGATCATCACGGGAACGGCGCATATGCCATTGATGATAGCGCTCCAGTAAAGCGCCTTGATCGGGTCTATCGGTGTGAACATGATCCCGGTGCCAAGAGCTGTGGCAGCGGCGAGCGTCGCGTAGAACGCCACGGCTTCCTTCGGCTTGCGCTGCAGCCCGACCGGCCAGCGCAGCGCTTCGCCGACGGCGAAAGCCGCTGACCCAGCCAGCACCGGCACAGCCAGAAGCCCGGTGCCGATAATTCCCATCGAGAAAATAATGAAGGCGAATTTTCCGGCCGCCGGCTCCAGCGCCTTTGCCGCGTCGGTGGACGAAGCAATGTCCGTCACCCCTGCCTTGTGGAGGGTGGCGGCCGTAGTGAAGATAATCGCGATGGCGATCAGATTCGAAAAGGCCATTCCGACCAGCGTATCGGCGCGTATCCGCCGGAAGGCTCTGGGCGCCTGCCACGGCGCCCACCGCAGCGGCTTGGCGGTTGGCCTGAGCTCTTCCTCTTCAACCTCCTGCGAGGCTTGCCAGAAGAACAGATAAGGCGAGATCGTCGTGCCGAGGATTGCCAGCAGCGTGGTGAAGAAGGCGCCGCTCCATTCGATGTGCGGGATGAACAGCCCTTTGGCCGCGTCCGCCCAAGGCACATTCGCGGCGAACATCGCGGCAACATAGGCGAACAGGCTCAAGGTGGTCCATTTGAGGACTTTCACATAGCGGGTGTAGTCGAGGAAGACGATCGCGCCGATACAGACGATCGCGAAAGCGATCACATAGAGCGGGCTCGGCCCACCGACGAGCAGCTTCAATGCATCTGCCATGGCGCTGAGATCGGCGCCGATATTGATGACGTTGGCGAGGAACAGCAGCATGACGACCGCGTAAAGCAGCGAGGCCGGATAGTGCCGGCTGAGATTGCCGGAAATACCTTCGCCCGTGGTGCGCCCGATACGGGCGGCGATCTCCTGGATCGCGGCCATCAGCGGGAAGGTGAACAGCATGACCCAGCCGATGTTGAAGCCGAGCTGGGCGCCGGCCTGGCTGTAAGTTCCGATACCAGACGGATCGTCATCGGACGCGCCGGTAATGAAGCCTGGCCCGATCGTGCGGAGGAACCGCTGGAACGGGCCCTTTGCCGGCGTGTTGCTTTGTTCTCCCTCGACCTGGGAACCGACCTCGGTCATTGCCGGCCTTTCCAGCTTCGCTCAAGCGGGAAAGAAGCGGCCGTCGGGGCGACGGGCTGCGCAAGAGGCTGGGTGAGGCCGTTCCACATAAAATGAGCACCGGCTAATGAAGGCATGATGTAACCGGCGGACATGACGTCGGTTCCACCGGGACCGCCACCTTGGCATCGCGGCCACACGGTCATCATCAACATTTGTTTGGCCAGCCCGCATTTGCGTCGGCGCCATCTAGCTTCTGCGGCCCACGACCTTGAACCCGAACACACCGGGGCGAAGCCGCGTCAGCTCGACGACCCGGATCCATTTCGCGGCGTCGCCGCGCAGCGTGACCTCGACCCCGAGCGCCTTTCGGGCAGCCTCGAACGGCGCCATCGCCTCGACGGCGTGGCTTGCAAGGACGGTCTCGCCGTCCAATTCCTCGACGCGATAGGCCCTCATTGCGCCGGGTCCCCGCAGCCCTGCGAGTTTGAGCGGCAACGCGAGGCGTTGAAAGTACATTTGATATGAGGGGCGGTTAATTCGTCACGAATTGCAACGAGTAGGTCGCAACATCGCTGCAGGCATAGGGCCGCTCTTTAAGTACAGCAAGTGCTGGACGCTCGCTCCGGTGCGGGCGTCCAGCGCTCTTCTGAGACGCTCAGTTATTGCCGGCGAGGTCCCTGGTCGCCTTGCAGAATTCATCGTGGGACTTCGCGATGGTCTCGTCTGCGCAGTCTTTCTTCATGGACGCGCGATCCTCTTCGGTAAGCGCCATCCAGGCTTTCTTGAACTCATCGCCCGACCTCATGGTTTTCATGCCGGCATCGGTGAAGAAGGGCGACATTTTCTGGGGATCGTCCAGCGCGGACGTTCCGGTGCTCGCGCCAGCAAATGCCGAGCATGTCATGACCGAAATCGCGAACGCACTCATCAAGATCACTTTGGTTTTCATGGTACGCGTCTCCCTGCCTAATTTAGAAAATCCGCATCGAGATAGCGTTCTTGACGCGAAATAGTTCCAGCTAGCGGACGAAAAACAAGCAAGGCAATCGAGTATCATTCCCATCGCCTGCCTGGCGCACGGCGGTCCGGGCAGATTGTTCGCAGTTTTCACCGATTGACGAAGAAGACGGTGAGGATTTGACCCGTGAGTTTCCGGCTAACGCGGCTCGCGCGTCATCGAGAGATAGGTCGGGTCGAACTCGGCGATCTGCTGCAGCTTCTGCCAGTCGAGGATCGTCACCGTATGGGCCGCCCAGGCGATCACGCCGCTGTTGCGCAGCGCGCTGATGACGCGGTTCATATGCACCACCGACAGACCGAGCACATCGGAGAGCTCGGCTTGCGAAACGGGCAGATGGAAGCTCATGCCGTTGGTGCGCTTGACCACCTGCAGCCTGACGAACAGCTCGCAGAACAGATGCGCCAGATGCGAGACTTTCGAGCGCCGCCCCATGGCGACGATCCACTCGCGGTGGATGGCGCCGTCGATCAGCGTGTCGAGCCACAACAGCCGCGTGAGGTGCGGCGCCCGCTCGGTGATGCTGCGCAGCTTCGAATGGTCGGCCAGGATGACGCGGCAGGGCGAGAGCGCGATGACGCCGTGATCCATCGTCTTCAGCAGGAAGGCATAGAGGTCGACGAAATCGCCAGGAACCTGCAGCGAGGTGAATTGCCGGCCGCCATCGGCAAGCACCTTGTAGCGGGCAGCGAGGCCGTCGAGGATGAGTGTGCTGTAGGCCGGCCGCGATCCCGACGCGACGATATCCTGCCCGGCCGAAAAGCTGCGCTCGCCCGCCATGAGGTCGCCGAGCAGCGCCTGCTCCTCATCCGACAGGCTGTCGTGCTGGCCGAGATTCAGGAAAAGCGATTCAAGCATTCATGTCTTCCATGAGCGGGCCGAGCGGCCCGGTCACAGGGGATGTCACAAGGGATTCAAGAACAGGCACGTTTGACGAGGTATGGGGTTGTTGGTCAAAGCGCGCTAACATTTGATACTTCGGCGCCTTTCCCCGGCGAAATGCCGACGAACGCATTGCGGCCGGCGTCGCCGATCGCCGGGACCTTCCGTTCCCGATGCCATGCCTTTCTGGAAGCGACGCAAGTTGGCGCGCCGGGAGCGTCGCGAAGGCAAACCGAATCCGGATAATCCGATCCGTCGGCGCCGTCGAACCTTTTGTGCCGGCCGGGGGATGCATGTCGGCTTCATTGGTTCCTGAACATCGCGTGGCGGCGGATTTCGTTGCCTCCCCCTATCGTGCCGGGTGCGACGAGGCCGGGCTCGAGACGATCGAGAAAGCGGCCGACCGGGTGCTCGAGGAAACCGGCATCCGCTTCCTCGACGATCCGCAAACCCTCGACATGCTGAAGCAGGCGGGCGGCGTGGCGAGCGGCGATGTGGTACGCCTGGATGGGGCCGAGCTGCGCCGCATCGTGCGCCGGCATGCGCCAGCAAGGTTCCTGCTGCGCGGCAGGAACCCGGCGCGGGACACGCCGGTCGGCGAAGGCGCGGCGCCCGTCCTCGCGCCGATTTATGGCGCGCCCAATGTCGTGCTCGACAATGGAACGAGAGTGACCGGCAGCCGGCGGATCTACGGCGAGCTCGTCGCCGCCGCGCATGCCGCGCCGGGGCTGACCAACACCGGGCAGATGATCTGCGTCATGGAGGACGTCGCCGAGGACCGGCGGCCGCTGGAGATGCTGCTTGCGCATCTCACCCATTCCGACAAGCCGTTCATGGGCAGCATCGCTTCGCCGGCGGCCGCCGAGGCGGTGATCGACCTGACCGCAGCCGCGATCGGCCGGCCGGCGCTCCCCGGCGAATGCAATCTTGTCCACCTCATCAACGCCACGCCGCCGCTCACCTATTGGCCGAACCCGTTGAAGTGCCTGCGGGCGATCGCGCTGAAGGGCGAGGCGAGCATGGTCTCGTCCTATATGATGATGGGCGCGACGGCGCCCGTCACCGTGGCCGGCGCGCTGATCCAGGGCTACGCCGAGGTGCTGGCCGGGCTAGCGTTGGCGCAGCTCTGGCGCCCGGGCGCGCCGGTGGTGATGGGCATCCTCGCCTATCCGTTCGACATGCGCCGGATGCAGCCCAACTTCGGCGACCCGGCTTCGCAGCTCGTCCAGTTCTACGCCGCGGAACTGGGCAGGCGGCTCGGCGTGCCGGCGCGGGGCGACGGCGCCGTCACCTCGGCTAAGGTCGACGATGCGCAATCCGGCGCGGAAGGGGGCAGGGTGCTTTCGGCCGCGCTGTCCTCGGGCGCCCATTTCATCCTGCACGCCGCGGGCTGGCTGGAGCAGGGCCGCACGGTGTCGCGCGAAAAATTCCGCCGCGACGCCGCGGCGCTGGCGGGACTCCGCCTTGGCCGGACGGTAGAACCGCCCGCGCCGCTCGAGCAAGGAATCGAGACGGAGCTACGCGACCGTATCGAGCTCGCCTGAACAGCCAAAGGAAAAGGCGCTGCCGCGAGGCAACGCCTTCGTTTTCGGGAAGCCGGCTGCTACCAGCCCTGCATGTTATACCAGTCGTCGATGTCGCGGCGCACGCGATCCTTCTCCAGGCCGTAGCGTTCCTGGATCTTGCCTTCGAGCTGGTCGCGCTTTCCCGCAATGCGGTCGAGGTCGTCGTCGGTGAGCTTGCCCCACTGTTCCTTGACCTTGCCCTTCATCTGCTTCCAATTGCCTTCGACGCGGTTCCAATCCATTGCCGGACCTCCTGTTGGACACGGAAGGCTAACGGCAACGCCGTCGCGAGGTTCCTGCCGAAAAGCTTTTCTGCGTCGAGATCCTGCACCGAGCCCAACGACATGGCCGAAGGAGGTTTCATCTGGCGGTCATATTGAACCGGCAAACTGGCAAGCGCTGAACCAGGCCCCTCCGGTCAGCATGTTCCCAAGACTTCTCTTGCCCGGCTCCTGGTCCGGGCTTCTTTTTAGGCGCCGCTTCGAAGGGTGCCACAGATGGCCTGACCGTTCTTAAAAATCCGCGAGCAGCGGAACATTCGCCTGGCGCCGATGTTCTTGAATGCAGGATGGCGCGCAGCCCGCTTCCCCCGCGAAAAGCGCGCCACCCGGGGCTCAGGCCCGAGCAAGCCCGCCTCGGCCGTCCCTCGCCGGGACGGGCTTTATTGTGACGAGATTGGAAGACCATGCTCCACGAAGCAGCAAGGATCGCTGAAGAGGCCCATCGCGGACAAACGGACAAGACCGGCCGGCCCTATATCGAACACTTGCGACGCGTAGCCGATGCCGTCGAAACGCTTGATGAAAAGACCGTCGCTTACCTGCATGACGTCATTGAGAAGGGCGAGGGCTGGACGCTCGACCGGCTACAGTCGGCGGGTTTTGGATTCGTGGTCGTGGCTGCCGTCGATGCGCTGACGAGGCGTCTGGACGAGAGCGAAGAGGGCTTCATCTGTCGCGCCGTCTCCAATGAACTGGCGCGACCGGTAAAGGAGGCGGATCTCAAGGACAATCTTTGGCAGGCTCACCAGGCGGGTGCTCCGGCGGAGAGATACGAGACCGGCCTGACCATCCTTGATCGTCTGGATGCAAGGGGCTGAACCTTAATGCATGTCGCCCAGAAGTGTGCAGCGGTTCTGGGACAACGACATGCAGCAAAACAAAGGCTTAAAGCGCGTCGCCTGAATCCGCTTCAGCGCGACGCGCTTTAAGACTGCGATGCGATCGCCTTGGCCTCGCGAATAAGCGAGCTCCAGTTCAAGCCGACCAGATAGATGAGTTCGAGCGCCTGCGCTTCGCCTATTTCCGTTTCGCTCACCAGCCGCTGCACGAACTCGTCCAAGGGTAGGTGGTTCTCATTCCAGATCGGGTTGTCGTCCGCCGTTGCCCTTTCTCTTCCAGGATCCAACGCCTTGTCGGCTGGCTCGTTGCCCTCGGCTGGTTGGCTCTCGATCGCAACACCATCTTCGGAAGTATTATTTTGAAAAGCCTTGTCGATCAGGAAATTTAGCGCTATGTATGGAAGATCGATCTTGCTGAAAGAACGTTGTTTTCGCGCTAAATGGCGCACTTACGATCTTCCCTCTCAATTTCGAAGATAGCGTCGCTCGGCGATTGTCGGGCGCGTATAATTTTGCGTCGATTTGTAAGGAGATCGCAATGACTACTGGAACGGTGAAGTTCTTCAATGCCACCAAGGGTTTCGGCTTTATCGAGCAGGGCGGCGGCCAGCCGGACGTATTCGTCCATATTTCAGCCGTGGAGCGCGCAGGACTGCGCTCTCTGGTCGAGGGCCAGAAGGTCAGCTTCGACATCGTGAAGGATGCTCGCAACGGCAAGAGCTCGGCAGACAATCTGCAAGCCGCCTGATCACAGCGCCTCGGGGTCCTTTGACCACGGATGTACTGGCATCGGCCGCACACGCGCGTTGGAGAAGGTCGGGCTGTGCCCGGCCTTTTTTGTTCTAATGCATGTCGCGCAAAAGTGACCTCGGTTTTGCGACAACGACATGCATCAAGCAACGACCTAAAGCGCGTCGCGTGAATCCGTTTCGACGCGACGCGCTTTAGGCAATTCCTGGAAAAGTGTGACGCGCTTTTTCGTACGGAATTGCGTGAAACAAGGAGAAAACAATGAAGTCGCTACCGGATACCGGCCTGTTCAAGCCGGTCCCATCCCGCACGGAAGCCAAGACCGACACGACGTCCCGCGTCGCGCGACAGATACAGGACCTGGAAGCGGCTGCCCGGGCTGCCAAGACAAAGCGGTTGCGCGAAGCCAGGCTGGCGCAAGAGGCCGACGCACCTCCCGTCGCGCCGAAGAAACCGGCCCGCAAGCGCTAGCCAGCAAAGGCTGGCCGGCAGGTCATACTGCGAGAGCAGGCAGGAGGAAGTTTCCAGGGCGCCTCGATTGGTTGAACGCAGCGGCCTCGACCCCAAGTTCGCCAATCGCATGACGCGACTGATGGGGGGAGGGCGAGGCTTTTATGCGCCCCGATCCACCTGAAGCAGGTGTTCCATGGACCCGTCCGGCAAGGATCGCTCGCTGAGCGCCTTTTCCAGATCGTTGCGATTGTCGCGGCCGCTGGCATCGGGCAGGTCGAGCGCGGTAAGCGCCTGTTCATCGAATTCCACGATCGCCCCATAGAGTTGCGCGACTTGCAGAACCAACTCCTCGATGTCCTCGCGGGCGATGTTTTCGGCGAGATTTAGGAGCCTTATCTCCTCAGCCACCACGACCAGATTCACGACTCCGTGAGCCCACAGGGCGGTCTGTACCCGGCTGTGGGCGTCGTCTCTCAGCTTGTTTGTGTATCTTATCCGCATGGAAAACCCTCCCTTTCACGGACGGTTTATCCCTTTGATTCGATGATGCTCCCCTGGCCCTGGAATGGCAAGTGGAAATTAAAAAAATAGAAATGATATCAGTCAGTTATGATAGAGCACGTAGTGCTTGGTAGACGCATCGTTGGCATCGTTGGTCTGTTGCGGTTTTGACTCACAGAGCGACCTTGACGTTTCATTGGACGTAACCTAGTTAATTGCAAAATAAGACATATACTAACTCGTGGCATTTGTAGCCTTTAAAGGGAGGCACACGTGGCTGAACTTGAGCGTCCGCAGCGTTTGCAGATCATGCTCAATGACGAAGAACTCGCGGCTCTGGAGAACTGGCGCTTTGAAAAGCGCATGCCCAGCCGCTCCGCGGCGGTGCGGGAGCTTTTGCGCCGCGGCCTCGCCTCGGAAGGGTTTCTGATGGCGGAAATCGGGATCAAGTCGCAGGATTTCGGCGTCGTGCGACCGGCGAAAGCGCACGGCGACGCCGAGAACTCGGCCGATTAGGATGTTGCCTTTATGCAGTCCGGCGCTACCTTCAGCATATGACAAAAATCGGGGGGATTATCCGCCAGGACGCAAGCGCTGACGCACGCCTGGCGGCCATCGTCGATTCTTCCTACGATGCCATCATCGGCAAGGATCTGAACAGCATCATCACCGATTGGAACCAGGCGGCTGAGCGCGTCTTCGGCTACAGCGCCGAAGAGGCCATCGGCCAGTCGATCCTGATGCTGATCCCCGATCATATGCAGAACGAGGAGAGCGAGATTATCGCTCGGATCCGCGGCGGTGAGCGCATCCCTAGCTTCGAGACCACCCGAAGGCGCAAGGACGGATCGCTGGTTGCCGTTTCGCTGACCATCTCGCCGATCAAGAACAGTGCCGGCGACATCGTCGGCGCATCGAAAATCGCCCGCGACATCACCGCCGCCAAGGAAAGCGAGCGCCGCATCCGCCTCCTGATGCGCGAAGTCAACCATCGGGTAAAGAACCAGTTCGCGGTGATCCTGTCGATGGTCAGGGAAACCAGCAAGCGCTCGACCGATCCTGTCGAGTTCGAGCAGATGATCCGCTCGCGCATCATGGCGCTGTCGCGCTCGCACGATTTGCTTGTCACCTCGGAATGGGCCGGCGCCAGCCTTTTCGACCTGATCCAGGAGCATTTGAAGCCCTTCGGCCACGAAGAGCGCATCTCGCTTTCCGGGCCGCTGCTTACGCTGCAGTCCAATGCGGTGCAGAATCTCGGCATGGCCTTCCATGAGCTCGGCACCAACTCGGCCAAATACGGCGCGCTGGCGGCCGAGGGCGGCCGCGTCGAAATCACCTGGAAGGTCGAGGCCGGCCCCGAGGCGCAGCGGCGCTTTCATCTTCTGTGGCACGAAACGTCCGGGACGACAGCAAGCGAAGCCGGGCGGAACGCGGCCGACCGCAAGGGTTTCGGCGACCGCAAGGGTTTCGCCGACCGCAAGGGTTTCGGCACGGTGGTGCTGCAGCGGGTGGCGCCGCAGTCGCTGAGCGGTTCCTCAAGCCTCGAACGCGCTCCCGGCAGCGTGAAGTGGGAGCTCGACGCGCCGCTCGAGGCAATCGTCGTGCCGCAGCTGGGGGCGGAGGACGAAACCGACTTCAGCCTCTGAGAGGCTGCGCTACCCGGCGCGCGGGGCTGTCCACCCGGTCGGCACCTTGCAGCTTCATAGAAGCGTAATTACATCAATGGCTAAGCGTGCGATGTCCACGCGAATGCAATTGCTTTGGTCAAGCTTCATCCATGGAGGTTGTCATGGCAAGCAAACTGATGGAAGCAAGAAAGAGCCAGGACTGGATCACTCTGGTCCTCGCGATTTGCCTGTTCATCTCACCCTGGGTCATCGGATTCACCGCGGCGATGGTGCCCGCGTGGAACGCCTGGATAGTCGGCGTTCTGCTCGGCGCGGTGGCGCTGGCGACGCTTTCGGTGTTCGCCGAATGGGAGGAATGGGTAAACGTCGTCCTCGGGCTCTGGCTGATCGTGTCGCCCTGGCTGCTGGGCTTTGCGGCCGACACGCATGTCATGGCCACGCACGTCGTGCTCGGCGTGCTGGTGGTCGCGGCATCGGCCTGGGCCGTCTGGGACTTCCGTCATCCCCACGCGCATGCGTGAGCGGTGACTGAGCGGGAGCCCGCCGCGCAAGCGGCGAGCCCCTGGTATTGCGGTATCGGGGGCATCGGGCTGGACGGTGATTGCGGCGTTCACGCAATTGCTGCAACAGGGAACCTTTTCGTGCATTCTTGGGAATGGTCTCGATGCTCAACCCCGATACCCCCGCCAAATGCTGCTCCTATTGCGGCGGCCGCGACCATGATTTCGAGGAATGCCCGAAACGCAAGGCCGACGCGGAGAAGGAAAAGGTGGCGCGGGCGACTGACGCTATGCCTTTGTTCGCCAGCGAAGATCCAGCGGCAAAATCCTAGGGCCGCGATCCCCCGCGCCCGCTGTCCCGCCGACATCCACGTTGTCCGCTCCAGCACTCATCCGCTCGGGAGCACCCGCAGCCTCCGCAAAAGATCTTGCCCTTGATCCTCGCCATCGAGGCGGGTGGGGTGCCCGCGCGCCGCGCCGCGTCCTGACTTTTTCTGGGATGGTCGCGGAACGGCCGTTGAACCGGTCTATGGTCGGGACGGGGGGTACGCGGTGGCGGACATCATCTCGATCAGAACAGGCGCGGAGCCTGCCGGACGGCTGTCGGCGGGACGCTTGCGGCTGGTCGCCTTCACGGCGATCGCCGCGTTCATGATCGCCGGTCCGGCCGTGGATCAAATCTTCGGGGTGCAGACGCCATGGCTGCGCTCCTGGACCATGTTCAGCGCGATCGGGCTGGGCGTCATCGACGCTTCCTTCGAAATCCGCCAGCCGGACGGCGCGCTCATCCCGCTCGACCGGTTCGAGATGCTCGGCGCTTCTCGCGACGGCAGGCTGAAGCGGATCGAAAGCCGCGAGGAACTGGCATCCGTCGTCAAGCGGCTCTGCACGGTCGCCGGGCAGGGCGCCGACATCCGTGTCCGCGCCCGGCTGGGCACGCGCAATGGCTGGCAGACCATCCATACCGATGCCGAAAATGCCTGCGCCGGCTGACGCGATCGCCGACTGGATGAGCTGGCGTTCGGCGCACGCCGTGGCGGCGCGCTTCGTCGGCTGGGCGGTCGATACGGAGGGATCGTCGCGCTCCTCCGCATTGATCCGCATCGGCCTGGCGATGCTGTTCTGGTCTCGCTGGGCCGGCGAGTTGCTGCTCTACAGGGACCAGTCGGCGATCGGCCTGTTTCTGGCAGCCAACTTCTTCGTCGCGACGACGCTGCTGTTCGTGGGCTATCAGAGCCGCGCCGCCGCTGTCTGGGCCGGGTCGGTCGGGCTGGTGATGTACTATTATTTCGGCCACCAGCTTGGGCGCGAGCCCTGGACTCACCACCATACCTATCTGCTCGCCGTCGCGGCACTTCTGGTCGCGCTCACCCCATGCGGCCGCTCCTATTCGCTGGGCCGCTACTTGGCGGTGGCGCACGCCGAGCGCATGGGCGTTGCGCCGCCGGCGGAGCGTGGCAATCTGTGGGGGCTGCGGCTGATCGTGGTGCAGCTGTCGGTGCTCTATTTCTTCGCCGCCTTCGACAAGTCGAACCATGCCTTTCTGAGCGGCGCGCGGATCGAGCAGATCTTCCTCTGGTTCTATGCGGGTTCGGATTACCCGGCCGGCCTTGCCTTGCCCGCCGCGGTCGTATCCTTCGGTGTGGTCGCGCTCGAATATGGCCTTGCCTTCGGCCTGCCGTTCCGTGCGACGAGGCGCTATCTGGTCCTGCCGGGCCTGGCCTTTCACGCCATCATCTATCTGACGCTGCCGGTCTATACGTTCAGCGCGACCATGGCGTTGCTCTATCTTGCCTATTTCGATGCGGATGCCGTGGACAGGATCATCGCGCGGCTCCAGGGGATCGGACCGACACCGACTGCCAGAGGGGAAATTTCGTGAAGCGTGGTTTGTCGTTCCCGGGCGCCGTCGTCGTCGCGGCCGCCGGCCTGGCCATGGTCTGGGGCTCGGCGCGTGCCGGCAGCGCGGCGGACTATTATCCCAGGCGCACGTGGGACGCCTTCAACGGCGGCCAGATGAACACGTCGATCCTGGTTTTCCGCGACCGCAACAGGAACGGGATCTACGATCTCGGCGACCGGCCGATGTCGCATGTGGCGGTCGAGCTCGGCAAGCCGAATGGCGACACCATCATGCGATGGACCAATGTCAGCGGCTTTGCCAACTTCCGGATGTCGGTTCTCCAGCGCAATCTCGAGGTTGTCGATCCCGGACATTATTCGTTCCGGGCCGTGCCTCCGCCAGGCTTTTCCGTCACCACCGCAAACGCGTCCCAGGAAAGCGATTATGCGGCTTCCCCCGGCTCGCCGGGCGACATGATCGCCCAGCGCACGACGCATCCGGTCGGCCTTGCGGCGGACCTGACGATCAGCGGCGTAGCCGCTTCCGGGGCGCGAATTTCCCTCACCGGGCCTGCCGGGGTAGGCGTCGCCGCCAAGGTCGATCCGGATGGGCGCTTCAGCGCGCCCGTGACATCAGGCGAATGGCTGGTCGAGGTTTCGGCCGACGGAGCGACCGAACGGCGCAAAATCGTGGTCGACGAGGCGCCGGTCGTGCTCTCCGCGTTTTCGGGCAAGGGCGGGCCCGCCGAGGGGTCGCTGCCCCGACAGCACGTCGTCGGCTTCGACGACCTTATGACGACGTCGGGCGTGTTCGAAATTCCGTCCGGCTATGGCGGGCTCGACTGGTACAATCTCGTTGCCATGCACCAGCGTTTCACCGACGGCCCGGGTTACATCAACACGACGATGTCCGGCGAATTCATCGCCTATAACAGCTCAGGCCACCCCGGGCAGGTGTTCAGCGACAAGCCGTTCGATTTCACGGGCGCCTATTTCGGCGTCGGCTGGAACGACGCCGAGGGCGAGACGCTTGTTCTCAAGGCCTGGCGGGGCGACCAGCCGGCCTATGACGATCAGCTTGTGCTGTCCGCAAGCGGCCCGGTCTATTTCGCGGCCGACTACATGCGCATCACGCGGCTCGAGATCCGGACGCAGCACTCCTGGCAGGCCGCGATGGACGACTTCGCCTACCGCACCGGTCCGTAGAGCAATCCCAGGAAAACTACGCAGCGGTTTTCCGTCCGCGCGCAAACAAAGGCTTGCTGCAGGTCCGTTTGATCCGCTTCGGCGCGACGCGCCTTAAGGTCAAGCCGCGTCAGCAAGACGATCGCCAGGAAGCGCCGCAGGAACCGACGTTGCCGGAATGACCGGAACCGGTGTTGTGATGGCCGGCGCCGCCACCGCCGCCCGAACTGCCATTGCCGCCGGTTCCACCATTGCCGGTGCCACCGTTGCCGCCGTCGCCGCCATTGCCGCCGGTTCCGCCATTGCCGGCGCCACCGTTGCCGCCGTCGCCGCCATTCCCGGTGGAGCCGCCGTTGCCGACGCCACCGTTGCCGCCGTCGCCGCCATTCCCGCCGGAGCCGCCGTTGCCGACGCCACCGTTGCCGCCGTCGCCGCCATTCCCGCCGGAGCCGCCATTGCCGGCGCCACCGTTGCCGCCGTCGCCGCCATTCCCGCCGGAGCCGCCATTGCCGGCGCCACCGTTGCCGCCATTCCCTCCGTTGCCGCCATTCCCTCCATTTCCGCCGGAGCCACCATTCCCCCCATTTCCGCCGTTGCCCCCTGCGGCCTGAGCCAGAAGAGCGCGGTTGGCGTCCTGGATGAGCGCAGCCGGGTCCATCGACCGGTGGACTCCGTCCCGCGGCTCCGGCAGGACCGACGCGGCGTGGGTTGCCATGGCCGTCGCCAGCAGCATGGTCGATGCGAGCAGCACCGCTGCCGAATTGCTTCTGAGTTGTGGGAAGATGGGGCGCGCGATGTCGGCATTCGCCGTCGATGTGAAAAACCGCGGACGCCCGGCCGACAAGACAGGCTCCGCCCCGATTCTGCTTGAGATGATATCAGCCACCCGCATACCCCCGATCCCGACTTATAGACCGGTTCGGCGCCCGTTCTTCGACCATGCCAGAAAAAGTCAGGGTCCGGCGCGGTGCCCGTGCGGCTGGCATCCGCGGTTCGGTTTGGGGAGGGCCGCCGAGGCCTCAAATCACCTTGCAGCTTCTAAAGCGACGCACGCGCCGCCGCCTCGGCGAACGAGATGTCGCCCTTGATCTCGCGCATCGCCATCGAGGTGACGGTGCGGCGAACGCCTGGCAGCCGGCTAAGCTCCTCGCGCAGCATCCTGTCCAGCGCCCTCATGTCGACGGTGACGATCTGCAGGAGATAGTCGGCCTCGCCGGTCGTGGCGTAGCAGCGGCGGATCAGCGGGTGTTTCCTCACTGCCGCCTCGAAGGCGTCCGACACTTCGAAGTCGATCGACACCTGGATGAAGGCCTCGATGCCGAAGCCGATCGAAGCGGGATCGACACGGGTGGAATAGCCGCGGATGACGCCGGCCTCTTCCATCGCCTTCACCCGTTTCCAGCATGGCGTCTTGCTCAGGCCCACTTCCTCGGCCAGCTCGCCGAAGGAGAGGCGCGCGTCGCGCTCCAGGGCCGCCACGATCTTGCGGTCGAGCATATCCAGCATGAAGCGTTCTCCAAATATCCATAAAGACGAAGTGTCGTGCTCCAATCCAGGAATATTGGATAACAGAAAGGAACAATGTTCAAGCGCGAACGCGCTATCCTTGGCGCCTGCCTAACCATGCCCGCGCCAGGAGATGAGCCATGGACAAATCCGACTACCACGCCCGCATCGAGGCGCCCGAGATGCGCGACTACGGCGTCTATCTGCAATGCGACAAGCTGCTCGCCTGCCAGAAGCCGCTTGCCGACATGGTCAACGCAGACGAGCTGCAGTTCCAGATCGTGCACCAGGTCGAGGAATTGTGGATGAAGCTCATCGCCTACACGCTGGTCGATGTCCTCGACTATCTGGAGAGACAGGACACGCACCGCATCGTCACGCTGATGGGCCGCGTCCACCGGCTGATGCGCATGATGACGGCGCAGCTCGATCTCCTGGAGACCATGTCGCCCAAGGAGTACCAGCAGATCCGCCTGCAGCTCGGCAATGGCAGCGGCCAGGAATCACCGGGCTTCAAGCTTTTGCTGCGCCTGCCGCCGGATCTTTGGCGGGCCTTCAAACATGCCTATCTCGATGGCCGCGGGCAGACCGTGCAGGACATCTATGACGAGCATTACGACCACGGCGATGCTTACGTCGTGGCCGAGGCGCTGATCGAATTCGACGAGCTGTTTCAGAAATTCCGCGCCAATCACCTCTATCTGATCCACCGCTCGATCGGGCTCGGCGCGAAGTCGCTGAAGGGCCGGCCGGTGGAAATCCTCGAAGGCGGCGCCCGCCACCGCTTCTTCCCCGACCTGTGGGACATACGCTGCGACATGACCGATCGCTGGGGCGCCGAATACGGCACCGTGCGGGAATCGATCAGCCATCCGGGCTGAGCCTTCTTCCTCGCCCCGCGCGAAGCGGGGGGAGAGGTGGCCGCGTAGCGGCCGGAGAGGGCCTCCGTAGAGCGCACAGTTGGCGGGAAGGGCTCGTCGCGTGGCGTTCATGCTGCCGCCGCCGGCGCAGCCCCCTCTCCGTCGCGGCTTCGCCGCGCCACCTCTCCCCGCCTGCGGCAGGGGCGAGGAAGAGGGCGCTCCAAACAATTTTCTCCATCCCTGTCGGAACCATCTCCCTCCGCCCGTCCTTGGGGCATCAACAGACAAACCCGGAGGAACATCGTGGAAACGCAATCGACCTGGCAGACCGCCGCCATTCTCGTCGCCCGCCTGATCTTCGCCGCCATGTTCGCCATGGGCGTCGCCTTCAAGCTGATGGATATGGGCGCCACGGCCGGCTACATCGCCGCCGCCGGCTTCCCGTTCCCCCTGTTCCTCGCCTGGTGCGCGGCGATCCTTGAAACGCTGCTGGTGATCGCCTTCCTGACCGGCGCCTTCATGACGCCGCTGGCGCTGATCGGCGCGGTTTATGTCGTCTTCCTCGGCTTTGCCTTTCACGGCCCGTCACACTGGACGGCGGACCAGGCCGAGTTCGGCGCCTTCATGTCGCATTTCCCATTCGCCGCCGGCCTGCTCTACGCCGCGGTCCACGGCCCGGGCAGCGTGCTCGCGCTCAAGCAGGGCTGGCCGGGCCGGGCATGACCCTTCCTTCTTCCCGTTCTAGGGGGAGAAGGTGCCCGAAGGGCGGATAAGGGGCGGCGCCTGCATCTCCAGGCAAGGCGCCCTCCCATCGCCTCACATCTGGTCGTTATACGGCTCCTTCATCTGCCCGACCATGCGCGCCAGCTTGGAGAAGGACGGCATGTCCGCTTCCGGCTGGCACTGGTTGGCAAGTTCGAGCAGGCGGATCGGGAAATTGATGGCGTCGCGGTTCGATGCCGAGATCGCCTCCGAGCGCTCCTCGCCGGTCTCGCCGGCTTCGGCCTTGCGCAGCGCGATGTCGATCTCCTCGACGCTGAGCACGCCTTTCTTGACGAGCACATGGTTGATTGCGGCGACAGCCATCAGCAGGCCCTCGAGCTGGAGATTGGCGACGTTCATGGCGTTCCTCCCATTGACCTCGCCTCAAGAACGCATGAGGGGCGTTTCCGATCCGGACGGGGGAAAGCCGGCGCGGTTCAGGCCTCCATCCACCGCTCGCCATATTCGCTCCAGAGCTGCCTGATCTCGCGGTTGCCGAGCGGCGGCGTCTGGCGGTCGCCATAGAAGACGGCGACGGCGCTGAGGTCGTATTGGCCCTCGGCCTGGGCGATGAAGCGGATCGCTTCGCCGAGTGGTCTCGAATGGAAGATCGGATCGGCCTGGCCTCGGCCCAGGCTGCGAACGCCCGAAATGCTTGCAGGTACATGCCGCATCCGAAAGACGGATGCCATGGCAGGTCTGTCCATGCCGCTCTCCGCGATTCCCTTGGGGAATGATCCCATAAGCTCCGGCTAATGACCAGCCCGGGGGACAACCGGCCACAGCAAGAGAGCGGCAAGGCACAATTTTGAAACGAAAAAGACCTGGAAAGAAAGGGCCGGGCGCAATAGCCCGGCCTTCCTTTCTGCGCGGCCGTCGCAAGCAGCCTGCGCTCACTACTTTGGACGGTCGCGGCTGGGTGCAGCCGGACCGGAAATGTCTACCTGTGCCAGCGATGCAGCCAGTCCGGGTCTGGATCGGAATTCCTGCTGATTGCCATGCCGGCCAGCAAGCCGACCAGGCCGCCGATCAACATCGCGGTCGAGAAGGTGCCCGGGTTCTGCTGCACCGTTTCCGAAACGCTGTGCGCCTGGCTGCGCAACTGGCTTGCGGCGCGCGACGCGCGGTCGGAGGCGCCGCTGTAGAGGTTCGAAGCGCGGTCGGCCGCGCCTCGGTACCAGCCATGCGCAGTCTCGGCGGCCTCCTCGGCCTGTTCGGAAAGCGCACGGTTCAGGCGGTTCACCTCGCGCTTCAACTCGGCGATCTGCTTCTTCATCGCGTCTTCCGATGCACGCGTGGCACGCGCGCTGCTGCGCGACGCGGGACGGTTGCGCGCGGCGGTGGCTTTCACGTTGCCGTTGGCTGAATTGGTGGTGCTGGTGTCATTGTCTGCCATCGGTCTCTCCTTTTTGCCTCCTGGAACGGCCATCACGCCTCATTGTTCCCGCGGGCGCGCCGCCCGGCCAAAACACCGGGGCCGCGGAGCGTGCTCCACGGCCCTGCGCTGCAAGCCCGATGCCCTTACTTGCCGCAGTTCTTGTCGTTCACGTTCGGCTGCATCGTGCCGGCGGTGCTGTTGTTGGCATCGCCCACCGCGCCTTGCGGACTGCTCGGGCAGTTCTTGTCGGCGTTTGAATTCATGTCGCCGCCGGTGACACTGCCGGTCGTGCCGGTATCGGGCGGCGCGGCCTGGTCGGGCGACGGGCTGGCCGGCGTCTTCGGCTCCACGGTAATGGTCTGGCCGCTGCCGCCACCCTCATTTCCGGCGGTGCCGGCGCTCTGAGCCATCGCCGCCGTGGCGAGGCCGATGGTCAGCGCCGAAGCTGCAAGAATCTTCGTAAGCATGATCTTTCTCCTCTGTTGCGAGACGGTCGTCCGTCACGTTGCGACTAAGGATGGAACCCGTCGGACCAAGGTTGGTTCCGACAAAATTTGTTGTAATCTGGCCCGGCGTTTCAATTTATGGGTGTGGCGCGCCGGGCGCTGCGATTTTGAGGAATGTAGGAAAATGTACCTAGAAGCTATTGCCCGGTGAAGGCAGCTATGCTACTATTTTGTCCATGGTGCTGATTTGCGCCAACGACCCGCCGCCCGGCGGGTTTTTATTTTCCTCACCGTCCATCCCTTCGAAGCGCTGGCGGGGCGGCGCTCCTCTGTCCTGCGCTGTCAACATTCTGCTCGAGGCCCAGATGCCACGCTATGCCACCATGGTCACCGCCGATGACGGCGCCGAGATCGTCAGCGCCATCGGCGAATTCGAGGGGTCGAGCCTGCCGCGCGGCTCAGGCCGTGTCGAGCAGGTCGCGCCAGGCGTGCGCATCGGCATGGTTCGCGGCGGCCCTGATGAGGCCGTCGCCGGTTTCGGTTTTCCGCGCCACGGCCTCGGCCCGTCCTCCGTCCGCGCGGTGACGGCGAAGCGGAAAGCAATGGCCGCGCCGGCCGCCGATGCCCGGACCGCCAAGCAGGCCAGCGCCAGGCCACGCAGGAAACCAGCGCGCAAGGTCCGCAAGGTCAAGGCGGCGAAAGCCGGGCCATCGCAAGCGGCCACCCATGGTTAACGAAAGCAGGCGCCGCGCCGGCGCGAAGCGGGCAAGCCGAAAGCCGAAGGGCCCCCAAGCCGGGGCCGCTCTGGCCACTCGCCCGAAGCGCCCGCGAAAAACGCTCGTCGACGATTTCGCGGCAGCCCTTCGCGCCGACTTCCGCGCCCATGGCGCCGGCGTCATCGCCGCGGTGCGGGCCGAAAAACCGGAGCAGTATCTGAAGGTCGTGCTGACGATGCTGCCTAAGGATTTCTCCGAAAGTGTCGATGCCAATCAAAACAGTCTCGGGCAGTTGAGCGATGAGGAGATCCGCAGGCGCATCCGCGGCCTTGAAGCGAACGTCCGGCCGCTCCTCGACAGTGATGCAAACCTATCTGGCGCTGCTCGAGGAGATGGACCAACGCCGTCGCCGCAATCTTCTTCAGGCCTACGCGCCGTACAATCGGCAGGCTGATTTTCACGCGGCAGGGGCAACGAACCGCGAGCGCCTGTTCATGGCCGGCAACCAGCTCGGCAAGACCAGGGCAGGGGGCGCGGAATGGGCCATGCACCTCACCGGCCGCTATCCGGACTGGTGGGCGGGCAAGGTGTTCGACCAGCCCGTCAGGCTCTGGGCCGCCGGCGTCACCGGCGAAGGCACGCGCGACAACCCGCAGCGCGTGCTGGTCGGCCCGCCGCAGCAACAGGCAGAATGGGGCACCGGCATGATCCCGGCCAATGCCATCGCCGACACGGTGATGGGGCGCGGCGCGCCGGGAGCGCTGGACAGCGTCGTCGTGCGCTGGGGCGGTGGCGGCGACGTGCAGGCGGGCGAAAGCGTGCTCTCGTTCAAGAGTTACGAAAAGGGTCGCGAGAAATGGCAGGGCGAGACGCTGCACGGCGTCTGGTTCGACGAGGAACCGCCGCTGGACATTTATTCGGAGGGCCTCACCCGCACCAACGCGACCGACGGCATAACGATCGTGACGTTCACGCCGCTGTTGGGGATGAGCGATGTGGTGCTCAGGTTTTTGAGCGCGGAGGCGGTTCAGGGTTTGCGTTCCTCGCCCCCGCAAAGCGGGGGAGAGGTGGCCGCGCAGCGGCCGAAGAGGGGGTCTTCGTAGGGCGACAAGCCTTGCGAGTTGCTGTCCGCTCCGTCACCAAAGCCGGCGCTGCCCCTCTCCGTCACGGCTTCGCCGCGCCACCTCTCCCCACTGCGTGGGGGCGAGGAACTGGAGCTTTGCGAAACCGCGCCGAAACCATGATCTGCGATGCCGCTTTGGCGGCAACCGAAGGTCGAGTAGCTTCCGGCCGCGATCCGGAGCCGACATGCGACCTCTCCCGAAGCTGCTTCTTGCCTGCGCGCTGCTCTCGGCCTGCTCTGGCTCCGCCGGCGACTGGCGCGCCGATGCGATCGCTGCGGCCGAAGCCAGGATGCGCGGCCTGATCAACGATCCGGCGGCAACCTTCTCGCATGTCGATCTCACCGGCGACAGCGCGACCGGCCAGACCTGCGGTGTCGTCATCAGCAAGGTCGGCATCTTCACCAAGGAAGCGCGCTTCATCGTCTATATCGACAACACCGCTGGACCCTTCGTCGAGCCGGGTCTTGGCTCGTCCATGTCGCAGGCCGACTTCGACTGGGCCTGGAAGAACGATTGCGTCAACGAAGGCTACAAGGGCTGAACGCTTTCCTCGCCCCGCGCGAAGCGGGGGGAGAGGTGGCCGGAGAGGGGTCTTCGCAGGGCGGCAGCATCTCCGAGTGATCCGTGTCCGTTCATCCAAGTTGGCGCCGCACCCTCTCCCCCACTCGCGTGGGGGCGAGGAACTGGAGCTTTCAAAACGATTTCCACCGCTTATGGTGCGCGAATGCGCGGTCGCGCGATTTGCATGCCGTAAGGGATTTCAGGAATGTATGTAGGCCGTTCTTACCGGTTGCTGGACTTCGCGCTCTGGTCGCGGCGCAGCGTCATCTACATGATGGTGGTGAGCGGGCTGGCGATCGCCACCTACCGCCTTCCGGCGACAGCTGGGTTCTCGGTGCCATGGTCGGTCGTGCTGGTGCTCGGCACCACGGTGTCGCTGGTCGCCGGGTTCAAGAATTCGCAGGTCTTCACCCGCGCCAACGAGGCCCTGCAGGCCTTTTCACAGATCACCGCCAGCAGCCGGATGCTGTCCGGCTTCTGCCGCGATTTCATGGATGCTGCCGCCGCCCGGCAGCTGATCTATCGCCATCTTGCCTGGCTGACGGCGCTGCGCTTTTCGCTGCGGCGGCCGATGCCTTGGGAATCGCTGGCGAAAGCAGCCAACATCGAGTTCCGGCGGCGCCGCTATCACATCCAGGAGGATAAGACGTCGCTTGCCGAGGAACTGCACAGGCTGCTGGGCGAGGAAGCCGAAAGCGTGCTGAAATCGCCACAGCCGGCGATAGAACTTCTCGATTGGCAATTGGCCGAGGTCAACGGCTTGCTGAAGAGTTCAGCCGTTCCGACGCAGGTCTACTCCGAGCTGGTCAAGCTGATACGCGACTTCCAAGACCAGCAGGCCCGTTGCGATCGCATCAAGAACAATCCCTATCCCCGGCAATACGCGATCGTGAGCTCGATGTTCATGATCATCTTCTGCACCTTGCTGCCCTTCGGGGTCGTTCCGGTCTTTGCCGATATGGCCAAGCTGGGCGGCGTGCTCGGCTGGATCTCGATCTGGCTGACCATCCCTTTCAGCGCGCTGCTGGGCTGGGTCTACATGTCGCTGGACCTTGTCGGCGAAAGCAGCGCCAATCCGTTCGAAGGCAACGCCAACGACGTGCCGATCTCGCAAATCTGCCGCGACATCGAGATCGAGCTGCGCCGGGGGCTTGGCGAGGCCGCGCTTCCCGCGCCGCTGGCGCCGGTGAACGACATAGCGACGTGATGGCTCCAGTTCCTCGCCCCGCGAGAGCGGGGAGAGGTGGCCGCGCAGCGGCCGGAGAGGGGCCTTCGTAGGGCGTTTAGCCTCCCGTTCTTCTGTCGAAAGCCGGCGCCGTCCCCTCTCCGTCGCGGCTTCGCCGCGCCACCTCTCCCCGCTCTCGCGGGGCGAGGAAGTGGAGTTGCCATGTCCCGCCACGTTACCTTCATGACCATCGACGATGCCGGACATTATTCGCCCGGGCAGCGCGCCGAGATCGTTGCGGCCTATCCCGAGCACGAGCGCGAAGCACGCGCCAAAGGCATTCCGGTGCTGGGCTCCGGCCGCATCTTCCCGGTGGCGGAGGAGGCGATCGCCTGTGAGCCCTTCAAATTGCCGCGCTGGTGGCCGCGCATCGGCGCGCTCGATTTCGGCTGGGACCATCCGTCGGCCGCGGTCGAGCTCGCCTGGGATACCGAGGCCGATGTCGTCTACGTCACGAAGGCTCATCGCGCCTCCCAGCAGACGCCTGCGATGCAGGCGCTGGCGCTGAAGGCCTGGGGCGACTGGCTGCCCTTCGCCTGGCCGCGCGACGGCCGCCGTGAAACGCTGGAAGGCGCCGGCGTGGCGCTGGCAAAGCAATATGCCGCGCATGGGCTGAACATGCTGGCCAGCCACGCCCGCTTCGCGGATGGCTCCGTCTCGGTCGAGGCCGGACTGATGGACATGCTCGACCGCATGCAGTCCGGCCGCTTCAAGGTGTTTTCCACCCTTCGCGCATGGTTTGAGGAATTCAGGCTTTTTCATCGAAAGAACGGCCAAGTGGTGAAGCTGCGAGACGACCTGATGGCCGCGACACGTTACGGCGTGATGATGCTGCGCGAGGCGATCGTCGACCCGGCGGAGTTCAAGACGGCGCGCCGGCCGGCGGGACAGAGCGACCCGCTGGGAGCTTTCAGGTAACGAGGGCCGCCCTCTCACTTCGTCATACTCGGGCTTGACCCGAGTATCCATGCCGTGACGCCTGCCCTAGAGCGCAACGGTGCGGAATTCTGTAACCGTCGCAATCAGTTTAGCGTTACGCCGCGTCGCTCCGCTCCGCTCCCCGCTTCGTCCTAGGATGACGAGGCTCGTACAGCCGGCCCCTCATTCCGCAACGCCGCCGCCCGAGCTGCGCGCCGGCCTCGCCAGCCGCAAGCCGGCCCTGCGGGAGGCAGGCTCGGTGCGCATGGCGATGCGGCAGCTCCAGCGCCGCGCCCGGTATGAGCAGGACCAGTTGTCGGCGGCCCAGGCCGAAGAACTCGACACAATCGCCAAGAGCGACCCGGACGACCATGCTGCCTTCGATGCCGCCCGCCACGCCGGCCTCGATCTCATCGCCAAGATGAACCTCGACCCGCAGATCAGGCTGCAGACCGAAGCCGCCTGGCGCGAGCGCGCGGTGACGGCGCGAATCGAGGCGCTGATCGCGCGCGATCCGGGGCGGGCAACCGAGATGCTCAGCGCCGCACCGGTGGCGGGTGACCGCCAAGCCGGCGATCCCGTCGTCGATCCTCGTGCGGATCTATCGCCCGACGGTATTCGGCGGCTGCTCCGCCAAGCGCGCGCCGCGACAATGAACAGGCTGATCGAGGCGCGCGCCAACATCGATCTCGCTTCGCAGAATGCTCCGGACGCAATTGCCAATACGGGCAGCTACTCCGGCACCATGCCAAACGCCGCGGATTTCACCGCCGTCTATGGCGTCGAGGAGGGCGGCGAGCGGTATCAGGAGTTCGGTCGAAAGATTGACGCTGGTCGCCAAGCCTTCGGCATGCGGACCATGCTGAACCTGGCGATCCAGGCTTTACTTAGCAATACCGCGTCTGGCGCGACGAACTCTCAGCAGGAAGTTCAAACCAATCCCGATCTGTTAGTGGAGGCTGCAAAGCGGAATCTGGGAGCGAGGACTGCAGATCCCGGAGCCTATGTTCGCCAAGTTTTTTCTGCCGTGGATGCGGCATGGAAAAATGTGTCGAACACCAAAGGCTATCAGAACGCTATGCTCTGGTCGGTTTCCGCTCAACGTCAGCTCGGCATAGAAGACGTTCAGCCGTTGCCGAACTCTATCGCTGAAGACGCCATTATGTCGTTGATTGGCAACAAATCGCAACGCGAAGCCACGCGAGCACTGAGCCGCAGCCTATTGGGCGATACGGTCGATCCAAATCTGAGAATGTCGCTTATAAAGCAATTAATTTATGTTAGTGTGATGATGAGTTTACAGTAGTATTAATCTCTGCCCGACGTATCTATGAAAATATCCCCGTATACTATAAGTTTCTTGTAAGAAAGATCTTGTCTCACCGAATTGTACAATCTCACAGCATGTTTTCTGTTTTTTCGATATAGGGAGACGGTGTCTTTTCCGTTTTCAAATGAACAGCATCGTTGCAGGGAGGGCTCGTCACTTATATTGTATATAGAGAAGCTATAGCTATCTTTGTAGTCAATAAGACTCATTCGGAATCCTTTGTCGAACTGCACATGGCAGTCGGAGTTCTTTTTACACACAGCAGTTCCGCCGAAATATCGCCCGTCGCTCGTCTTTAGAGCAAACTTTATAGGATAGCTGTTGGAGGCATCTTGAGCAAGACTCGAAAGCGTCGTGGCAAAAATGAGCGTCGCCGCAGAAATAAAGACCTTCGATCCGAGCTGCATTTGAGAATCCATCCTAGATAACGCTTTTATATAGATCAAGGAGCCGTGTTGATGGGATCCATTGAAAGGCGGGGGTTACCACCCATTGGGACCCGTGGTGCCTCGATCAGTCAGGAGGACGCCCGGCGCTTTGCGATGGACCTTCTTGATAATTACTTTTCGGGTCCCGATGCTTATTTCGCGGATGGCCCCCAAAAAAATCCATACAACCCAGACCTCAATGCGCTGAATGGGATCTTTGATCCCGAGGCTCCTCTAAAAAAGAATACACTGGTACACAAGCTTAACGATCTCCAATCCAGAGTCGTCGATCAGTCTCAAAGGGCCTATGTACAGTCCTTGATAGATGGGATGATCGAGTTCAGAAAGACATTCGGCAAACGGCTGGTGTATGAGCACGAAGTGAAGCCATTTCAGAATTCACCGGCGATCATGCCTGATGATCAGAGGAATTTTGACTTCAAGAGGGAAATCCCCGATTACCAGAGTCGCTTTCCAAAATTTCAACCGTGCGCGGTTCGGCCAATACTTAGCATCGTGGCTTCGACGCGTTGCTGGTCAGGCACGCCGGCTTGACGTCGATCAATCAAGGGTTGCATACTTAGAAAGCCAAAGTCAACGGTTGCGAGCGGCAGATGACAGCTACCGTAGCATGCTCTGGGAGAGCGCGAGCAAGTTCAAGAGGATCAACCTGGGCTGGAACCCCACATTTCGTTCGGTTGAAAGTGAATGGAAAGGCTGGTCAAGACGACTTCCGGATCGCGCGCAAGACAACCAAGACAACAAGGTGACACTCACGCCTCAGCAATTTGCGGAAATGTTCGTGGACAACAACTTTGCGGGTTGATCGGTCTTCCTCTGATGCGATTTTTTAAAATACGGCCGCACCCGGCTGGTGAAATCGGCAAAGGCACGGTTCTCGACTCGAGCGTTCATCCACCGATCGTAACCAAGCTCCACTACAAGGTAAACGCATGGTTCGGCGATGTGATTATCGCGACGTTTCCCTGTTTCCTTGTCACTGAAGAAGCCCAGCGCGCATTGCAGAAGATGGGCTTTTCAGGCGCAACGTTCGCCGACGCCGAGGTGACGACCTCGGAAGAATTTCAGGAAGATCAACCCGGCGTGGTACTGCCGCGTTTCGTTTGGTTGAAAGTGCGTGGAAAGGCGGGTCAGGACGACTTCGGGATCGCGGTGCCCTTCCGCCTCGTCATTTCGGAACGCGCTTTTGATCTACTTGATTCGTTGGGTATTTTCGTTGCGATAGTCGAGCCTTACGATGAGGAATAGCATCCTCGCCAAACTCACCGAGGCGTATCTCGATCATATCGAGCCGTAGAACAATTCCGAGACATACGCCGGGACCAGGGCGTCAGAGTTTCTAGACCAACACGTCGCTGGCAGGCCTCGCTGCTGACCGGCGGGAGTCTGTCCATGCCCATCCGCATCGTGCCCGCAACCCTGCGGGATCTCTCCTACGTCGCTGCCAATCTGCGCCCGGAGGACCGGGCCGAGATCGACTGCCAGCTCGACCACTGGTCACCGGCGCTGCTGGCGCTGACGGCGCTCCAGGGCTTTGCCTATGCTGCCGAACTCGACGGCAATCCGGAGGCGGGCTTCGGCGCGGCCGAGCAGCGGAGTGGGCTTTGGATCGCCTGGAGTTGGGGCACGCGCCGCATGAGGCGCTGCGTGCCCGAGATTACGCGCTTCTTCCATACCGTGCTCGGGCCCCAGGTCGCAGCCAGGGGCGCCTGGCGGGTCGAGGCGAGGGCGCTTGCCGAGAACGATCTTGCCTTGCGCTGGCTGGACAGGCTTGGCGCCACGCAACGCTGCCGCCTGCCGGGTTACGGCAGGAACGGCGAAGATTTCTTCCTCTATGACTGGATAAGAACCTCTAACCTCGGGGAAAGCAGGAACCATGTGTCTCTTTCAAAAACCACCGGAACTGAAGCCGCTGCCGCCGGTGCCGACCGCGCAGGACAAGGACGTGCAGGCGCGGGAAGCAGCACTTCGCTCTGAGCTCGAGCAGCGCCAGGGCACGCTCTCCACCGTCAAGACCGACCTTGCGCCGAGCGACGTCGCCGGCCGACGCCGCGTGCTGCTGGGAGTATGACGTCATGACCGCGATGAAACGAAGCTTCCGCCGACGCGTGCTGGACTGGTGGTACTGGAGGCGGCATGCGCGGTTGGTGAAGCGCAGGGGCTAGCAACCTTCTTCCAGGAGGAAGGGAGCACTACAGTTGGTCGTCGAGCCACTCGCGCAAATCCCGATCCTCGCTTTTTTTGGCGGCGGGTGGCGAAGGCCGCGTCCAAGCGTACCAGATCGCAGCAAGCACGCCGGCGCCCCAGATGCCGGCGAAAATATGCTCGACGAAATCCATGTGGCGATCCCCGGTAGCCGCATGGATATTAGTAGCATCGAATTTAGCAATACAGAATACAATTCACGCCTCATAGCGAGATCACGCCCCCTTCCTCGCGAACGCCCACACCATAAGCGGGTATTCCTCGTCGTTGCTCAAGTCCCGCCACACCCCATAAGCCCGCACCGGGCCGCCGATATGCGCCTTGGCGCAGGCTTTGTTGCCCCAGCCGAAGGCCTGCACGTCGTCTTCGCCAAAGCCGCCTTCGACCATCAGCTGCTTCAGCCCCGCGGGCGTCCAGCGGTTGTAGTCGTGCGGGCGGGCATGCACGCGAAACAGGAAGGGCGTCGCCACCATAGCCCAGCCGCCGGGCTTCACCATGGCATGGATGTTGGCCGCCGCCGCCTGCGGGCGCTGCACATGCTCCAGCACCTGGTCGGCGATGACGATGGAATATTGCTCCTCGGTGCGATCCCGGCAGATGTCGAAGTCCGGGAAATCGACCGAGCGGTAGTCCGGACACAACGCCCGCCAGTAGCGGTTCCAGCCCGGCGAGATCTCGATCACGTCGCGCGACTTGCGGTGGGCCGCTTCGAGGAAAACCGTGAAGGCTTCGATCTGGCGGATGCGCAGCCAGTTGCGATTGTCATAGCGAAGCAGTCGCTTCACGGCGTGTTTGCCGCGATTTTTCAAGGCGCCGGCAAGGCTTGTCATTCTCGACCTCCTCCTGCCCGCCGCGAGCAGAGATAGAGCACAGAGACGTGCGCAAAAGATGACAGCGCAATCTTTTCCTCGCCCCCGCCAAAGGCGGGGAGAGGTGGCCGCGTCGCGGCCGGAGAGGGGCTGCGCCAGCTTCGCAGGATAAGGCTCAATCGTTCTCCATCATACGCAACGCGGCGCCAGCCCCTCTCCGTCTCGGCTGCGCCGAGCCACCTCTCCCCCCACTCTCGTGGGGGCGAGGAACAGCCCCCGCCAAACCAAGCGAGATTCCCATGACCGATACCCGCGCCCGCGATATCCTGTCGCGACAGGCCGAACTCGAGACCGAACGCGCCGCCTACGAACCCGTCTGGGAAGCGGTGGCGGAGTTCTGCGATCCGGATGCGCCCGACATCTGGTCCGGTCGCCGCACCAGCCGCGAGAGCCAGGCCGAGCGGCAGGAGCGGCGCGGCTCACGCGTCTACGCCAACACCATCAACTCCGCCGCCAACCGGCTCGCGGCTGGCCTGGAGAGCCTGATCATCCCGCAGTCGGAGAAATGGCACGGGCTGACCACCGCCGAGATGAACGACGAGGAGACCGACGAAGAGAAGGAATGGGCCGAGGCGCTCCGCGATTTCCTGTTCGCGCTGCGTTATTCCGCCAACTCCAACTTCGTGCCGGCGACGCAGGCGTGCCTCAGGAACGTCGTGCGCTACGGCCCGGCCTATCTCTACGCCGAGGAAGGGTTCGGCGGCACGCCGATCCGCTATGCCTCGGTCCCGGTGGCCGAGGGCTATCTGTCGCGCAACCGCTGGGGCCAGGTCGACATCTTCCATCGCCGCTACGAGCGCACGGCGCGCCAGGCGGCGCAGCTGCTCGGCTACGAAAAGCTGCCCACGCGCATCAAGGCTCTCGTCGACGACCCGGCCAAATGCGAGGAGAAGATCTCGCTGATCCAGTGCGTGCAGCCGCGCGACGAGCGCCGCATGTACCGCAAGGGCGGCTTCTACCAATATCTCGACCAGGCCTTCGCCTCCTACCATGTCATCGAGGACGAGGAGGAGATCGTGAGGGAGAGCGGCTTCCGCACCTTCCCGGTCTCGACCTTCAACTGGCGCCGCTACGAGGGCGACGCCTACGGCATCTCGCCGGCCATCGAAGCGCTGACTACGGTGCGCGAGGAGAACGCCGTGCGCCGCTCCGGCCTGCGCGCCCTGCAGCAGATCACCGATCCGCCGACGGCGTCGAAGGCCAGGCTCGACTACGTGCCGGTGCTCAATCCCGGCGAGAATTATCCGGGCCTGATCGACGACAATGGCCGGCCGTTGATCCAGCCGATCGCCACCGGCCAGAACCCGAGCTATGCCTTCGACTATGCGGCGAGCCGCGCGGAGGAGATCCGCGACATGATGTTCGTCAACCTGTTCCAGACGCTGGTGCAAAACCCGCAGATGACCGCCACCGAGGCGCTGATCCGCCAGGAGGAGAAGGGCGCGCTGCTCGGGCCTTCCGGCTCGATCATCCAGGCGGGCTTTGCCGCCAATCTCGACCGCGAGCTGTCGATCCTCGAGGACAAGGGCCTCTACGACCAGGACAGCCGCTTCCGCCCGCCGGATAGTCTCGCCGGCAAGGCGGTGCGGCCGACCTTCACCGGCCCGCTCGACGTGCTGCGCCGCTCGGCCGAAGCGCGCGACACCATCCAGGTGGTGACCACGGCCATCCAGATGGCGCAGTTCGATCCCGGCATCATGGACAATATCGATGGCGACGAGGCGATCCGCGTCGTGCAGAGCGCCGGGCGCAGCCCGCAGCGCATTTTCCGGCGCAAGGACGAGGTGGAAGGTCTGCGCGGAGCGAGAGCCCAAGCGCAACAGGCGCAGGCCGGGATGGCGGCGATCGCCACCGCCGGCAAGGTGGCGAAGGACGCGGTGCCGGCGGCCGTCCAGGCGCGCGACAGCGGCCTGCTCGACAGCCTGCAGACGATGATGCAGGGCGCCCAGGCTGGCGGTGGCGCAGCTGGCGCTCCGGCCGGCGGCGCGCAAGGCGCGATGCCGGGTGGGCAGGGCGCCGGCTCCGCGGGCGGCGGCGCCAATGGTGGCGCATGAGCCGCAAACGCTTCGCCCGCCCCTCCGACGCCGGCGGCCCGCTCGCCACCCGCGAGGCGCTGACCAAGGCCTATCGCCGCGTCTTCTCCGGCGAGGACGGCGAGCTGGTGCTGGCCAACCTCACCGCCACCACCGGCTACTACCGCCGCCCGTCCTACGGCGACTGGCTGGCCCGCACCAAGACGCCCGAAGGTTTTGAGCTGCACAGCGCGCTCTCCAACGCGCGGGCGGAAGTGGTGCAACACATCATGGGCTTCCTGGCGCTGGAAGACGCCGACCTCGCCGCGCTGGAAAAGGCGGCTCGGGCCGAGGAGAGGTGAGGCGCTGAAACCGCCAATCTCCCCCCAAGTGGGGGAGATGCCCGGCAGGGCAGAGGGGGCGCGAAGGAACGCGACCTGTCGCCTTCGTCATCCTAGGGCGGAGCGAGGAGCGCAGCGACGAGCGCAGACCCTAGGATCCATGCCGTGACGCTAAGGTGTTGCAACGGTTCAGAATTCTGCTCCGCTGCGTCCTCCGGCGAAGGTCACGGCATGGATCCTCGGGTCAAGCCCGAGGATGACGAAGCGCGCCATATAAACCAGTCCAAGCATTGAAGCCGGCGGGACAGCACCCCCTCTGTCCTGCCGGACATCTCCCCAGGGGGGAGATCGGCTATCGCGCGCGCCGCGCCCTAACGACCAACTCACTCCCTCCACCACTTTCCAGCCGACTCCTCACCATCCGCACCGCCGAACCGGCCGCCATCCGCTTGCGGCCGGTCGCTGCGCGCGTCCCCCAAACCGCCCGGGCAGGAAACAGTCCAATGGTCCACATCATCCCCCTGTTCGTCGGCGAGCGCCGGCTCGATACTGGCAACGCGGTGCAGTATCCGGACACCTCGCCGGTCGGCGAGGCGATGCAGCAGTTCGGCGACAGGTGGCAGGCAGCCGCCGAGCGTTACGAGCAGCGCAAGGCGCAGCAGCAGGCCTTCGACACCGAGATCGCCGCGCGCCGGTTGAACGGCGAGCTCGCCCGGGCCGAGGCCGACGCCATGGCCAATTCCCCAGCCGACGGCGCCGGCCTGCACGAAACCATGTATGGCCAGGTCGATCCGTATACCGGCCAGGTGGTGAAGACCGGCCAGTTCGACACGCTGTTCGGCAATTTCCTGAAGCAGGCGCCGCCAGAACTGCGCCCCGGTCTCGCCAGCCGCAAGGAAGCGCTGCGAGAGGCGGGCGCAATACGCCTGGCGCTCCAGCAAAATCAGCGCCGCAAGCAATATGAGCAGGACCAGGTCGCGGAGGTCCATACCGCCGAGCTCGACAACATCGCGCGAAGCGACCCGAACGACAACGCCGCCTTCGACGCCTCCCGGCAGGCCGGCCTCGACCTCCTCGCCAAGATGGACCTCGACCCGCAGATCAGGTTGCAGGCCGAAGCCGCCTGGCGCGCCAGCACGGCGAAGGCGCGGATGCAGGCGCTGATCGCGCAGGATCCGCGCCGCGCCGCCGAGATGCTCAGCGCCGGCCCGGTGGCAAGCGACGGCATGGGCGAGACTGTGCCCTCGCAGCTTGGTGCCGGAGCGCAGGGCAAGGAAGCGACGGTAAAAGGCCAAAAAACGCCGGACGAGATGGTGGCGCAGGCGTTCGGCGAACGCCAGTCGCCGGATAGCGACACAGCTATTCCGCTCGATGCCATCACTTATCTGAAATCCGGCGACCTCGCCGCGCTGAAAGCCCAGGCCAACAACGCCACCGCGGCCCAGATGATCGGCGCGAATGCGCGAGTGATGCTCGCCGAGCAGAACGCGCCGGCGGTTATCGCTGTCACGGGCAAATATCCTGAGGGGGAAAAGCCGACCGCGCAGGACTTCGTCAACGTCTACGGCGCCGACGAGGGCTCAAACCGTTTCGAGCATTTCCGCATTACCACCAGCGCCGCCAAGGCCTATTCCGACATGCATGCGGCGTCGAACCAGGCGATCCATGCCGAGCTCCTGCACTCGCGGCCTGGACCCGGCAGTTCATTGGAAGTGAGTGAACGCTACGAAGTAAAGGCTGGTGCCGCCCAACTGATTATCGCGGCCCGCAACGCCGATCCTGTCGCTTATGTCGGCAATCTGTTTCCCGGTGATGCTCCGGACTGGAGCAAGGTCAAGACGCCGCAAGAATTTCAGGCCGCCATCAACTGGGTCTGGGCTGCCCAGAAGCGGCTCGGTTTCAGCAGGACCTTGGCCGTCCCGCAGAATTTCTCAGACAGCCTTGGCGCAAGATATGTCGATGAGAGCGTGCCATTGCAGCAGCGCACCATCGAACTGAGCGAGACTCTAAAGGCAATACGCAACCCCGAGGCGCGCTTCACCTTTGCCGGACAGGTCTTCCAATCTGCCTTGGCTCGCATCCGGCAGAACGCGGCGGACAATCCAAAGATTTCCCCCGCGGAGCTGGAAGCCCAGGAAAAAGCTCTCCAGGTTAATTTGCTCCAGATGGCCGAGCACCCCGCTCGGGTACGGTTCGACGCCGGCTCATGGTGGCAAAAGCCGCTTGCAGCTGCGAACGACACCGTCAGGCTCATGGCCAACGGCGCGACTTTCGGTCAGGCTGACAAGTTCTCCGCCGGCATGAACTCGCTCTTCTCCGACAAGAGCTACGACGAGCTGCTGGCAGCCGAACAAGCTGAAACCGAAGACGCCAACGACCGTGCCGGCTCAGCCGGGATAGCCGCAAATCTGCTCGGTGCCTTCGCTTCCGGCCACGGCTTTCAGAGCGCCGGCCTTACCTTCACGGGCAAGCTGGGAGCCGAAGCCCTTGAGGGGCTGCCTGGTTTCTTGGCAAGAAGCACTACTGCGGCTGCCGACGGCGCCATGTTCGGTGGCGTGGATGCCGCGCTCAACGGCCGGGATATCGTGCGCGAAATGGGCTCCGGCGCGCTCTTGGGCGCGGGCGGGAATGCTCTTGCCGAAGGGCTTGGCGCGATTGGCCGAAAGGTGGTGGCCAAAATTGCCGGGCGGCCCATCGATGCAAAATCCTCTTTCGGCACGGATGTTGAAACAGACGCATCGTCCTATCGGGCTGACCCTAAGGCGAATGAAAATTCCACCCTCCCAAGGGACGCTGGCGAGGCCCCCCTTGGTCCTGAAGGCGCAACCAACGCCTCCGATGGTCCCGGGTTACACCTGTTTTACATGCCGCATTGGACGGACGCGCAACGACTTGCGGCAGACCTGAAAGTCGCGGCTCTAAACGCGGTTGAGAAGATAGTAACTCCGTCGACTCGCGCGACGACGTCAGCCAGTGTCAGGTACAAAGCCGAAGGAAACGAAGTGCCTATCGGCCATGACGTGGATCATGTACACGATTTGCAATTGGGAGGTGCCGAGGCGACGCATAACATGGCTCCGCTGGATTCAAGCGTGAACCGTAGCTTGGGTCCCCAGATATACCATCAGATAAAGCATCTGCCTCACGGGACGAGAATTGGCAAGGTAACGATCGGAGATCGATGATGTTTCCAAAGTTTCGGCAAAGCTTTTCTCCAGACGCAGGCCGCAGACCTGACTCCGTGAACATCGACACTGGCGTGCCAAGCCTGAATGAACTGCTTTCCAGTTTCGGTGGCGTGTCGTTCAACCACGGCCTTTACCGGATCGTCCGTGCCCAGGATTTGGCCGCGTGGAGCAACAGAATAATCTTGGGCTTCCCCGCATTTGCCGGGCGCATTACCTGTTTTGGATACGATTGGTTGGGCAGGACATTCGCCATTGACACCAAACGAACCGAGGAAGGCGAGCCTGGTGTGGTGATGTTCGAACCAGGGACCGGTGAAGCGCTTCAGATACCGGCCAATGTCCGGACTTTTCATGAAACCGAATTGGATGAGTATCAGGATGCCGCGCTGGCTTCGAATTTTTATGCGACATGGCGCGCCAACGGCGGCGCCGAACCTGCCTATAACCAATGCATCGGCTATAACGTCCCGCTCTTCCTGGGCGGCAAAGACGATCGTGAAAATCTAGAACTGACGGACCTGGAGGTTTATTGGCATATCACGGCTCAGCTCATCGCGAAGGTGAGGGGCTTGCCCCCGGGGACGCGCATAAACGTCAAAGGTGGGTGACTTCGAGAAAGCTGAATTCGACCCTGCAGCTCAACCCAATCCTGCGCAACCGGCCGCGGTTCGGGGCGGGTGATGAGAAATCCAGGGCTGCCTCCTTTTTCAACGCGGCCAGCTTGCTTGCAACTGCGAAGTTGTATATATCTATAATGCAATTATAGATTGCAAGGCATGGAATGTAAGGGGCCAACGGTCATTCTCGTCTTTGGTAGTGTCTGGTGAACCGGCGGTCTGGAATTCGAACTTACTATACGTACAAAGGGGGACTATATGGGTGCAGGTTCTGCCGCGATGCTGCTCGGGGCTCTGGTTCCGACGTTTTTGCTGAGCCGCTTGTTGCTCTGGATCACAAAGCGCTGGAACGGCGGCGTGCCGCGCCTGTTGGTGGTGCATGTCATTTGCGGCGCGCTCGCCGTTGTCGCCGCCGCATATGGCTACTCGCACACCGGGGCGCCGGATTGGTCTCGCAGTCCACTCTACGTTGTTGCTCAGTTGATCTGGCTGATTGTGGATTTCCTTCGCGGCCGCCGCCGCCGGCAAAGCCAGCCTGCAAGCTGACGGCACTCGGACCGCTCGAATCGATCCTTTTAGCCAATGGACAACGTTCCAGAGCCAGATTTCAGCAGCGTCACGCGCTTGCCTCCTGCTGATGTCAGCACCGGAGACGATGACCTCGATTCCGCCCTGGTCGAAGCCCGTCAATATCTCAAGTTCTATAACTGGGTCCTATCCATCAAGGGCGAATATTTTGGATATGGAGCCGAAGGAATAATCTACGTCTTTCTTTTTGAAATAGAGCCTGGGCGACCCGAGGTGAACCGATGGATTTGGGTGATCGTTGGCGATGTGCCGCCGACATATATCCCTGCTGATGACGCCGCCACGCCTTTCGAAGCTCTTGATGGCTACATTGGTGCCCTCGAGGAATGGGTCGAGGCGGCGCGGCAAGGAAAGTCGGTGGCAAAATTAATACCAGTCAACGTCGATGCAAGTCCCGCCAACGCGGAAATGCTGGCTGGTCGCCTCAAATTCCTTGACGAGAGGATTTTGCCAGAGCTCAAAGGTGATTGAGCGATGTTGGCCGTCTTGGTTCTAAGGGCTGGTCGACGAGTGGAATGGAAGTGCACTGCCATCGCAATTGCCGATTGACCCGGCCAACAAGATCGTCCTGCCTCGCGATGTCCATCGGGTAACAAGCTAGGTCATCGTGGAATCAGTTACTTGAGCACTTGGGAGGATAGTAGTGAGATATATCTTAACCGAGGGGCAGTTAGACGCGCCGGCCGAATCCGCGGTCGTCGATGGACTGTCTGCACACTTCGGATTCGAGTTACCGAGGGACTATACCGAC
Organism: Mesorhizobium sp. B3-1-9; assembly: GCF_006439595.1. Lineage (NCBI taxonomy): Bacteria > Pseudomonadati > Pseudomonadota > Alphaproteobacteria > Hyphomicrobiales > Phyllobacteriaceae > Mesorhizobium > Mesorhizobium sp. B3-1-9. The sequence goes on from NZ_VFTJ01000003.1 coordinate 99,447, forward strand.
TTCCTCAAAGAGCATAATGGGGGCGAAGGTTTTGTCCACGATAACTACATTATTTTCTTTAAGGCTGAGGAATTGGCCGACTTCAACCGAGAATATGAGGTAGAAAAATATGCACCAGGTATTCTCTTGTTCGCGTCTAACGGAGGAGGTGAAGCATATGGGTTTGATACTCAAGATCCAAATATGCCAATCGTGCGCGTTCCGTTCGTAGGTATGAACAGAAAGTTAGCTTTGAAAACGGCGCGTAACATAGCTGACTTATTTTCTCGACTGGCGGAATGAAAATGAGCGACAAAAGGGAATATTCGCGCAGAAAGGGCATGGAGCTGTTTGAGATTACACCCATTATCGTTGGTGGTGATCCAATCAGCCCGGAGAATAAAATCTGGGTGACCAGGCAAGAGCACTTTGAATTGGTACGCTTTTGGAATCGGACTATCGGGGATTTGCGTAAAGCGGCGCGAGCGGAGAAGTAGGCGGCGTTGAGGCTTCCGATGTCCTCACCAAGCTGATTTATCAGCCGCAGGCGTCGCAATTACGGTGGCAATGCACTTTCGCTTTGGCGATACGCCCTCAGCCCTTAAGTGGCTGCGAAAATTTAACATAAAACGCGGCCTGCACTTACATGGAACGCCTCCCGACCTGGACGGATATCGACCCGGCAATTTTAGCATTGAACTGCCAGCCGATTATTACCCAACTGAGCCATGAGCAGATCAATATAGGTGCGCTCCTATTAAAGGCTGATCTGAAATTGGCTGTATTCGCTCAACACGACTATTCGTTCTCGTCAGCTAAGGGGCGCACCCGATATCGACGAAATTTAGTAGCGCTTCGTTCCCGTCATCGTCCCGAAGGGTATAGAACGCTTGATATTCGGTCTCAGCTGGTCGCCATTCGAAAATCCTTGACGACATCCGGGTCCACCGCGAACATATAGGAACGCATCGGACCGTAGATGAAGCCACGCTCGCCTTCTTTCGTCAGAATTTCCACGGCAGTGGCGGCCTGCAAGCGATGCTTATCCTGCGTGAAGACGGCCTTGCCTTGACCCTGTCGGATAACGGTTACGACAATCCCTGACTTGATCTCCTTGAAGAGCACGCCCTTTGGGCAGCTTTTCGACAGAGCTTCCGGCTGATCCGTGTCGTTCGGTCGGGCCACGCCTGGCAATGCAAGCAGCGCCATCGCGGCGAGAATGAGCAAGCGCAATTGTTACCTCCTAGGGGGCCGCGCTAGCGGGCACATCCAATATCTTGAAGGGTGAAGTCCACGTCGCTGCCGTCATCCGCGCGGATGGTGTAGAACGTTGGGACGCGGTTTCGGCGGGCCGCCATTTGAAGTCTTTTACGATCTTCGGCTCCACCGCGAACATATAAGAAAGCATTGGGCCGGCGATAAACCCATGCTCGCCATCTTTCGTGACTATCTCTGCCGCCGTTGCCGCCGGCAACTGGCCGCAGTCATCCGAGAAGCATGCCTTGCCGGAGCCTTGTCTGATTACGGTCACGACAACACCTGACTCGTCCGCCTTAAAAAGCACGCCCTTAGGGCAGCTTTTGAACAGAGCTTCCGGCTGATCCAGGGCGTCCGACCGCGCTACGCTGGATTGCAACGCAAGCGTCGCCATTGCGGCGAGGGTGAGCAAGCGCAATGGCACATCCTATGATTGCAGAGTAAGTGCACTTTTCGTTATGATTGTATCGGGTTTTATAGGGATGTCCAGCCGGATGCGTACGTTTACTTCATTTCGTTATGCATGCGATGCACCTTGACGAGCGCGGTCGTCGGGATGGGCCCCGTCAGGATCAAATGCACATGGTTGGGCGCGAAGCGTCATGCCCAGGTGCTGACGTCGGCGGCGCGGCAATGCTCGACCGGCAGATCTCGATAGAGTTCATAATCTCTCGGTGTGAAGAATACTTGGCGCGCCCATTGCCCGCTGCGCGACATGATGCGGCAAACGGGAACGACAATGCGGGCAAGGTGGCCACGGATCAATCTATGCGAGTAGACGTGGAGTGAAGGGGCGGCAGTGGCTCCCGACCCGCGGCCAGATTTTACTCCAACAAATCAGGTAATTTGGGGGGCCACTACCTATCGAAAATCTACTGCAAAATCGAACAGAAGTCTATTGTCTGGCGCAACCAAAAACTTCAGAGCTGTAAATATGCAATCGAAGATTGCTGAGAATTGGAGTTTGCGGTAGGAAATCGGTAGCGAAATTGATACCGGTCAATGTCGATGCAACTTCCGCCAATTGGGAAATGCTGGCCGGCCGCCCCAAATTCCTCGATGAGACCTTGGCGCTGCCCCTCATCCGCCCTGCGGGCACCTTCTCCCCGTGGAACGGGGAGAAGGGAGCGCCGACGCCCTCAATAATTGCCGTTGTAATACCGGTCGTCGCAGCGCGCGGTGTAGATGCGGCCGTAGCGGTCCTGGTAGCGGCAGAGCTGGTCGCCGCGGCGCTGCGGGGTGGTGGCCGAGCCGACGACGGCGCCGAGCAGAGCGCCGCTCGCGGCACCGATCACCGTGCTCTTGGTGTTGCCGCCGATCGCCTGGCCGACCAGCGCGCCGCCGGCGCCGCCCAGCAATGCGCCGGTGGTGGCCCGCTGCTGGCCTTCGGTCTGCGTCTCGCAGCCGGCAAGTGCCGCAGTCATCAGCACCGCCAGAATAGCCTTCTTGATGATCATCACTAGAACTCCTCTGAAGCCCCAGGGACTGACGACGGGGGCGAACGGTGCTGAACTGCGGTCGCATTGCGGCGGAACGGCGGCGGAGTCCGCTCACGAAGTGAATCACGGTTTCGCGGCGGTTGAACGCCATGGTTTCCAAACCGGAAAGATCAGCCTCAACAGGACGATGGTGCTTCCGCCTGAATCAGAATGCGAAGTTCCTAGGCCGCTTCGTTACGCATCGCTTCCCTGGCGGCAGCGGTCAGAAACCCGGAACGGCTGTAGCCGTGACGTTCGGCGTAGCGGTCGATTTCGCCGAGAACATCCTCCGGAATGGTGACGTTGACGCGCACGACCTTTGCCGCTTCCGTCTTCAGCGTGACGAGGATGGCAACGCCCGCACGGTTGTCCTCGTCGGCCATCACGTCCTCAAGCGATGACGGCTCGGGAATGGCCTCACCGTCTTCGACCAGACCGTCGACATGGAAGGCAAGCGCCTCTTCGGCCAGTATGCGTGCCTCGTCGAGGCTTGTCCCGGCCGTGACCACGCCGGGGAAATCGGGGAACGAGACGCCGAAATCGCTGTCCGCGTCCTTGTGGATCAGTCCAATATAGTGACGCATATATCTACCTTAGCTTCAGGCCGGATTGTTTCTCGATAGACTTCAACGTGCCGATCGGGATGTCACGTTTGGGATGCGGCACCGTCACTCGACCCGGTTTAGTGCGGTGCTTGAACTGGGCGTGACTGCCCTTGCGAGCCACCTCGAACCAGCCATCGGCCAGCAACTTGTCGATGACATCGGCGCTTTTCACGTTGTGTATTAATACACATAATTCAAGGGCGCGTCCATAATCTGACCGCCAATAGTGTCCAGCCCTTCGCTGTCGCTCCGGGCGTTCATTGTTCGGAAAGCCAGGCAATTGGCTTGCCGTCCGCCGCGCGAACCACGCCTTGCCCCAAGAATTCCCCAAGAATGGAGAAATGAAATGACCCGAGGACTTCCCCGGACCCTTTCCCGCGCCGCTGCCCGCGAGGCTGGCCTTGCGCCACCGAAGCTCGGGCTGAAGGCCGTGACGAGCGGCCAGGGCGGAAGCTACCGCACCGTCTTCACCTTCACCGGCATGCAGGTGCCGGTCACCGATGCGCTGGCCTATGCGAGCCAGAAGATCTTCGACTTTTTCGATGGCAAGGTGCGCATCAAGGGCGGCACGGCAAGGCTGCAGTTCGCGGTGCTGACCGCGCGTGCCTCGACCATCAACGACGGCGCCGCGCTTACCTGGGGCATAGGCTCGGCGGCGGCTTCCGGCGCCACGCTCGCCGGCACGATGGTCAATGTGCTGGCCTCCACCAGCCGCACATTGGATGGGACGGGCGCCGCGCTTTCCACCGCCTCGACGGCCGACATCGCCGCCGCTGCGACGCTCGACGGCACCACGACGCCGGTCGACCTCTACCTCAACCTTGCGTTTGCCACCGGCACGGATATCGACGCCGACGGCACGCTTGCGGTGACCGGCACGATCACGCTGCTGTGGGAGAACTGGGGCGATAACGCGTAGGCGTTGAGGCTCTTCCTTCTCCCCTTGCGGGAGAAGGTGGCCTCGCGAAGCGAGGTCGGATGAGAGGTGCTCCAGCTTGGCGCATCCTCATCAATATCATCAACGCATCATTCCTTCCAACACTCCTCATCCGTCTCGGCGCTGCGCGCCGATCCACCTTCTCCCACAAGGGGAGAAGGAGAAGAAAGGAATCTTAATCATGACAGATCTGGCAGAGGCCGGGTCCGTGGCTTCGCGGCCGGCGGGCAACCTGGAGACGCCTCCGGTTTCCGGGGACAACGGGTCCGCCCCGGCGGCCGGCAGAAGTTGGTTTGACGGTCTTTCCGAAGGCAACCGCAAGCTCGCTGAAGCCAAGGGCTGGAACAAAGCCGAAAGCCTCGATCGGGTTTTCACATCCTATGCGGAACTGGAGCGTCAGCAGGGCGAAAGCCTGCGCGTTCCGGGCAGGGACGCGCCGAAGGAGGAATGGGACAGGTTCCATTCCAGATTGCCGGAAGCGATGCGTCCGCTGACCTCGGCCGAAAAAGTCGAATACCGGCGGCCCGAAAACCTGCCGGAAAACTTCGCCTATTCGGACGAGCTCGCCAATGCCTCGAAGGCCTGGGCGGTGGAAGCGGGCGCCAGCCCGAAGATCGCCCAGGCCTATCACGACCGCTTCGTCGGCTACATGGCCGAGCAGGCCGCCGCCCAGCAGGCGGCGCTGTCGCGCTCGGTCGAAGCCACCCATGACGAGCTCGTGCGCGACTGGGGGCCGACCGGCAGCGACGGCTTTCGCCAGAAGCTCGAGGTCGCCAACCGGGCGATGAAGAGACTCGGGCTGGTCGACGCCTACAAGCAGAAGGGCATCCTTCTGCCCGACGGCGCGCTGACCGATCCGCAGATCGCCCGTGCCTTCCATGCGATCGGCGAGGCGATGTTCCGCGAAGACACGATCGACGCCGATGGGGCGCCGCGGGGGCAGAATCCCTTCCGGCGGAACGCCGTCGGCGAGCGCAACATTTCGGCCATCTCCGCCCTTGTCAAAAGCGACCCTCAACGCGCCCGGCGGCTCGCCAGGGATGCCGGCGAAAACCCGGATCTCTGGATGCCCAACAACCCGCTCTAGCTGAGCAACCCGCCGTCTCAACCAACCTCAAAGGAACAAAAGAATGGCAGACGCCTATACCCGCATCGCGGACGCGATCGTTCCGTCCGTCTATGCCCAGTACTCATTCGAGGAGCACGTCCAGTCCCTCGAAATCTACCAGGCCGGCATCCTGTTTTCCGATCCGGCGATTTCCGCGAAGCTATCGATGGGGGGCCGCTCGGTCGACATGCCCGGATGGAAGGATCTCGGCAACGATCCGTCGGAGCCGGTCAACGACGATCCGGCCGACTCCATCGAGATGAAGAAGATCGGCTCGCGCCGCGAGGTCGCCGCCCGCAACGTGCGGGCCCAGGCCTGGGGCGTTCCGGACCTGACCGCGATCCTTGCCGGCGACGATCCGCAGAAGCTGATCGTGCGGCGCCAGACCGAATACTGGCAGCGCGCCAACAAGCTCACCCTGCTCGGCATCCTGAAGGGCGTGCTCGCCGACAATGTGGCGAACGATGGCGGCGACCTGGTGCGCACCACCGGCGCCTCGATCGTCGACACCGACATCATCGAGGCGGCCTACCTGATGGGTGATCGTGCGGACAAGTTCCGCACCATCTGGATGCATTCCAAGCAGATGAAGGCCCTCAAGCTCGCCGACCTGATCGACTACGTGCCGTCCTCGGAGCAGGGCGGGCCGCTGATCCCCTATTACATGGGCCTGCGCTGCGTGGTCGACGACGATATTCCGGTGGCGACGGGCGTCTACACGGCCTTCATGTTCAAGGACAAGGCGATCCTGTGGAACGAGCTGCCGGTCAACTCCGAAGGCGGCCCGCTGGAGTTCGACCGCAAGCCGCGCCAGGGCCATGGCGGCGGCGTCACCGAAATGGTGGGGCGCCGGCATTTCGTGGCCCACGTGCCTGGCACGCGCTTCCTCGATGCTTCCACCGCCGGTGAGTTCGCCACCGATGCCGAGCTGGCGCTGGCGGTGAACTGGGACCGCACGGCCTCCAGCGTGAAGAACATGAGCTTCATCGCGCTGAAGACGACGGAAGCGTAAGGGCGCAGGTTTCCTCGCTCCCACGAAAGTGGGGGAGAGGTGGCCGCGTAGCGGCCGGAGAGGGGGGACGCCCTTCGCGAAGCGCGAGGCCAGGTCTTCAGCCGGTTCTGGTCTATCACAGGGCGTCCCCTCTCCGTCTCGGCTTCGCCGAGCCACCTCTCCCCCGCATTCGCGGGGGCGAGGAACCGAGCATTTTCTCACCCACCCACCACGGATCACTGACCCATGGCCATCACCCCGCTCGACATCGCCAACATGGCCTTAGCCGTTCTCGACGAGGCGCCGATCGACTCGCTCGACCAGGACGTCAAGGCCGCGCGGCTCTTGAACTTGCATTTCGACCTCACCCGCGAAGGGGAGCTTGCCAAGCACGCCTGGGTGTTCGCCATCCTTTCGGCGCAGGTCGCGGGCGCCGACACCGGCAGCGGCAATTGCACGCTGAACCATGCCTATGAATTGCCGGCCGACTGCATCCGCCCGCTGCCGCTGACCGCCAATGGCGAGCCCAATGGCCAGCCGATCTCCTGGCGCCAGGAGGCCGGGCTGATCTATTCCGACCAGCCCGGGCCGCTGACCATCCGCTACCTTGCCAACCTGACAGACCCGAACGACTGGGACGCGCTGTTTACCGAAGTGCTGGTGGCGGCCCTGGCGATCAAGATCGCGCATCCGCTGACCCACAAGGCCGGCATGATCGACATCGCCCGCGCCGCCTATGACCGCGCGCTCGACGCGGCCTTCAGCGCGAACGCCATCCAGCGTGGCGGCCGGCTCTATACCGGCGCCTGGGCGACCCAGCGCGGTGATTTCCGTCTTTGATTTCACGCATGTCTTTGCCCCGAAACCGGTTCCCGCTTTCGGGAGACATGCTTTGAGGAGCTTTCGCTAAATGACGGCGCTCTATCCGGTCCAGGATGTTTTCACCCGTGGCGAGATCTCGCCCAGGCTCCATTCGCGCGCCTCGCTCGACCTCTACCGGGCAGCGCTCGCCAAATGCGAGAACTTCGTCACGCTTCCGCATGGCGGCATCCGCGCCCGCGGCGGCACCTACTTCGTCAACGAGGTGAAGAACTCGGCGAAGAAGACCCGCGGCATCCCCTTCATCTTCTCTTCCGAGCAGGCCTACTGCCTGGAGTTCGGCGACCGGTACATCCGCGTCTATGCCTATGGCGCGCGCGTCGGCACGGTCGAGATCGCCTCGCCCTATCTGGAAGCCGATCTCTTCGAGCTCGCCTATGTGCAGTCGGCCGACCAGATGTGGATCACCCATCGCGACTATCCGCCCAAGCTGCTGACCCGCGAGGCGCACACCACCTGGACGCTGAGCGATTTCCAGTTCCTGGACGGGCCTTACGACGACATCAACGATACCGGAACGACGATGACGCCGGCCCAGACCGGCGCCGTCCACCCGATCATGACCGGCCTGACCACGCCGAGCGGCACGGTGTCCGGCGCCTATGCGCATGGCGACGAATGGCAGGCGTTCACCGACGCCTTGGGCCGGTTCTACGATCCGGACCACGGCAATGGCTGGATCGCCTATGACTTTCCCGGCGCGGCCACCAAGATCTGCGATGCCTATTGGATCGTGGCGTCTGCCGGGAACCCGGAATACACACCCGTCTCGTGGACGTTCGAGGGCTATGACGGCACCAACTGGATCGTCCTCGACACGCGCGCGGCTGAAACCGGGTGGAGCCGAAGCGAGCGGCGCTTTTATGAGTGCGCCAACAAGATCGCGTTCCAGTCCTACCGCCTGAACTGGTCGGCCTCGGACGACAGCAACCAGAACGACAGCGCCATCAACGACATGGGCTGGCACGAGGCCGGCGACAGCATGACGCCGTTCAATCTCACCGCATCGTCGATCGTCGGCATCAATGACGGCGCCGGCTTTCAATCGACCGATGTCGGACGCGCGATCCGGCTGCTGGGCTCCGACGGCATCTGGCGTTGGGCGAAGATCGCGAGCGTCGTCAGCACCACCGTGGTCACAATCAGGCTCTACGGACATTCGCTGCCGAACCTCACGCCGATCACCCGCTGGCGCCTCGGCACGTTCGTACCGGGAAAATACGTGGAATCGGGCTCGCTCTACGAAGAGCGCCTGGCCTTCAGCCGGCGCTTCTCGGTCTATGCCTCGGCCACCGGCGACTTCGACAATTTCGCGCTCGGCGAGAAGGATGACGATGCGCTGGAATTCGTCCAGGCCGGCGGTGGCCAGGCCAACGACATCGTCTGGATCGCCGATTCCGACGGCGCGCTGCTGATCGGCACTTCGGGCGGCATCCGCGCGCTGTCCGGCTCCGGCATAGACGAGGCGCTGACGCCGTCCTCCTTCAAGAACCGCCGCTCGCGCACCTTTGGCTGCGCCCGCATCCGCCCGGTCGATGCCGGCCAGTCCTTCCTCTATGTCACGCGCTCGCGCCGCTCGATCGCCGAACTGGCGCAGGCGCAGACCGGCCGCTTTACCTCCGACGACATTGGGCAGATTTCCGAGCACATCGCCAAGCAGGGTGTGGTCGAGCTCGCCTTCCAGACCGACCCGGACCCTATGCTGTGGTTCCCGCTCGATAATGGCGAGCTCGGCGGCTACACCCACCAACCAAGCCAGGAGGTGCGCGGCATGCACCGCCACCGCTTCGGCGGCGAATTTTCCGGGTCCGGTTGGGCGGTCGTCGAAAGCGCGGTGGTCACGCCCGGACAGAACGGCGTCGACGACATCTGGCTGATCGTCAAGCGCAGCATCGGCGGCGCGACCAAGCGCTACATCGAGGTGATGCAGCCGCCCTTCGAATACGGCGCGCTGGAAGACGCCTTCCAGGTCGATTGCGGGCTGACCTATTCCGGCGCGCCGGTCAATGTCGTCTCCGGCCTCGGCCATCTCAACGGCGAGAAAGTCGGCGTGCTGGCCGACGGCAAGGTCTTTCGCGGCATCACCGTCGCGTCCGGCCAGGTGACGCTGCCTGGCAGCGCAACCGCCGCCAAATGGCAGGTCGGGCTTCCGTTTCAATCGCAGGCCGACACGCTGGAGCTCGACGTCGGCGGCCAGGACGGCTCGCTCGTTGGCCGCCGCAAGAAGGTGGCGAAGCTGATCCTGTCATTGCTCGAGACCGACCCCACGGGGCTTGAGGTGCAGTCCTTCCTGCGCGGCCGCTGGGAGGCCGTGCGCATGCCCTCGATCGTCGCGCCGGACGGCAAGGCGAAGCTCTATACCGGCAATGTCGAGGTGCCGATCGACGACTCCTGGGAAGGGCAGGGCAGGGTAAGGATCCGCCACATCAACCCCACGCCCTGCACGATCCGGGCGTTCACGCCCGTGTTCGGCGCGGAGCCGTAGAAACAGCTGATCTCCCCCACGAGGGGAAGATTGGCTCTCCGCCGTCCCGCTCATCAATTTCCCACCCAAGGAACTCCCAATGACACCCCATGCCGAAGCTCTCGGCAGGGCGCGAACGGCTGCGGATTTCGCCGCCGTCATCGCCTTGCTCGACACCGACCTTTCGCAAGCCATCGCCAGCCGCCAGGGTCTGATGCAAGCGGAGGACCGCGCCATTTTCGGCGGCGACCTCGCCGCCGCACGGGCGGCACTCGATGGCTGCAACGAAACGATCGCGACGCTGGAACGAGCAATTGCCGTCGCTGGCAGCCGCCGAGCCACCGCCGCCGAGGCCGAGGCCCGCGCCGACATCGAGGCGCTGTCCGAGGAGATCGAAGGCAAGGCAGCACTTCTCGGCACCCGCTGGCGTGCTGTTCGCCGGCTGGTCGAGGAATTGCGCGAGGAACTGTTCGAGGCCGATGCGCTGTCGCGCGCCATCGCCACCGCCAACGGCCTGTTCGACGCCGCCGGCCTGCCGCGCCTGAAGGTGAGCCTTGCCGCCACCCGCCGCGCCGCCATGGCCGGTCCGCGTGCGCCGGCGCCGGCGCGCCTCAGCCGGGCCGGCCTCGCGGCCGACCGGCTGCTCCTTTCGATCGTCAGCTCCGGCGGCGCGCTCGACCCGCGTCCGGCGCTGCGCGCGCCTGTCGTGGGCGCGACCAGGAAACCCAAGACCCCGCGAGGCTGAACTATGTGCACATTGGCTCTTCTTGGACTGGCAGGCACGGCCGTGTCGGTGGGCGGCGCCCTGATGCAGGGCGCCCAGCAGCAGCAATTGGCCAACTACCAGGCCAAGGCCTACGAGCAGCAGGCGCAGGCCGATGCGCAAAGCGCCGCCTTCGAACAGAGACAGGAGCGCCGCAAGCAGGACCTGCTCGAAGCCCAGGCGCGCGCCCAAGCGGGCGCTTCCGGAGTCGGCATTGCCGGCTCACCGACCGAAGTGCTGGCGGCGAATGCCCGGCAGGGTCAGGTCGACCTCAATGCGACTCTGTACAATTCACGGCTGCGCCAGAACAATCTCAACACCCAGGCCGCCATCTCGCGCTTCCAGGGCAGCCAGGCGATGACGGCCTCGATCTTCAAGGTGGGCAATGGCCTCATCGACGGTCTGTCCGGCCTCTACGACCCGGCCAAGTCCGTGACCTTCGGCGGGTCGTCGCTCTCGCCTCGGGCGAGCAGGGCCATCATCGGCGGCTACACGGGGCTCTACTGAGATGGTCCACATCATTCCTCTTTTTGTCGGCGAGCGCCGGCTCGACACCGGCAATGCGGTGCAATATCCGGATTCCTCGCCGGTCGGCGAAGCGATGCAACAGTTCGGCGACAGGTGGCAGGCAGCCGCCGAGCGCTACGAGCAGCGCAAGGCGCAGCAGCAGGCCTTCGATACCGAGATCGCCGCGCGCCGGTTGAATGGCGAGCTCGCGCAGGCCGAGGCCGAGACGGTAGCCAACGCGCCCGCCGACGGCGCCGGCCTGCACGAAGCCATGTATGGCCAGGTCGATCCTTACACCGGCCAGGTGGTGAAGACCGGCCTGTTCGACACGCTGTTCGGCAATTTCCTGAAGCAGGCGCCGCCAGAACTGCGCGCCGGTCTCGCTAGCCGCAAGGAAGCGCTGCGGGAGGCGGGCGCAATACGCCTGGCGCTCCAGCAAAATCAGCGCCGCAAGCAATATGAGCAGGACCAGGTTTCGGAGGTCCAGACCGCCGAACTCAGAAACATCGCGCAAAACGACCCGAACGACACCGCGGCCTTCGATGCCTCTCGACAGGCCGGCCTCGACCTTCTCGCCAAGATGGACCTCGACCCGCAGATTAGGCTGCAGGCCGAAGCCGACTGGCGCGCCAGCACGGCGAAGGCGCGGATGCAGGCGCTGATCGCCCAGGACCCACGCCGCGCCGCCGAGATGCTGAGCGCCGGCCCGGTGGCAAGCGACGGCATGGGCGAGACTGTGCGCACGCAGCTTGGTGCCGGAGCGCAGGGCAAGGAAGCGACGGTAAAGGCCAAAAAACGCCGGACGAGATCGTGGCGCAGGCGTTCGGCGAACGCCAGTCGCCGGATAGCGATACAGCTATTCCGCTCGATGCCATCACTTATCTGAAACCCGGCGAGCTCGCCGCGCTGAAAGCCCAGGCCAACAACGCCACCGCGGCCCAGATGATCGGCGCGAATGCGCGAGTGATGCTCGCCGAGCAGAACGCGCCGGCGGTTATCGCTGTCACGGGCAAATATCCTGAGGGGGAAAAGCCGACCGCGCAGGACTTCGTCAACGTCTACGGCGCCGATGAGGGCTCAAACCGTTTCGAGCATTTCCGCATTACCACCAGCGCCGCCAAGGCCTATTCCGACATGCATGCGGCGTCGAACCAGGCGATCCATGCCGAGCTCCTGCACTCGCGGCCTGGACCCGGCAGTTCATTGGAAGTGCGTGAACGCTACGAAGTAAAGGCTGGCGCCGCCCAGCTGATCATGGCCGCCCGCGACGCCGATCCCGTCGCCTACGTCAGCCAACTGTTTCGGGGCGACGCTCCGGACTGGAGCAAGGTCAAAACGCCCGAGGAATTACAGGCGGCCGTCAACTGGGCGGGAGCAGCCCAACAGCAACTGGGTTTCGATAAAAGATTGCCGTTGCCTTGGGATTTTGCTGACCGGCAGGCTGCGGAATACATCGACCCGAGCAAGCCCTTCAACCAGCGTCTTGCCGAGTTGAGCTCGCTTGTCCTGGCGGTTCGGGATCCAGGCGCGCGCAGGGCAATTACCAAGCAAATCGCGCTGCTGGCGGAAGCCCGGTGGCGAGCGAGGGCCGCCCAGGATCCGAACATCACGCCCGAGTTGTTGGAAGCGCAGGTTACCGCGCTCAAGAGGGGGCTGGATTGGATCGGAGAGCATCCTGCCCGAGCCCAGTACAGCACCATGTCGTGGCTGCAGCAAGCCGGCGTGGCATTCGGTGATATCGGCCGAACCGTTGCCAAGGGTGCGGCCGCTGGAGGCGCGGACAGTCTGGTCGCGAAGCTGACCCCTTCGCAGGCGGGCGAAAGCTACGAGCAGCGTCGGGCCCGCGAGCAAGCTGAGACGGAGGATGCGGAGGATCGGGCCGGCTCCGCCGGTTGGGCGGCCGAGGCCCTTGGCGCCGGCTTGTCCGGCTACGGCGCCGCACAGGGCCTATTTGGTTTACTGGGCCGAGCAGGAATCGGCGCGGCGGAAGGCGGTGGCCTAGCCGGCCTCGGCACACGCACGGCCGTGGGAGCCGCCACCGGCGGCGCATACGGCGGGGCATACGCCTACAACACCGATGAAAGCATTCCCGAGGGCGTACTCACCGGCGCGGTTGGGGGTGCCGGCCTCAATGTTCTTGCCGAGGGGCTCGGCGCGATTGGCCGCAGCGTCATAACACGTCTCAGCGAGCGTGCCGCTGTTGCTAAGCCGAAAGCCGTTTTCGATAGTGAACCTCCATCTGCTTCGCCTGTTGAGGTAGAAGAGCTTCCCGTTTCCGCCGACAAGGCACCGGAGATAAGAAGACCCTATGCGCATTTGGAAGATCCTCCTAATGTCGCGCCCGGAAAGAAGCCAACAAACAAGCAACGGATGACAATTTACGAGGAAAATCGGAGAATAAACGGGGGGGTCCTAAGATCGGATAAGAGCGGAGTAGAATTAGTCATAGCCCAAAAAAGCCAGAGCGGTGTAACTCCCCCAAGGAATGAAGCGCATATCGATCACATAGATCCGGTCAGGCCGGCTGACAAGGCTAAGACACCAGGATCAAACAGCTATAGAAACCTGCAACTCCTCGCGGGATTTGAGAACGTAGAAAAATCGAATAAATAGGTGAAAGACATGGCTGGGTGGAAATTCAAAGATTCCAAAAATCTAGCTGTTATCTCGACTCGAAAAATATTCGACCGAGGCGGATGGATTGCATATGTCTCGCATGATGCGGAAGATAATTCGTGGCAATTTTATGGAAATGAAGCTGAAGTTGATCAAGATGAGCTAATTTTAGTGGGTTTGGTCGAGATAGTGGAGCTTGACGAGACTGTTGAACAACTTGCGGATTTGCCGTTAGGCTGGCATGCTTGGCGCGATACAAAAACCTCGCCGTGGAAGCGAGGCAAAATGCCTCCTGAACCCCCAGAGTCAACGAACTAGTTTCGTCGTACTAGTTTCTTCCGCCGTTGGTGTCACTCTTGGAGATCGTGGTGTTCGAGACATTCCAAAAAACTTCCAGATAGATAGCAGGGTCCCGGCAGATGCCGGTAATTTTTCGCTGGACACAAAATCGCCGGGCTGAACGAATTGCCGCAAGCTGTGGTGGCGCGACGTTCCGACATGGCCTGTATCGGACAATGCGAGCGCAGGATGTCGCACGCTGGAACGCAAGGGTATTGCTGGGCTTCCCCGAGTTCACGGGGCGGATAACCTGCTTTGGCTATGATTGGCAAGGCTCGGCCTTTGCCGTCGATACCGGGAGGCTTGAGCAGGGCGAGCCAGGCGTTTTGATGTTCGAGCCGCATACGGCGGAAGCTTTGCAGATACCATCCAATATCGAGACATTCCATGACGTCGAACCTCGTGGAGGAGGACGGTGCGGCCTTGGTCCCCGACGGCTTCGCAGCGTGGCGCGAGAGCGGTGGCGCCGAGCCAACCTATTCCCAATGCATAGGCCACAAGAAGCCGCTGTTTCTCGGGGGCGAGGACACAATCGAGAATCTGGAATTGTCGGACCTGGATGTCTATTGGCATATCATGGGCCAAATCATCGCAAAGGTAAAAGGCCTGCCACCTGGAACCCCGGTCCGCATGTCACCTTGAGCTGAGACGGATAGGTGCTTAGCTTCGAATTACCGCGACAGAGGACCGGTATCTTTACGCTCCCGGCTTCGTTCCCAGGGTACGGTTTTGCCGGTTTCACAGTGACAGTGGGAGGTACGGTGACGGTGCACGATTTCCTGTCGCGGTCGTTTGCAGCTAAAGGGTGCACTGTCACCGGAATTCGATTTCAGCCATGGATACTACGGACCCGCAAACAGCACCGAGAAGGTGATGATGCGTCAGCAAGGAGACACATTGAGCTGGGCGATGCCGGGACCAGGGGTCGGTCGAGCTTGAGAGTGCGATACAACGCGCAGTTGAGTCGTTCCAGAGCGGCAGCGTAAGCAGAACGATCCATTGCGGGCAAATTCAATGAAGCGGCTTCACTTGCGCAACCTATGGAAGAGTTCGCGAACAGAACCGCAAAAGATGGGCCAGGACTAACCGCCCGATTTCAGCCCACGCACGGACCCCAATCTTTCCAGCCTCGCTTTTGCGAGGCTTTTTTCATGGAGCAAGCTTATGGCCCGACCTGCAACTGCCGCCATTCGTCTGTTGAGCGGCGAGCGCGAACCTGTGCGCCTGGCGACGACCGCGAACATCACCCTTTACGGCCTGCAGACCATCGACGGCGTGCTGACGCAAGTCGGCGACCGGATCTTGGTCAAGGACCAGGCCGACCAGACCCAGAATGGCATCTACACGGCGAGCGAGGGCCAGTGGTTCCGCGCCGCAGACGCCCGCGCCGCGCGCACCATGCAGAAGGGCACCACCGTGCATGTGCAGGAGGGCGCCGTCTCGGCCGATCGGGTCTATGCCTTCGAGACGCTGGATCCGGTGATCGGCGCCGACCCGATCGTGCTTAGCTTCTATCTCTCGCAGGACACGCTTGGCGGCGCGGTGAATGCTGCCAATGCCGCCGCGGCGAGCGCGGCCGCAGCACTCACCTCCAAGAACGCGGCGGCCACCAGCGCCACCAATGCGGCAGGCTCGGCCACGGCCGCCTCCGGCTCGGCAAGCGCCGCGTCAACCTCCGCCACCAATGCCGCAACCAGCGCCACCAATGCCGGCAATTCGGCGACGGCCGCGGCCGGCTCCGCGTCCACGGCCTCAAGTTCGTCCACCAGCGCCGGCACATCGGCAAGCGCCGCCACCGGCTCAGCGACGGCCGCGTCCAACTCCGCCACCGCCGCTTCCGGATCCGCCACCAGCGCCGCGACGTCGGCCACCAACGCGGCGGCGAGCGCCGTTGCGGCGGCCAATGCGGTGGCAGCACTTGGCTATACCTTTTCCACCAGCACCGCCGACGCCGATCCCGGCAACGGCACGCTGCGGCTGAACAATGCCAGCGCCGCCTCCGCCACTGCGGCCTATATCGACAACCTCGATTCCAGCGGCGCCACGGTGAGCGGCGTGCTCGATGGCTTCGACGACAGCACCAACGCCGTCAAGGGCCAACTGACGCTGCGCTCAAAAGCGTCGGCGGCAATCGCCTATGTCTACAACGTTACCGGCTCGGTGGTGGACGGCACGGGCTATCGCAAACTGACGCTGGCCTATGTCAGCGGCGCCGGCACCTTGCCCAACACCACCGACGGCATCTGGCTGATCTTCGCCCGCGCCGGCGACAAGGGCGCGGACGGCCTAGGCAGCGGCGACTTCACCGGCCCGGCCTCCTCGGCGGCTGACAATATCGTCACCTTCGCCGGCACCACGGGCAAGGCCGGAAAGGATAGCGGTGTGGCGGTGGGAAGCCTCGTCGCCGGGCCGGCCTCGGCCGCGACCGACAACATCGCCACGTTCAACGGCACGACCGGGAAGGTCGTGAAGGACAGCGGCGTGGCGGTGGCTAGCCTGGCGCCGAAGGCCAATGCCTCTTTCACTGGCACCTTCAGCCCGCCCACCAACGCCATTGCATTGAACACCCTCGCTGATAGCGCGGCGGTGTCCGTCCTTGGTCGTTCGATCAATTCGAGTGGCGCACGAGCGGACATCGCGGCGGGCTCCGATGACACCTTGCTGCGGCGTGTGTCCTCGGCACTCGGCTTCGGGCAACTCACCGCGGGCATGGTCCCAGCCGGGCTGGTGACCTACGCCATGCTCGCGTCCGGTGCCATCGCATCCAACAGCGAGTTTCAGCTTGGAACGGCAAGCAAGCTTTTGACGGCGGCCGCATTAAAGTCGACAGTAGCCTACCAGACGCTTACGTCTGGCGCATCCGTCTCTTGGGATATGTCGCTCGGCAACAATGCTTCGTTGGCGGCTGGCACGAACGTGACGATCGGCAATCCGACAAATGCGGTGCCCCAGTTCGGGTTCGTGCTCAAGATCACCGCGGTGACATCAGCTCGCACCGTGAGCCTGAGCGCGAATCTCGTGCTCGCTGCGGGCGTCGAGAGCTTTCCGATCACCATCCAGACAACGGAAACCGTTTTCCTGGCCGGCTTTGTCGATACGACGAGTCGCCTTGTCATCACCAGTGTTTTGAGAACCTAACAGGAGAACTCGATGTCCATTCTCGTCCGCAAGATCAATGACGTTTGGCAGGAGTGGCACGGCTCCTCGATCGTGACCCAGATGGTCGGCACCTACACTGCTGTCTATGGTGACGGCCGGCAGGTGGAGACGCCATGCGATCCCTATCCTGTTGAAATCCAGATGAACGGCGACAGCCTGCGCGGCTTCTATGACCAGGACCTCTGGACGATCGAGGAGGTCGAGGCGGTGGGCGGCAGGATTGCTGTGCCCTTCGAAACGCCGGAAGGAAAACAGGTCGTCGGCGCACCGTCCTATGTGGAAACCGGTGAAGTGATCCAACAGGTCTATCAGGTCGAGGATACCCCGCCGCCACCGGAACCGCCGACGGCAGAGGAGAAGGTCGGTGCTATGCTGGCGACTTTCCATCTCTCGATCAGCGAGGTGAAATCCGTGCTCGGGCTAGGTGTCTAAGATGCTGCCTATGGATCAACCGCCGCCATCGAGGCCCTACATCACGGCGAAGCCGGCAATCATCCAGAGGGTCCCACCTGACCTCCTCAAGCCGGGCCGCATCAAAGAAGCCATTCTGCCTGGAATTATACCGCTCCCGCCCTCTGGTGGCATTCTGCTAGATTTCATTGGCCAGCTCGGTAGTACGACTAGTGGTTTGACTACAGTCAGCTTTGGTTCATTGACTTTTCCTAACGACGCCCTGGCCGTGGTCGCGTTCGCTGGGCTCAGCACCAACAACGTTGTATGCTCAAGCATATCAATTGGCGGAACAAATGGGACGCTTCACGCAGCAAATGCCTCATCTACGCGTAAGGTGGGCATAGCCTCTAGGGTTGTGGCGGCGGGACCACTAGCGATCTCTGTAACCATGAGCGGCAGCGGGGGCTCATCTGCCTCGTATGGTGTTGGTGTTTGGGCTCTCCGCCGCCTCAAGAGCGCAACACCGACCGGCGCGGCAGGTAACGACACCTCGTCCACGACATGCTCGATCAGCCATAATCAGGCTAGCCCCGGTGTTGCGATATACTGCTCAATGGACACTAACACCGGTTCGTCCGTGCTTAGTTCTGCGCAAACAGTCTACTACCGGTCGGGCGATGCTAACGGACGAACCTTCACTTACGCCAGTTCTAAGAACGTGGCCACTCAGACACCCCACACTGAAATCCTGACAATCAACACGTCCACCAACGTGGCCATTGTCGGTGGGGCATGGCAATAATGCTTACTGCGAGGGGTCCCCAACAAGGAAGACTACTTTATGCGATGGCGGCTTCGAACACCGCTGGATCGTCACTCGGTCGCCTTCGATGAAGGATATCTCGGCTTCAACGATATTGGCAGCGTTGGGCGAGAAATAGAACACACTTTCCGGAGCCGCTACCCGGTACATAGCCGCGCCGGCAGTTTGCCCACCTTCATTCATCGCTCGTTCAAAAAGGCTCTGAAGATCATTCCAGAACTCGGGATTGCCGGTTTTGTCCTCGACTTTCAACCATTGCTTGCCGGTCGATGTTAGTGCCCTGAAGAGCGATGATAAAGCTTCCATACAATCCTGCCCTAATCTTGTGTGTGGCACAGTCTTATAGACCGGGCTGGGACGCTCGCTCCACCTGAAATTTTCCAACTTCGAACCTGCCCGACCCCGGGCGGAAAGGAACCATCGTGGACCGCAACTTCGCGCGTGCCCTTTCGCTCGTCCTCTCGTCCGAAGGCGGCTGGTCGGACAATCCCGCCGACCCGGGCGGCGCGACCATGAAGGGCGTCACGCTCGCCAATTTCCGCCGCTACGTCAAAGCCGACGCCACCAAGGCCGATCTTCGCAAGATCAGTGATGACCAGGTGGCCACGGTTTACCGTCGTTTCTATTGGGATGCGGTCGTCGGCGCCGACCTTCCTGCCGGCGTCGACTATGCCGCCTTCGACTTTGCCGTGAACAGCGGGCCGGGCAGGGCGGCGAAATATCTTCAAGCTGTGCTCGGCGTTGCCCAGGACGGCCGCATCGGCCCGGCCACGCTCGCCGCGGCAAGGGGAAAACCCGCCGGTGTCGTCATCGACGCGCTCTGCGATGCGCGGCTTGCCTTCCTCGAAAGGCTGCCGACGTGGCCGAGCTTCGGCCGGGGCTGGAGCGCGCGTGTCGCCTCGGTGCGCCGGCAGGCGCTGCTGATGTCGGCCACGCCGCTGACGACGACGATATCCGTGCCGACGGCGCCAGCATCCGCCGATGGTGCGGGGCCAACCGCGCCGCCCGCGGACGCAGGGTCGCATGCCGGCGGTGAGGCGCCCGCCGCGCCACCCAAATCCGCATCGCCCACCAAGGCAACCGGCATCCTTGCGTTGATCGCACTGGCGCTGGGCTCCCTGGCTGCCTGGGCGATGCATCTTCCCTGCAATCTCTTCGGAGTGTTCTGCCAATGATTGCCGTCATCATCCGTATCGCCCTGCGCTATGGCGCGGGCGTGCTTGTCGCCCGCGGCCTTCTGGGAGCCGACGACGCCTCGGCGTTCTCCGCCGATCCCGACATCCAGATGGCGCTGGAGACCGGTCTCGGTCTTGCCATCGCCGCCGCGGCCGAATGGTGGCACCTGCTCGCCCGCCGCTTCGGCTGGGAGCACTGATATGGAAAACCTCAAGGAACTGCTCACCGAGCTCATTGACCAGACCAAGCCGTATGTGGTCGTCGGCGCTGCCTGCTTCGTCGCGGGGCTTCTCATCGGGGCGCTGCTATGAGCGCGCTGCTGGCATGGCTTCTCACCAATCCGACAATCCTGGCCATCGGCGCCGGCCTTGTCGGCGCCCTCGGCTGGGGCTTCCACCAGCGCCTCGCCGGCGCGCGGGCCGAGCGCGGCAAGCAGGCCGAAGCCGAGGTCGCGGCCCGCAATGTCGCCGACCAGGTCGACAACGATATCGGCGCTTTGCCGGCTGAGGCAGTCAGAAAGGAGCTGAAGTCATGGGCAAGCGACTGATCGTCGCCGCCATCGCCGCCGCGCTTGCCGGCTGCACGACGGCCAGGGGCGGCTTCTGCGTCGTCGCCTCGCCGATGCGCCTCTCCGCGAGCGCGGTCGACAGCCTGTCTGACCAGGAGGCGAGGGCGCTGCTCGCCCACAACCGCAAGGGCGAAGAACTCTGCGGCTGGAGGCCGTGATGCACGACATTTTCGATCTTCTGGGCATCAAGGGCCAGGTCGTGGCGGCGGGGCTCGCTGGCGGCGTGCTGCGGGCGCTGTCGCGCCATCGCTATAAGCTGCGCGAAATGGTTGCCTCGCCGATCTGTGGCGCCCTGGCCGCCGCCTATCTGACATTGCCTGTCGTCGCCTGGGTCCGGGCAAGCAGGCTGCCGATACCCGATACAGCCGATGACACCACCACGCTTGCCGCCGCTTTCCTCATCGGCGTTTGTGCGATGTGGATTTCGGATATCGTCTTCGAGGTGGTGGTGCGGAGATTCAGGCAAACGCCGGATTCGTGATCGCGACAGCGTCGAAGCCGTGCAAGCATATATTTTCGAAACAGACAGGGGCAGACCGTCCACGCCGGATACTTCGATGCCGGTGTCAGCGATTAGCCGCTCGAACCGCTGGAAGAACCCGGCCGCAACGCCTATCTATGGAGCAATCCAAAGGAGGTGTGACATGGCTTCTTCCACCGAACGCGCGGTCCTTGCGGGCGGCTGCTTCTGGGGCATGCAGGATCTGATCCGGCGCCTGCCCGGCGTGATCTCAACGCGAGTGGGCTACAGCGGCGGCGATGTACCGAACGCCACCTACCGCAACCACGGCACCCACGCCGAGGCGATCGAGATCAACTTCGATCCGGCCAGGACAAGCTTTCGCACATTGCTCGAATTCTTCTTCCAGATCCACGATCCGACGACAAGGAACCGTCAGGGCAACGATATCGGCGCGAGCTACCGCTCGGCGATTTTCTACACCAGCGATGAACAGAAGCGGATCGCCGAGGACACGATAGCCGACGTCGACGCGTCCGGCCTGTGGCCTGGCAAGGTCGTCACCGAACTCGCCCCGGTCGGGCCTTTCTGGGAAGCAGAGCCCGAGCATCAGGACTATCTCGAGCGCTACCCCAACGGCTACACCTGCCATTTCGCGCGCCCGGGCTGGAAGCTTCCGGTCCGCCAACAGGCGGCCGCGTCATAGTCAGAGGCCAGGCTGTTTCATACAGCCCTTTACGCGCTTTGATCCGCCCGCCGTGCCGGAAGGCATGGCGGGCTTTTTGCGTTCCGCCTCCGTCCCGGGCGGGCAACCTCAGCCCTTGGCGCGGTGGCCTTCGTGTTCGTGGCTGCCGATCCAGTGGGCGCGGATGCGGTCGCTGGCTTCGAGATAGGCCATGTCGATCAGATAGGTCAGAAGCTTCTCGCCATCGGCCTCCGCCTTCTGGCGAAGTTCTCGCAAGATCCCCTGCGCAAACTGCAGGTTTTCCATTTTGCTAGGCTGGTCCATGGATGCCCCCAAATGTCTGTGCGGTAAGTTTGGCTCACTATGCTTGTACGAACATTGTCACCACGCTCGCGGCGAAGCTGTACTCGGTTGCACTGATGCCCGATCAACGAACCTGTTGGACATTGCGCGGAAATGTCGATATTTTACGCGCCCAATCGGATGGCGACCATGCACGAAGACGAGGGCAGCACTCCTGACAAGTTGCAAGCCATGCTTGACGTGATTGCCAGGAGCGAGCCCTTGAGCGAGAGCGGGCAGGCGGATTTCGGCCGGTTGAGGGCCGACGCCGCCAAGGCCGCCGGCGTGCTGATCGAATTTTACGGCGATGCGGCCCTGGAACGGGCCAAGCTCATCGAGCGCCGATCGCCCCAGTCGCATTTCGCGCGTATGGTCGCGGCTGAAGTCGGCAGGCGCGGCAAGCGAAGCTGACCTGCAAACAATCGGCGAAAGCCGCTTCAAGACGATCTTCGCCTCCCCAGCCTTGCGCCAAGCCGCTGCTCGACCTCTTCCTCGACATTGTCCAGGAGATAGGACATCAGGTCGTGTCCGATCGATCGCGCTAGGTCCTTGGCTTGCCCCACATGGTTGCGGATCTCGCGCAGCGCCCGCTCTTCGCACGCGGCCTCGTTCGTCAAATCGACGAACCAGCCGGGATAGAGCGCTGCCTCACCCGCCCCGTCAACGCAACATTGGCCGACGGCCAGGATCTTGCGCAATCCCATCTTTTCGGAATGGACCCTATAGACCTCCCTGAAGCCGGCCCTGCGCTCCACGGCCTTGCGGATAGCCAGCCGAACCCTTGAGCGGTCGTCCTTATCGATGCTTTGCATGCATCGTTCAAACGAGGTGCCGTGGGAGAACTCATCGAGTGTCAGACCGAAATAATCTGAAAGATTGGCATCGCCATAGACACGGTCGCGCTTGATGTCCCAGGTCCAGAACCCGTCGATCGGTGGATACCGCATATGCATGTTGCGGCCGTGTTCAGGCGCCGATGTCATGAAAACCGCCCCGTCCGGTTTCAAGATTCGGCAGCACTATGTAGCAAAAAATGAAAGAAACAAAGATGGCCTTTTGTACAAGGCCGGAAGTCATAAGGCTTGCTGCCAATGGCATTTCGGGATGTCATATTTGATATAACCAGAAAGAGGGCGAAGAGAAAATTTCTTGAGCCGAAAGAATTTTCACTTTGGTATTGCAACTGCAGCTTGGTATTTCACATGGTAGGCGCAGCGGGCAAGCAGGCAAAACAATCCCGGAGGTGTATTTCCGCAAGAAGCATGGCTAAAAATTCTTATATTTTGTAAAACGGATAAAATTCTTTGCGTGCTGCTGTCTGGAACCAGGCCGGCTTACGGCCTCTTCGCCGCATCCCACAACGCTAACGTCTGCTGATTGGCCGGCACCGACCGGTGGTTGAAACTTCCAGGGAAGCCCGAGCATATCGGCCCACGGCCGGGCGTTTTTCCGGACGTGCCGGAGGCACCGGTGGACCGAAGATTATCGTTCTGACTAAAGTCCGCCAAGAACTCGACCTAGGCCGACCTTTGCAGTGGCTCCGGGCCGGCTTCAGCGCCCACCGCCGAATCATCGGCGATCCGGTCATGCTCAAACTGTTGCGCCGCGGGGAGGGCTTGCAACCAGGGCTCGCGGCGTCCGATCCACAGCTCGTAGCTCGGCGTCAGCCCTTCGGTCGGAGCAATGTCCAGGCTGCCGATCGTGACCTCGGCCTCCTCATCGCCGACGAAAGGAACGCGGCTTCCGCAGGTGGGGCAAAAACTCCGAGCGCCATAGTTGCTGGTGATGCCGGTGGTTTCGAACGCTCTTAGCGGCCATACGGCGTAGGCATGGAAGGCCGATCCGCTTGTCTTGCGGCAGTCCTTGCAGTGACAGAGGCCGACCCGGAGCGGCTCGCCAGTGACGCGGAACTGCACGCCGCCACACAGGCAACTGCCACTGCGCGCGATTTCAGGCATTGCCGTTCCTCCTCGGGTTGTGCACGGAGCCGCGTTCTCTCTCGCGCCCGGCAAGTCCCGCTGCTGGCTGCTAAAACCCGCAGGAAGTTGCAATGGTTCCGCGCCGGCGCGCAAGAAGCATCGGTCAATCGGGAAAGTTGATCGGCTCCTCGCACCGATAGACGCGGCACTCGCCGTCTTTGGTCGGAACCGTCGTCGAGACAGGCACTTCCGGCCAGTCGCACTCATTGCCGAATTGCCGGACGAACCGGTCATAGGTGTCTGGACCCGTGGTCAAGACCACGGCATGGTCGCTTTTGATCAGCGCCTGCGTCTGCGCGCAAGTCATGACGCGCGTATCTGGTCGGGCATAAGCAGCGCTCGCGGCGCACAACATTGTGCCGCCCAACAATATCTTGCCTGCGGTAAGTGCGATCGACGAGGGTCTCATGGGACACCAGGTTTTTGACGTTTCCGGGTGCCGAATATGGATCGCGGCTAGAACACCGCAAGATATTTGAGCAGCGAAATGATGCCGATGATGATGACGATGATCTGCGCGATCTGCCGCGCGCGGGCATCGAGCGGCAGGCGTTGCACGAGGTAGAGCACCAGGATCACCACCAGGAAGGTGATCAATATGCCGATAAGAACCGATGCGCCCATATGCCTGCCTCCGTTTTATCCCAAGGTTGCCCAGATCGGGCTGCCTCAAACGTTGCGGACGGGAGAATGGTTCCACGAAGGTCAAGTGGAACAGGAGACTTGGCGAAGACGTTGTTCAGCATCTTTTGAATATTAAAGGATGGGAACGTGAAAGACGTATTCAGCACCGCTACCATTATCGCCTCGATCGCGATCGCCATCGCGCTTATGTTTTTGGTTCCCATCAAACTTGAGGCCAACCCCGGGCAGCCAATGGTGTCGGCTCACTCGGCCAGTCCTGAATAGCATCGGCCCGGAGGTGAGCGGAACATGCGTGCCGCTTGCGAGTTGACTTGGTCATAACGGCGCTGGGTTCGCGCTTCAGAAAGAGGAAAAGTCCATGGGTCTCGGCACAATTCTTATAATCATTCTTATCCTTGCCCTGCTGGGCGGCTTCAGTGGCTTGGGCGGCGGGCCGTTCTACGGCACGGGCTACTATGGCGGCGGTGGTCTGGGGCTGGTTCTTGTCATTGTCATCATTCTGGTTGTGCTCGGACGGATCTGATAGCCGCCCAGCAATCAAGCCAGCGCATCCCTCAGCTTCGCCGCCAGTTGTTCCAGCGTGAACGGCTTGGCGATGAAGTGCACATCGTGGTCGAGCACGCCATTGTGCACGACCGCGTTGCGGGTGAAGCCGGTCATGAACACCACTTTCAGCGATTGGGAACGCCCGCGTGCCTGTTCGGCCAACTGACGGCCGTTCATGCCCGGCATAACGATATCCGTCAGCATCAGTGCGATGGCCGCATTCTCGGCGAGCTTGCGCAGCGCCTCCTCACCGCTGGCGGCCTCGACGACCGTGTATCCGAGCTCCAGCAGCGTAGCGGCCGTCGAAAAGCGCACGCGGGCGTCATCCTCGACGAGCAGCACGGTTTCGGTGGCCGGGACATCGCTCCTGCCACTTGCTTTTGGCGGCGTTGCCGCCTCTTCCGGGCCTGTGAAACGTGGAAGATAGATCTTGATCGTCGTGCCTTCGCCGGGCTCCGAATAGATTTTGACGTGTCCGCCCGATTGCTTGACGAAGCCGAACACTTGGCTGAGCCCGAGCCCCGTTCCCTTGGTTGCAGGCTTGGTGGTGAAGAACGGCTCGAAAGCCTTGGCCACGATGTCGGGTGACATGCCAGCGCCGGTGTCGGTCACCGCGATCATGACATACTGGCCAGCCTTCACCTCCGGATGCGCCACCGCATAGGCTTCATCGAGATAGCAATTGGCCGTCTCGATGGTGAGCTTGCCCTTTTCGTCCATCGCGTCGCGCGCGTTGACCGCCAGGTTGATGATCGCGTTCTCGACCTGGCTCGGGTCGGCATGCGTTTTCCAGAGTCCGCCCGCCAGCACCGTTTCGATCTCGACCGCATGGCCGAGCGCGCGGCGCAAAAGGTCCGACATGCCGGCGACGAGGCGATTGGCGTCGACGATCTGTGGCGCCAGTGGCTGCTGCCTGGAAAAGGCAAGCAGCCTGGCCGTGAGATTGGCGGCGCGCGCCGCGGCGTCGGCGGCCGCCTCGACGAAGCTCTGCACGTCATGTTCGCCGCGGGCTAGCTTGCGCTGCGCGATGTTCATGGCGCTGGTGATAACGGCCAGCATATTGTTGAAATCATGCGCGATGCCGCCCGTGAGCTGGCCAACCGCTTCCATCTTCTGCACCTGGCGAAGTTGCGACTCCGCCTTTTCACGCGTCTCGATCTCGTTGAGCAGCGCAGCGTTCTTCGCGCTCAAGGCGTCTTGCGCCGTAGCCACCTCGTGGAAGCGGCGGCTGGATTGGCGGATCGTGTAGATGCCGAGCAGGAAGATGCCCAGCAGCGCGGCGAACGAGCCGGCGCGCAACCAGCCTTCGATTTGCTCCATGCGCTCCGCGCGGGAAGCGAGGCTCGCGCCGTCGATGCGCCGGATCGCGTCGATATTGGCGCGGATCTGGTCCATATCCAGCTTGCCTCGGCCGCCGCGCACGATGTCCAGGGCCTTGGCCGTGTTGCCCATGTCGTAGAGCCTGATCGTCTCCGCGAGTTCGGCCTGCTTGCGGGTAATCGCATCCTTGATGCCGACGGCCTGCTGCGCCCTGTCGCTGCCGGCCGGAAACATCTCGTCGATGCGCCTGAGCAGCGCCGGCAGCGCATCGACCGCATGCTGATATGGCAGCAGGTAATTCTTCTCGCCTGTCAGCAGATAGCCGCGCTGGCCGGTCTCGGCGTCCTGGGCGAGCGATAGCAGGCCCGACAGCAACTGCTGGGCTTCGAACGCTTCGCGGCTGGCGTCGCGATCCGCGATCTGCGCTTCGGCGAGGATGGCGCGTGCGCCAATGATCAGTGCGACAGTGGCAAAGCCGGCAAGGAGCGGAAGCGCTTGCCATCGCAGGGCGCGTCGCAGTCGGACGATCATTGCTTTGTCAGCCCTGAGGAAATCATGAAATTCGCCAAGTCGTAGGCGGCGGCAAAGCGCAAGGCAATAGCCAAGTCCATCAGGCAATGAATGCAGCAAGTTAGCCAGGTCTGGCTATGTCAAACTTTAACGACAGCGCGCTCGGCCGATGCCAAAAGGAAGATTCCGCCGCGGCTGCGTTTGGCGGTCGACCGGCACTCCTCCACGGGTCTCGTTAGCTCTGGCGTCCGCTGCATTCGAGGCAGACAATGCTGTGTCCAGGACAACTCAGCCGATGCGTGCCTCCTGGGCAGCAATGGCCATTTGAGCTCAGCCAGCGCGCGCAAACGAAAACTTTCTTGGCCCCATGACAACGGGAGCATTCCTGCGGACGCATCAATTCCTCCCGTGGCGGGACGCGATGTTCCGCTTCAACGACCGTATTCATCCGTTTAGTCCCCAACGCCTGGATATCGGTCACATATGTTAATTCACTATTCTTTACATTAGGGTTTATGAACGTGAAAGGCATGAAAGCGAGACAAGGCTTTCATGCGCTTGCGCGCTTTCCCTTTGCGCTGGCCTTGTTAAATGTGGTGCCGCCCGATGCGTCGACGGATTCTGGCGGGGGCAGGGCAGGCAACGGGAACCTTCTTGCAATGACTTGGACTGGCGCCGGCGCGCTTTTCATCCTCGTGCTCACCTATGCTGGCGTCGCCGTCGGCCGTATCCCGGGCCTGCGCCTCGACCGCGCCGGCATTGCGCTGCTGGGCGGCGCCGCCATGATCGCCATCGGCGCGATCGGCATCGATGATGCCTACAAAGCCATCAATTTCGACACCATCACGTTGCTGCTCGGCATGATGATCGTCGTGGCGCATCTGAAGGTCTCCGGCGCGTTTCGGGCGCTCGGCGGCTTTGCCATCGAGCATGCCCATGCACCGTTCATGCTTTTGGTGATGGTGACGCTGTTGACCGGCTTGCTCTCGGCCTTCCTGGTCAATGACGCGATCTGCCTGGTGATGGCGCCGATCGTCGTCCACGTCACACGGGTCATCAACCGCAACCCGGTGCCTTACCTCATCGCCACCTGCACGGCCTCGAACTGCGGCAGCGTCGCCACCATTACCGGCAATCCGCAGAACATGGTGATCGGCGCGCTGTCCGGCATTTCCTATCCGGCTTTCACGCTGGCGCTCGCGCCGGTGGCGCTGTTCGGCCTGCTCTCCGTCATCGTCATCGTGCGCATCGTCTACCGCGCCGAATTCTCCCGCCCTGCCGAACTCAGCCCAGAAGTCTATCGCGGCCGCATGCTGCCCGGGCAGGTGTTGAAGGCCACCATCGTCTGCGTGTTGCTGGCGCTCGCCTTCTTTGCCGGCGTTCCCGTCGCCAAGGCAGCACTGATTGCCGGCGCCTTCCTGCTGGTCACCCGGGCAATCAAGCCGCGGCGCATCTACCGCGAGATCGACGGGCCGCTGCTCTTCATGTTCGCCGGCCTGTTCGTGGTGGTGGCCGGAGCCGAGCGCACGCTGCTCACGCCCGATATGATCGCTTGGGCGAAGAACATCGGCCTCGACGATGTCTGGCGGCTCTCTGGCTTCACCGCGGTGCTTTCAAACATCATGAGCAATGTGCCGGCGGTACTGGCGCTCCGGCCCTTCATCCCTGGGTTGGAAAACCCGGAGCGCGCCTGGCTTGTCGTGGCAATGAGCTCGACGCTTGCCGGTAATTTCACGCTGCTCGGCTCGGTCGCCAATCTGATTGTCGCCGAGCAGGCAAAGGCGGCCGGCAAGGAGCTTTCCTTCTCCGCCTTCTTCAAGGTCGGCCTGCCGCTGACGCTGGTGACGCTTCTGCTCGGTACGGCCTGGCTGGCCTGGTCCTGAGAATGCGGTCCCTTCGGACC
This sequence comes from Mesorhizobium sp. B3-1-9, assembly GCF_006439595.1. Classification (NCBI taxonomy): domain Bacteria; kingdom Pseudomonadati; phylum Pseudomonadota; class Alphaproteobacteria; order Hyphomicrobiales; family Phyllobacteriaceae; genus Mesorhizobium; species Mesorhizobium sp. B3-1-9. The sequence continues at coordinate 127,879 of NZ_VFTJ01000003.1, forward strand.
GCTCTATTCGGATCGCAGGGAGCGCTACGGTCCGGCTTAGCCTTTGCCCGTCATCCTTGCCCGTATCAGCGTCGCGGCGGCGTGGCCGGCGGCGGCGACGTAGTCGGGGTCGTGATGGATCAGCATGCTGGAAAAGGCGCCGTCCATCAGAAGCACGATCTCGCGCGCCAGCATTTTCGCCTCGGCGACATCGTGGCTTGAAAGCGCGCTTGCCAGCCATTTTTCGAAATTGGTCTTGTGGCGCGCCCCAGCCTTCACCGCCGGATGCCCCGGCGTCGCGGCCAACTCTGCCGCCGTGCGCAGGAAGCCGCAGCCCTTCCATTTGGGGTGGCGCGCCACCCGCGCCAGGTTGGTGAAGATTGCTTCCACCTTTTTATCCGCGCCGCCCTCCGCCGCCTCGAACCAGCCGGCCATCTGCTCGAGATTGGGCTGGTCGCGGCCGTCGAGATAGGCCGCGATCAGGTCGTCCTTGCTCTTGAAGTGATAGTAGAGCGTGCGCTTGGTGAGCCCCGCTTTTTCGGCCACCGCATCGACACTGACGCGGCCGATGCCTTCGGCATAGAACAGCTTGGTCGCCGCATCGACGAGGCGCTTTCGGGTGGGATTGGCCTTTTCGCTCATGTTCGTAGTATACCGACTAGTGAATATACAAGCAATCGAAAGCCTGCTCCTATCCCGCCGAACTGCCGGAAAGGAAAAGTCATGACCGACCTTGTACTGAGCGAGACGCGCGACGACGTCGTCATCCTCACCCTCAACCGCCCCGACAAGCTGAACGCGCTGAATTACGCGCTGATCGACCGGCTGCTTTCGCTTCTTGACCTGATCGAGACGGACGATGGCGTGCGCGCCGTCATCCTTACCGGGGCAGGGGAGCGCGCCTTCTCCGCCGGCGCCGATATCCGTGAATTCGCGGTGAGCGTTGAGGCAGGTACGGATGTCGCGCTGCGCGATTTCGTGGCGCGCGGCCAGCGCCTGACGGCGCGGCTGGAGGCATTTCGCAAACCGGTCATCGCCGCCGTCAACGGTCTCGCCTTCGGTGGCGGCTGCGAAATCACCGAGGCGGTGCCGCTGGCGATCGCCAGCGATCGCGCGCTGTTTGCAAAGCCCGAGATAAAACTCGCCATGCCGCCGACATTCGGCGGCACGCAGCGCCTGCCGAGACTGGCCGGTCGCAAGCGCGCGCTGGAACTCCTCCTCACCGGGGATGCGTTTTCACCCGCCCGGGCGCTGGAGCTCGGCCTCGTCAACCAGGTCGTGCCGCACGTTCAGCTGATGCCGGCCGCGCTCGACCTCGCGCTGCGTATCGTCAGCCATTCGCAGGCGGCGGTGGCGAGCATCCTCACCGCTGTCGCGCGCGGCCTCAACCAGAGCATCGCCGAAGGCCTGCTCGTCGAAGCCGAACAATTCGCCCGCATGGCTCCCACGGCCGATCTGCGCGAAGGCCTGAGTGCCTGGATGGAGCGACGCAAGCCGATCTATGACGGCACATGGATGCATATCACCCGGCCGGCCGGGACAAGACGAGCGGCGCGGTAGCGCGATCGAACGGCGAGCGGGGGCATGCCAGGTGATTGGTCCAGCACTATGCCACCGCTTTGAGCTGCGCCGGCGCCTGTACGCGCGCGGCTGCCGCCAGCATGTCGGTCTGGGTAATCAGGCCGAGTATATGCCGCTCGCTATCGACGATCACCACGGCATGGCTGCGCCCGTCGGTCAGCACGGGCAGCAGGCTCATCGCCGGCGTGTCGGGTAAGGCGGTGCCGGCCTTCGACATCACCCCTTTCACCGTATCGGTGGCTCTCGTCAGCTCGCGCAGGCCTACCGCGCCGGTGAGTTTGCCGTCCGTGTCGACCACCGGCAGAGTGCGGATGTTGTGATCGATCAGCTGTTTGCGTGCTTCGTCGGCCAAGGCGGTTTCCGGCACCGAGATCACATCGCAGGACATGATATCTTTGCACAGGAGCGTGCGCTGCGAGCGCACCATCGCCTGCAACTCGACCTGACGCAGCAGGCGCTCCAGGTCGTCGCGGTCGATGTCGAAAGTCTCGTCCAGCGCGGACAGCGCCGCATCGACATCCTCGGGCCGGAAACCGACACGCTCGGCCGGCGGCCGGTCGGCGGTGCCGTGGCCGCCCGCGGGTTGATGCACGTGCGGATAGCTGCGTCGTGACAGCTTGTGGAACAGAAAACCGAGCGTCACCAATATGATTGAGTTCAGCGCCACCGGCACAAAAGGAAACAGGAAGCCGGCGGCGGCAACGGCCGGCCCCCCGAGTACGCCGGTAAGCGCTGCTGCGCCGCCCGGCGGATGCAATGAGCGCGAGAATGACATGGCGGCGATTGCCAGCGCCACCGCAAGGCCAGAGGCGATCACCGTGTCGTGCACAAAATGCGCCACCGTCACGCCGACCAGCGCCGAGATCGTGTTGCCGCCGATGATCGACCAGGGCTGCGCCAACGGGCTCGAGGGAACGGCAAAGAGCAACACCGCCGAAGCACCCATCGGCGCCACCAGCATTGCTACATCCGCGCCCTTGCCCATCGCAAACCCGCTGATCACGCCGGTCAGCGCGATGCCGATCACGGCACCGATGCAGGCGATCAGCCGTTCGCGCAGCGTGGCGCCGGCCAGGATCGGAACAAAGAGGCGGAACGCCATGGCGGGTCCTGGATCGATTGGGGTGGAATTGCGTTGCTCGCAATGCCGCTGAAACCACGGATTTGGAAGCCAAACCAATCCGTATATTCACAGCCTGGGAGAATATTATTGCGCCGCCAGCTGCGTAGGACATGCCGCCAGCGGCCTCGGCTTTCTCAATCGCGCCAAGGCGTTACGGCCGTTTGCGGAATCGGCCCTGCAATCGCCGGCCACGCTACCTCTGCTTTGGCCTGGCGTTGAATCCCAGCGCGCCGAGCACCTTCACCGCACCACTCTTGCCCCTTCGAAATCGCCAGAGGCTAGCCGCGCACCCGTGGCGAACTCATAGGCGGTGCCGAGGATCGCCTTTGGTGGATAAAGACGGTCTTCCCAGGCCAATTCATAGGTCGTGGTCGGCGCGAAGCCGTGCTCGGCGAAAAACCGGTCAGCCCCAGCCGGTCGTAGTCCTCTATCGCGCGCAAGATATGCGCGCGCGTCACGCGATCCCAGGCAATCATTGCATTGTCCTCCTTCAGACAGACTTCACCTCACCGCCGTCCATGCGCAGCGTCGAGCCGGTCATCCAGCGTGCCGCCGGCGAGACGAGGAAGGCCATCAGCTCGGCGATCTCCTCCGGGTCTCCATATCGGGCGATGCCGGCTTCTTTCGGAAAATTCGCCGCGCATCCTCGACGCTCATCTTGTGCAGCGGTGCCCAGTGCTCGAGATAGGGAGCATCGCCGGCCGGTCATCACGGTCCCAGCAACACGCTGTTGACCTGCACGCCATCGGCAATGTGAAGGCTTGTGAAGGTCCCGCCTGCACGTTGCTTTTCGCCGACCATACGCGCGGTCACAGACGCCGCTGGTGCAGCATGGCCGCCTGTGGCAACCGGGCAAAGCAGGCCGCGCACCGGCACAGGCACAAGGATCATGACCACAACTAAATCGAGCGAGGCGCGGCGCGCCTCGCTCGATTGGTAGGTCGGATCAAGGGGCTACCTCGATACGGCCCTTCATGTTGGGATGGAAGCGGCAGAAATAGTCGACCGCTCCCGCCGCCTTCAGCGTGACCTTGCCCTTCGACTTTGCCGGGATCATCACATCCCAGCCGCCTTTGACCGTGGCGGTGTGGGCGAGAATATCGTTGTTCGTCCACTCGATCGTATCGCCGACCTTGGCCTGAATGCTTGCCGGCGAGAAGACCAGCTTGTCGATCGTCACCTTGATCGTGGTCGAAAGCGCCGGCGAAGCGATGAGCGTCAGCGCCATGGCAAGAAGCAGCGGCCTCATTTCAGCATGCCGGCGACATGTTCGGCATGCTGCTCGTGTCCCTGGAAGATCTTGAGACCAGTCTCCAGCAGGCTCTTCAGTTCGGCATTGCTGGCCGATGGGATTAGTAGGGTTTCGAGCGCGCCGTTGACCTGCTTGTGATAGGCGACTTCGTTATCGATATAGGCCTTGTCGAAGGCAGCCCCTTTCAACTTCGCCAGTTTGGCGCGTTCTTCCTCCGCCGCCTTGGCCAGCGCCTTGCTGGTGTCATTGTCCTCGGGCGTGACCTTCAGCTTCTTCACCAGGTCGAGCGCCTGCTTGTTCACCGCCTCATGGTCGCGCGCCATGTCCTTGGCGAAGTCGACGACCGCCTTGTTCTTGGACTTCTCGATGGCCAGCTTGGCCGCTTCGATGTCGATCGCGTCGGCCGTATAGGCGATGTGGGCGATCTGCGGGTCGGTGGGCTTTTCGGCGGCTAGCGCCAGCGGCGCGGTGCTGACGAAGAAAAGGGCTGCGAGGGCGGCGGTCGGTCGCATGAACATGATATCTCCTTCGCCCGGCGCGCATGGCCCTGGGCTCATCTGGTGTTGACTGCCATTGGATGCGGGCGAGAACGAAATGTTCCCGGGAAAAGACCGAAATTAGTGCTCGAATCCGAGCCCTGTCATCACCGCCTGCGTCAGCCGATCGCAGCGCCGGCCGGCGAAGGGGAAGGCGTCGAGCAGCAACGGGCCGATCTCGTCATCGAGCGCCTTGCGCACCAGGGCACGCGCCCGGTGCAGCCTCGTCTTCACCGTTTCCTGCCGGATACCCAAAAGCTCGGCGGTTTCCTCGATGCTCAGGCCCTCGATGACACGGGCTACGAAGACGGTGCGATAGACATCGGGAAGGCTGTCGGTCGCCCGTTCGACAAGTCCCAGAATCTGCCGCTGCGCCATCGTCCGCTCCGGATCGTCACCTGGATTCAAGTCGTTTTGGTTCAAGGGAAACCGGATGATCTGCGCCTCCGGGTTTTCGGGCATCGCTACGACGCGCTTGCGCTTGCGCAGCCGGCCGAGCGCTTCGTTGATGACGATGCGTGACAGCCAGGTGGAAAGCGAAGCCTCGCCGCGAAAGGCACCGAGATTGGCGAAGGCGCGCATATAGGCCTCCTGCACGACGTCTTCGGCCTCGGCGTCGTTGCGCACGACGCCGCGCGCGATGCGGTAGAGCCGCTGGTTGTGCGTCTTGATGATAGTGCGGAACGCACCCGGATCGCGCGAAAGCGCCCGTCTGACCAATGCCATGTCGCCGGCCCTGGCCGCACCGATTTCGGCGGCTTCAATAGCAGGCTGTCTCATCTCGCCCCGATCTCCCGGCAACGTTACATCCGCGATTGGATGCGCCTGCCGACAAAAGGTTCCCGAGTGTAGCATCGGCAATGCTACTTCTTCGACCGAGGCTTGTCTGCCGGTCGGAATCTTGCGCCGATTAGCCTGTCACCCGGCCGCGGCTGCCGCTGCCAGCCCGCGCAGAATATCGGCCTTGAGGTCCTCGACATCTTCCAGCCCGACCTGCAGCCGGATCAGCGAGCCGGCATACGAACCCCTGGCAAGTATGCGGTCGCCGAGGAAGACCGGAACGGCGAGGCTCTCATAGCCGCCCCAGGAATAGCCGAGACCGAAGATCTTGAGCGCATCGAGGAAGGCATGCTGCGCCTTCTGCCCGCCGCCGTTGAGCACGATCGAGAAAATGCCGCTGGAGCCGCAGAAATCGCGCTTCCAGAGCGCATGGTCGGGATGGCTTTCCAGAGCCGGGTGCAGCACCTGCGCGACGCCGGGCTGCTCTTCCAGCCAGCCCGCGATCTCGAGCGCGCTCTTGCGGTGATGGTCGAGCCGCACTCCCATCGTGCGCAAGCCGCGCAGCACCTGGTAAATGTCGTCGGGTCCCGAACAGCAGCCGAGCGTGCAGAAGCCATCATAAAGCTGCTTCCAATGGGTCTCGTTGGCCGACACCGTGCCGAGCAGCACGTCGGAATGGCCGGCCGGATATTTCGTCGCCGCATGGATCGAGATGTCGACGCCATGGTCGAGCGGCTTGAAATAGAGCGGCGTCGCCCAGGTGTTGTCCATCATCACGATAGCGCCGGCAGCATGCGCAGCCTTGGCGATAGCCGGGATGTCCTGCACCTCGTAGGTGTTCGATCCCGGCGATTCGGTGAACACCACCTTTGTGTTCGGCTTGATCAGCGATGCGATGCCGGCGCCGATGCGCGGCTCGTAGTATTCGACCTCGACGCCGAGCCGCTTCAGCATCGTATCAGCGAAGTGGCGCGTCGGGTGGTAGACGCTGTCGACGATCAACAGGTGGTCGCCGGCGGCAAGAAAGGTGAGTAGCGGTATCGTCACCGCCGCCAGCCCGGAAGGCACCGCGATCGTGCCGGCCGAGCCTTCCAGCGCATCGACGGCGAGCGTCAGCGCGTCCATCGTCGGCGTGCCGCGCGTGCCGTAAGTGTATTTCTGGCTGCGCCTGGCCATCGAAGCGGCGTCGGGATAGAGCACCGTCGAGGCATGCACGACCGGCGGGTTCACGAAGCCGAAATAGTCGCGCGGGTTGTTGCCGGAATGGGCAAGCAGCGTGTTGATGCCCATTTCGATGCCGTCTCTAGCCATGGTTCGTCGCCTGTCGAATGATGTCAGCGGACCAGCCATAAAGCGGCGGCAATGCTGGCGCAACCGCGCCGAGCCCGCCAAAAGCCGATCTTCCGCTGGGCCAATGCAAAGGCGCGCAAGCCCAGTAAAGCACCGCTATTGCCGCTGCGGATTCTGGCGCCGGACCACCGATTCGCGGCGGCGCAACTTATTGCTTTTCAAACCTCCCTGGAATCGGTCATTTCCCTTGACCTCACAGGAATAATCGCCTTCGATGCGTTTCGTGAATGGGAGGCAGCGCATCGGCAACCGATGCGGGTCCGGGAGTGGACCTTGAAGTGGGAGCTGCGTTCACAAACGAAAAAAGATCAAGCGTCGCCTGGCGATAGGGGCGCCTGTAACAGAAAAGGGTCTGTGGGTCATGAAACACATTGCAATCGGCATTCTTGGCGCCGCCGCGCTCGGGTTCATGGCGTCCGCCGCTTCGGCCGGCACGCTCGATACCGTGAAGCAGAAGGGCTTTATCCAGTGCGGCGTCTCGACCGGCCTCGCCGGCTTCTCGGCGCCGGACGACAAGGGTGACTGGAAGGGCATCGACGCGGACTTCTGTCGCGCCGTTGCGGCCGCTGTCTTCGGTGACGGCTCCAAGGTCAAGTTCACGCCGCTCAGCGCCAAGGAGCGTTTCACCGCCCTGCAGTCAGGCGAGATCGACATCCTCTCGCGCAACACCACCTGGACCAGCAACCGCGACAGCGCGCTCGGCCTCGATTTTGTCGGCATCACCTACTATGACGGTCAGGGCTTCATGATCAACGCCAAGAAACTGCCCGGCGTGAACTCCGCGCTGCAGCTTTCGGGCGCCGCCGTCTGCGTGCAGAGCGGCACCACAACCGAGCTCAACCTCGCCGACTACTTCAAGAAGAACAAGATGGAGTACAACCCCGTCGTGTTCGAGAAGCTCGAAGAGGTCAACGCCGCCTATGACGCCGGCCGCTGCGATGCTTACACTACCGATCAGTCCGGCCTTTATGGCATCCGTCTGACGCTCTCCTCGCCGGCCGACCATGTCGTGCTGCCCGAGATCATCTCCAAGGAGCCGCTCGGCCCGGCCGTGCGCCAGGGCGACGACCAGTGGGCGCATATCGCGCGCTGGACCTATTTCGCGTTGCTCAACGCCGAGGAAGCCGGCATCACCCAGGCCAATGTCGACGAGATGAAGACGTCGACCGACCCGAACATCCAGCGCCTTCTCGGCACTGAACCCGACGGCAAGTACGGTGCCGATCTCGGCCTCTCCAACGACTTCGTTGTCAATATCGTCAAGGCGGTCGGCAATTACGGCGAAATGTTCGAGCGCAATGTCGGCTCGGGCAGCCCGCTCAAGATCGCGCGCGGCATCAACGCGCTGTGGACCAAGGGCGGCCTGCAATACGGTCCGCCGATCCGCTGATTGAAACGTGATCCGGAAGGCAGGTCGTCTGCCTCCCGGTTTCTCTTTCCAGGGGACGGTCCATGGCTTCGCAGGAAATTCTTCGCGGGGAGCCGAGTCGCGGCTCCTTCATCAATGACCCGAGAATACGCAGCCTGTTCTTTCAGACGCTGGTCGTGATCCTCCTCTTTGGCTCGATCTGGTGGATCGTCAACAACGTCATCGAGAACCTTCAGCGCCTGCACATCGCTTCAGGCTTCCAATTCCTCAGAAGCAGGGCCGGCTTCGACATTTCCGACACGCCGATCGCTTATACGTCGGACTCGACCTATTTCCGCGCGCTGGTCGTCGGTTTGCTCAACACGATCATCGTTGCCGTCGCCGGCATCGTGCTTGCGACCATCGTGGGCTTCGCCATCGGTATCGGCCGCCTGTCGCAGAACTGGCTGATCCGCAAGATCTGCACCGTCTATGTCGAGATATTCCGCAACATCCCGCCGCTGCTGGTCATCTTCTTCTGGTATTCCGGCGTGCTGGCCGTGCTGCCGCCGCCACGCGAGAGCATCCACCTGCCTTTCGGCTCCTTCCTCAACCAGCGCGGCTTCTATTTTCCGCGCGCCGTTTGGGGGGATGGCTCCTGGCTGATCGGCGTCGCACTGCTGCTCGCCATTGCAATGGCCTGGTTCGTCGCCCACAGGGCGCGACAGCGGCAGAAGGCGACCGGTCAGCAATTTCCGGTCTTCTGGACATCGGTCACGCTTATCGTCGGCCTGCCGGTGCTGGCCTACCTGCTTAGCGGCATGCCGCTCACCTTCGATTTTCCGAAGCAGTCGACCTTCAACCTGACCGGTGGCTTCTGGGTCAAGCCCGAATTCCTGTCGCTGTTGCTGGCGCTCTCCTTCTACACGGCGGCCTTCATCGCCGAGATCGTGCGCGCCGGCATCAGGGGCGTCAGCAAAGGCCAGAGCGAAGCAGCGGCGGCACTCGGCCTCCGCTCCGGTCCGATCCTGCGGCTTGTGGTCATCCCGCAGGCAATGCGCATCGTCATCCCGCCGCTCACCAGCCAGTATCTCAACCTGACCAAGAACTCCTCGCTGGCGATCGCCATCGGCTATCCGGACCTCACCGCGACCGCCGGCACGGTCCTCAACCAGACCGGCCAGGCGGTGGAGGGCGTGTTCATCATGATGATCGCCTATCTGGTGCTGAGCCTGGTGACGTCCTTTGTCATGAACATCGTCAACGCCAGAATGGCGCTGGTGGAGAGGTAGGGCCATGCAGGAACACGACATGTCCTGGGTGCGCACCGAGATGGCGCTTGCGCAGCCGGCCCCGCCTACCGAACGCGGCGCCTATGCCTGGGTGCGCAAGAACCTGGTCGGTTCGGTCGGCGACACCGTCCTCACAATTCTCGGCATCGCCATTGTGCTGTGGATCCTGCCGCAGGTCATCAGCTGGGCTTTCCTCAATGCCCAGTGGACCGGGCCGGACCGCACCGTCTGCACCACCGTCACACAAGGCGGCATCCAACCCGACGGTTGGACCGGCGCCTGCTGGGCCTTCGTCAACGCCAAGTTCGGCCAGTTCATGTTCGGCACCTATCCGATCGAGGAGCGCTGGCGGCCGATCCTGGTCGCCATCCTGTTCGTGGTGCTGTTGGTGCCGATGCTGATCCCGCGCGTGCCGGGCAAAAGACTGAACGCGATCCTGCTTTTCGCAGGATTGCCGGTCGTCGCCTTCTTCCTGCTGCTCGGCGGTGTGTTCGGCCTGCCGGCTGTCGAGACTGCGCGCTGGGGTGGGTTGCTGGTCACGCTCAGCCTTTCTTTTGTCGGCATTGCGGTGTCGTTGCCGCTCGGTGTGATCCTGGCGCTCGGCCGGCGCTCGAAGATGCCGATCATCAAGGTGCTTAGTGTCATATTTATCGAGACGGTGCGTGGCATCCCGTTGATCGTGGTGCTGTTCTTCGCCAGCGTCATGCTGCCGCTGTTCCTGCCCGTGGGCGTTACCTTCGACAAATATCTGCGTGCGTTGATCGGCGTGTCGCTGTTTGCCGCCGCCTATATGGCCGAAGTGATTCGTGGTGGCCTGCAGGCGATCCCGAAGGGCCAGTATGAGGGCGCCGACTCGCTCGGCCTCGGCTACTGGCAGAAAATGGGCCTGATCGTGCTGCCGCAGGCGCTGAAGCTGGTCATCCCCGGCATCGTCAACACCTTCATCGGCATGTTCAAGGACACCAGCCTGGTGCTGATCATCTCGATGTTCGACCTGCTCGGCGTGGTGAAGCAGAATTTCGCCGATGCCAACTGGGCGACGCCGCAGACCGCGAAGTCCGGCCTGATCTTTGCCGCCTTCGTATTCTGGCTGTTCTGCTTCGGCATGTCGCGCTATTCAATGTACACCGAACGCCGGCTCGACACCGGCTATAAACGATAAAAAGGGAACAGGTTATGGCCACCGAAAACGCCGTCAGCGCGGAAGAAATCAAGGTCAACGCCGCCAAGATGCACATCTCCACTACCGATGTCGCCATCGACATCGTCGGCATGCACAAATGGTATGGCGAGTTCCATGTGCTGAAGGATATCAACCTCAAGGTGATGCGCGGCGAGCGCATCGTCATCTGCGGTCCGTCCGGTTCCGGCAAGTCGACCATGATCCGCTGCATAAATCGGCTGGAGGAGCACCAGAAGGGCAAGATCATTGTCGACGGCAAGGAACTCACCAACGATCTGAAGAAGATCGACGAAGTGCGCCGGGAGGTCGGCATGGTGTTCCAGCATTTCAACCTGTTCCCGCATCTCACCATCCTCGAGAACTGCACGCTGGCGCCGATCTGGGTGCGCAAGATGCCGAAGAAGCAGGCCGAGGAGATCGCCATGCATTTCCTCAAGCGCGTCAAGATCCCGGAGCAGGCCAACAAATATCCGGGCCAGCTCTCGGGCGGTCAGCAGCAGCGCGTGGCGATCGCGCGCTCGCTGTGCATGAACCCGCGCATCATGCTCTTCGACGAGCCGACCTCGGCGCTCGATCCGGAGATGATCAAGGAAGTGCTGGAGACGATGGTGGGGCTGGCGGAAGAAGGCATGACCATGCTGTGCGTCACCCACGAGATGGGCTTTGCCCGCAAGGTCGCCAATCGCGTGATCTTCATGGATCAGGGCCAGATCGTCGAGCAGAACACGCCGGCCGAGTTCTTCGACCATCCGCGCCATGAGCGCACGAAGCTCTTCCTCAGCCAGATCCTGCACTGAGGCGGAGCCCGGTAACAGGTTGCTCGGAGGTTGCTCGAACCACCCCTCGGCTTCGTCATTCTAGGGCGAAGCAAGGAGCGAAGCGACGCGGCGCGGACCCTAGAATCCATGCTGTGACATCGAGGTGTTGCTGCGGTTCAGAATTCTGCACCGTCGCGCCCTAAGGCAGAGGTCACGGCATGGATCCTCGGGTCAAGCCCGAGGATGACGAAGTCACGAACGGGTTCGGCCAATCTCGAGAGCTGCGACAAATGTGGCCGGCTTACCGCGCCTGATGCGAAAATTCCTGCGATATCTGGCAATGTTCGTCGTAGCGGTGGTGCTTGCCGCCGCGCTCGGCACGCTGGTGCCGCGCCCGCTCTGGCCGGCTGCCGCCGAAGGCGGGGGGACGCGGCACATATTGGTGCTGAGGAACCAGATCCACACCGACATCGCCGTGCCCCTCGATGATGGCGTGCGCCGGCGCTTTGCCTTTCTCGCCGACGCCGGTCTGCCGATCGAGGCGCCGGGGGCGCGCTACATCGTCTTCGGTTGGGGCGGCCGCGCCTTCTATCTGGAGACCCCGACATGGTCGCAGCTGAAGGCCGCGCCGGTGTTGAAAGCGCTCACCATCGACGCTTCGGTGATGCATGTCGATGTCGCCGGCGCGATCAAGGAGCAGCATCCCGCCGTCGCCGGCTTCGACATCGACGAAGCGCATTTTGCGGCGCTGCTCGACCATATCGCGGCGAGTTTTCGGCAGGGGCCCGGTGGCCCGATGGCGATCGAGAATGCTGGGTATTCAACCTACGACCGCTTCTACGAAGCCAACGGCCATTTCAACGCCCTGGTCGGCTGCAACACCTGGACGGCGGCTGCGCTGCGCACCGCCGGCCTGCGCACGGGATGGTGGAACCCGCTGCCGGTGACGCTGTGGTGGTCGTTGCGGTTGTATGATTAATGCATGTCGCGCAAAAGTGTGCAGCGGTTTTGCGATAACGACATGCATGAAAACAAAGGCTAAAGCGCGTCGCCTGAATCCGCTTCAGCGCGACGCGCTTTAGTAACAATTGGCGAGCGCCTCGTTCCTTCGCGCCGCCTATCCGGTCGCCTGCCGCTCTATCGCCTGACCACCTTCCGCTCCTCCCAGCCATAGAGCCAGTCCAAGTCCGCGGCGAGCTTCTCCGCCGGCCGCGTCGCCAGCACCAGGTTTCGGGCGATCGCCACCGGTCCCCTGGCATGCCAGGCCAAGCGATTGAGCGCGCCGCGTTTCAGCACCTTTTCGACGCGCGGCCGTCTGAGATTCTCCCAAACCGTCAGGCTCTGCCTTGGATCGCCCGGAAAATCGGCGACCAGATTGGCGAGCATCGAGGCGTCCTCGATCCCCATCGCCGCGCCTTGGGCCGCGAACGGCGTCATGGCATGCGCGGCGTCACCGATCAGCGCGATGCCGTCCGGCGTTGCCCAGCGGCGCTGCTCGACCGTGTGAATGGGGAACGCCGTCCAGGGGCCGGCGAGTGCTACGAGCCTCGACAGTGCCGCCGCCGTGCCTCGGATGGCGCCTGAGAGGATCGCAGGGTCCGCATGACCGGACCAGCCTTCGGCGATACGCTCGCCCTTGGTGAAGGCCGCAAGGTTGAAGGCGCGGCCCTTGCTCACCGGATAGGCGACCATGTGGAAGCCGGGATGCAGGAAGGTGGTGACGCAGTTTGCGGCGCCGATTTGCGCAAAGGCCTGGCCGGCGGCACTTTCCGCAGGGACCGTCGCGCGCCAGGCGAGCTCACCCGAAAAGCGACTCGCCGCAAAGCCGGCCGTCCTGGCAAGCCCCGCGCGAAGCGAAGACCAAACGCCGTCGGCTGCAACCAGCAAACCGCATGCGACATCCGTCGCCTTGCCGTCGATCTCGACCGTCGCGGTAACGCTTTGCGGGTCGACGGCAAAGCCGGTAACGCGCGCACCGGTGACAAGCGCGATACCGGGCCGTTCCGCCACCGCCGCCATCAGCGCCGCCTGCAGGTCGGCGCGGTGCGCCACGAGATAGGGCGCCCCCCAGCGCTTTTCTGCGGTTTCCCCAAGCGGCACGCGCGCCAGCTCTCGCAGGCTTCCCGCGTCCTTCAGCACCACCGCTTGCGGCCGGATCGCGTTGGGCAGCAGGCGGTCGAGCACGCCGAGCCGGCGCAGGATGCGGGTCGCGTTGGGGGAAAGCTGGAGGCCGGCACCGGCCGCTTCGAGTTGCCTGGCCTGCTCGAACAGTGTTACCGGGAAGCCACGCTCGGCAAAGGCAAGCGCCGCCACGAGCCCGGCAATGCCAGCCCCGGCGATGACGATCTGCCGGGACCTTATTTCAGTCATGGTTGATCGGGGCGATCAGGCGGCCTGATCGACATAGAGGCAGCCGGCCGGCTGCGTTTCCGTCACCTTCAGCGACGGTGAATAGCGGTAGAGCGTCGAGCAGTAAGGGCAGACCTTTTCATTGTCGTCGCCCATGTCGAGGAACACGTGCGGATGGTCGAAAGGCGGATTGGCGCCGGTGCACATGAATTCCTTGACGCCGATCTCGATGACCGGGTGGCCCGCGTCGTTCTGGAAATGGGGAATGCTGCCGCCTGCCATCGTCGTCTCCAATTGGGTTCGGCCAGTGGGTGTGACCAGTCTGCATCTGGAGCATAACAGGTCCGTTTGCAAGATCGATGAAATCAAACTGTCGCAAAAGGCTGGCAGAGGATAAGTTGAGCCGGTTAAGCGCATGGGGCCGGTGTCGGAGCGATTCCGTGACGATCATGCGTCACAAAGACATGTTAGAGCGTCGTTGAACGGCAATATGCGGCGCCTCCTAGGGACGGCTGCGGGCAAGAGCGGGAAACCATGAACGAACTGAAGCCTGTGCAGAGCGAGTTCATCACCGTCGAGGCGGCAAGCCCGGACGGGGGCAATCCCGACCGTTTCGTCAACCGCGAATTTTCCTGGCTGCAATTCAACCGCCGCGTGCTGGAGGAATCGCTGAACGAGCATCATCCGCTGCTCGAACGCGTCCGCTTCCTGTCGATCTCGGCCGCCAATCTCGACGAATTCTTCATGGTCCGCGTCGCCGGCCTTGCCGGCCAGGTGCGCGAGGGCATCGCGCTGAAGAGCCCCGACGGCCGCACGCCCGAGCAGCAGCTCGAGCAATTGCTGCGCGAGGTCGAGCGTCTGCAGGAGGACCAGCAGAAGAGCCTCTCGGCGCTGATGGTCCTGCTCAACAAGGAAGGCATCGAAAGCATCACCCGCGATGCGCTGACCAAGGACGAGAAGGCCTGGCTGGAGGAGCATTTCCAGGAACAGGTTTTCCCGGTGCTGACGCCGCTGTCGATCGACCCGGCGCATCCGTTTCCGTTCATTCCCAATCTCGGTTTTTCCATCGCCCTGCAGTTGCGCCATCGCAAGAATGGCGAGGAGATGAGCGCGCTGCTGCGCTTGCCGGTGGCGCTCAAGCGTTTCATCCGCCTGCCCGACCGCAAGAACCATGTCCGCTTCATTCCGCTGGAGGAAGTGGTCGGTATCTATATCGGCAAGCTTTTCCCCGGCTACGAGGTCAAGGGCTCCGGCACGTTCCGCATCATCCGCGACAGCGACATCGAGGTCGAGGAAGAGTCGGAAGACCTGGTGCGCCTGTTCGAAACGGCGCTGAAGCGACGCCGGCGCGGCTCGGTGATCCGCATCGAGTTCGACACGCTGATGCCGGCCGCGTTGCGGGACTTCGTCGCCGGCGAGCTCGGCGTCTCGTCGAGCCGCATCAGCGTGCTCACCGGTCCGCTGGCGCTCAACCAGATCTCCGAGATCGTCGCCATTCCGCGCGACGACCTCAAATTCACGCCCTACAATCCGCGCTTTCCCGAGCGCATCCGCGAGCATGGCGGCGACTGCTTCGCCGCCATCCGCGAGAAGGACATCGTCGTCCATCATCCATACGAGTCCTTCGACGTGGTGGTGCAGTTCCTGCGCCAGGCCGCCGCCGACCCGGAAGTGGTGGCGATCAAGCAGACGCTCTACCGCACCTCCAACGACAGCCCGATCGTGCGCGCTCTGATCGACGCCGCCGAGGCCGGCAAGTCGGTCACGGCACTTGTCGAGCTCAAGGCGCGCTTTGACGAGGAAGCCAACATCCGCTGGGCGCGCGACCTCGAACGCGCCGGCGTGCAGGTCGTGTTCGGCTTCCTGGAGCTGAAGACCCACGCCAAGATGTCTTTGATCGTGCGCCGCGAGGATGGCCGCCTGCGCAACTATGTGCATCTCGGCACCGGCAACTACCACCCGGTTACCGCCCGCATCTACACCGACCTGTCCTTCTTCACCACCGACCCGACGATCGCGCGCGATGTCGCGCAGCTCTTCAATTTCATCACCGGCTATGCCGAGCCCGCCGAGGAGATGCGCCTTGCCGTATCGCCCTTCACGCTGCGCAACCGCATCCTGAAACACATCTCGGACGAGATCGTCCATGCCCGCGAAGGCCGACCGGCGCGCATTTGGATGAAGATGAACGCGCTGGTCGATCCGACCATCATCGACGCGCTTTACGACGCCAGCCGCGCCGGCGTTGAGGTCGACCTCGTCGTGCGCGGCATCTGTTGTCTGCGGCCGCAGGTGCCGGGTCTTTCCGAGAATATCAGGGTGAAATCGATCGTCGGCCGCTTCCTCGAGCACAGCCGCATCTTCTGCTTCGGCAACGGCCACGGCCTGCCGTCGGACGAGGCGGTCGTCTACATCTCGTCGGCCGACATGATGCCGCGCAATCTCGACCGCCGCGTCGAGACCCTGGTGCCCATCACCAATCCAACTGTGCATGAACAGGTGCTTGGCCAGATCATGCTGGGCAACATCATGGACAACCAGCAAAGTTTCGACGTATTGGCTGACGGCACCTCCCGGCGCGTTGTGCTGGAGGAAGGCGAAGAACCGTTCAACGCGCAGGAATATTTCATGACCAATCCGAGCCTCTCCGGACGGGGCGACGCGCTGAAATCGCATGCGCCCAAGCGCATCGCCCAGTTCAAGCGCCGCAAGAAGAACGGCGCCGCGTGATTGCAGTTTCCCAGGGCCGGCTTCAGGACCGGCGGCCGCTGTCGATCATCGACATCGGATCGAACTCGATCCGCCTCGTCGTCTATGAGGGGCTGGCACGATCGCCCACGCTTCTGTTCAACGAAAAGATGCTGGCCGGCCTCGGCCGCGGCATCGTTTCGACGGGCAAGCTCGACCCCGAGGCGGTGACGCGGTCGATGGAGGAATTCCGCCGTTTTCGCGCGCTTTCCGATCAAGCCGGCGCCGAGCATATGTATGTGCTGGCCACCGCGGCGGCGCGCGAGGCAGGCAACGGCCCCGATTTCATCCATCGCGCCGAGGACGTTCTGAAGACCGAGATCCGCGTGCTCACCGGTCGTCAGGAAGCCTATTATTCGGCGCTTGGCGTCATTTCCGGCTTCCATCCGGCCAACGGCATCTCCGGCGACCTTGGCGGCGGCAGCCTCGAACTGATCGACATCAATCGCGAAACGATCGGCGAGGGCATCACACTGCCGCTCGGCGGCCTGCGCCTGCAGGATATGGCAAAGAACTCGCTCGTCCAGGCGCAGAAGATCGCGCGCCAGGAACTGGCGCGGGCAAAGCTGCTCAAGGGTGGGCAGGGTAGGGTCTTCTACGCCGTCGGCGGCACCTGGCGAAACCTCGCCAGGCTGCACATGGAGATGACCAACTACCCGCTTGGCGTCATGCACAACTACGAGATTTCGGCCGACAGCGCGCTGGCTTTCCTGAAGCAGGTGGCCAAGGGCGAGGTCGAGAAGGTGAGGGGCATCGAGGGCGTCTCCAAGAACCGCCGCTCGCTGCTGCCCTACGGCGCGGTCGTGCTGCAGGAGATCATGACGGCGATGCAGCCCTCGAAGATCGTCGTCTCGGCGCAAGGCGTGCGCGAGGGGTTCCTTTATTCGCTGCTCGACGCCGAGGAGCAGAAATCCGATCCGCTGATCTCGGCCGCGGAGGAACTGGCGCTCTTACGCTCGCGCTCGGTGCACCATGCGCATGACCTGGTCGAATGGACCGGCAAGGCGTTCAAGGCCTTCGGCATCGACGAGACGGAGGACGAGGCGCGCTACCGCCATGCCGCCTGCCTGCTCGCCGACATCGGCTGGCGCGCGCATCCCGAATATCGCGGCAGGCAGTCGCTCAACATCATCGCGCACGCTTCCTTCATCGGCGTCGATCATCCCGGCCGCGCCTACCTGGCCCTGGCCAACGCCTACCGCCATGACGGCATCTTCAACGACGGCATCGCGCCGGAGATCAAGGCGCTGGCGCCGCCCAGGCTGCTCGAGCGCGCCCGCGTCCTGGCGGCGATGATGCGCGTGGTCTATCTGCTCACCGCGGCGATGCCCGGCGTAATGCCGCGGCTGAAATGGGAAAGCCGCGGCAACGGCGCGCTGGCCCTGGTGCTGCCGGCCTCGCTTTCCGACCTCTATGGTGAGCGCCCAGCCGGCCGGCTGGCGCAACTGGCACGTATCACCAACCGCCGGCTCATGCTGGCGGTCGAGGGCGGGCCGAGCGTTTCGGTGAAGTAACGGATCAGGTGACGTCGGCGCCGATCCCGAACCCACGCCCGTCCGCCGACCATGCGCCGGCGCCGGCCATGGCGAGCGCCAGGAAGCCGCCGGAAATGGCGACGTCCTTCATCAGCATCTGCTGGTGAAGGAAGGCGAGGGTCGCATCTTCACCACCTTGGCCGTAATGGCCGATGAAACCTGCAACTACACAGAAGGCGGCAAGCAAAAGCGCCACGATCCGCGTCTGGAAACCGACAAGGATCAAAAGCCCGGCAATCAGCTCGAACAGGCCTGTGCCCCAGGCGGCCAAGGTCGGCAGCGGCAGGCCGAGGCCCGTGAAATAGCTGATCGTGCCGCCGATATTGGTGAGCGCCTGGAAGCCCGACGGCACGAAGAGCGCGGCCAACAGAAGCCGTGAGACCAGAAGCAACGCGTTGCGAAACATGGCCGACCTCCCTTGCCGGCGTATGAGGCCGGCTGCCGCTGCAGTCTACGCCTGCAACGAAAAAGCGGCGCGGAAAATTCCGCGCCGCTCGCGTTTAAGGCTTGGGAGGGGAGCAATTCCAGGAAAAGTGCGAAGCGGTTTTCCGTCTGGAATTGCGTCAAACAACAGTGCCTCAGGCGCGCTTTGCGTCGATCGAATAAGCGCCGGCGCCGGACGAGGCGAGCAGCAGGAAACCGCCGGTGATGGCGAGGTTCTTCATGAAATGGATCATCTGGTTCTGATCGGCCCAACCGGTGTGGGCGACAAGAGCGGTCGCAATGGTGAAGATCGCAAGCACCCAAGCGGCGATCCGGGTCTGGAAACCGAGGAGGACAGCGAGCCCGCCAAGCAATTCGATCAGGCCGACGACAACGGCCGTCACGGTCGGCACCGGCAGACCCATCGCGCCGAAATAGCCGGCGGTGCCGGAAATGGCGGTGAGCTTGCCGAAGCCGGAAAGCAGGAAGATGGCCGCGAGCAAGATGCGGCCGAGCAGGATCGTCGTGGAACTGTTGGACTGGGCGCCGGTACCGGCGATGGAAGAGTTGATGGACATGGCGGTTCTCCGAATGGGTTGAATACCCAGTCAGATAGACGATGTGGACTGTTCACTAAAAGCCGCCTATGTGGTGACACATTGTTCACAGAAAGATGTTTCGATATTTGCCGGGCGGGCGCGAAAATCATGTCGGCGGATTGGTTGGAGGGAGTAAACTGTGCTGCCGCAAAATCCCTATCGCTTCGTCATCCAGGGGGGAAGCAAGGAGCGAAGCGACGCGGCGCAGACCCGAGGATCCATTCCGTGACTTCAAAGCAGCCGCCGCGGTGGAGATTCTGCTCATGGATTCCAGGGTCTCCGCGACGGAGCCTTGCTTCTGCTTCGCCCTGGAATGACAACATCGGTTGCGGCAGCCTGCAACTGTCGAATGGGGGAGCTGTGCTTACCCCGGATGCGTCATGTCCTCCGGCCGCACCAGCCGATCGTAATCGGCTTCGCTGACCAAGCCGGTGGCCAAGGCCTCCTCGCGCAAGGTCGTGCCGTTCTTGTGCGCGGTCTTGGCGATCTTGGCGGCGTTGTCGTAGCCAATGGTCGGCGCCAGCGCCGTCACCAGCATCAGCGAGCGCTCGAGTGCTGCCTTGATGTTGTCCTCGCGTGCCTCGATGCCGATCACGCAATTGTCGGTGAAGGAGACGGAAGCGTCGGCAAGCAGCTGCACCGACTGCAGGAAGTTGTAGGCCATCAGCGGATTGTAGACATTGAGCTCGAAATGGCCCTGGCTGCCGGCGAAGGTGAGCGCTGCATTGTTGCCGAACACCTGCACGCAGACCTGTGTCAGCGCCTCGCACTGGGTCGGGTTGACCTTGCCGGGCATGATCGAGGAACCCGGCTCGTTTTCCGGAAGCGACAGCTCGCCGAGGCCCGAGCGCGGGCCGGAGCCGAGCAGGCGGATGTCGTTGGCGATCTTGAACAGCGCCGCCGCCGCCGCGTTGATCGCGCCATGCGAGAACACCATGGAATCGTGTGCCGCGAGCGCCTCGAACTTGTTCGGTGCGGTCACGAAAGAAATGCCGGTGATCGAAGCGATGCGGTCCGCCACCTTTTCCGCGAAGCCGACCGGCGCGTTGAGGCCGGTGCCGACGGCGGTGCCGCCCTGCGCCAGTTCCTGCAGGCCGGGCAGCGTCTGCTCGATGCGCTTGATCGAGGAGGCGACCTGCGCGGCATAGCCGGAAAATTCCTGGCCAAGGGTCAGCGGCGTGGCGTCCTGCGTGTGCGTGCGGCCGATCTTGATGATGTGATTGAAGGCGCGGGCCTTGGCGTCGAGCGCCTTGTGCAGATGATGCAGCGCAGGGATCAGGTGATGCGCGACCCGCTCGGCGCAGGCGATGTGCATGGCCGTCGGATAGGTGTCGTTCGACGACTGGCTCATGTTGACGTGGTCGTTCGGATGCACCGGCTTCTTCGAACCCATGACGCCGCCGAGCATCTCGATCGCCCGGTTGGAGATCACCTCGTTGGCGTTCATGTTGGACTGCGTGCCCGAACCCGTCTGCCACACGACCAGCGGGAAATGATCGTCGAGCTTGCCTTCGATGACTTCCTGCGCAGCGTCGACGATCGCCTTGCCGATGGCCGGATCGAGCCGCTTCATCTCCATGTTCACTTCCGCGGCGGCACGCTTGACGATGCCGAGCGCGCGCACGATCGAGGCCGGCTGCTTCTCCCAGCCGATCTTGAAATTGCCCAGCGAACGCTGCGCCTGCGCGCCCCAATAGCGGTCGGCCGCCACCTCAATGGGGCCGAACGTATCGGTTTCGGTTCTGGTCTTTTCAGCACTCAAGGCAAGTCTCCAGTCTGTCGATTTGGGCAACGGCGTATCGCGTTGCACAAACCGCATCAAGCGGAGATTGCGGGCGGGGAAGATGCAAATCGGTTGAAGGGCGCCTCTTCCTTCTCGCTTCGGGCGAGACGGCGGTGACGGCCAATCTCCCGCTCGTGGGAGATGCCCGGCAGGTCAGAGGGGGGCGCGAAGGATCACGGCGTTTGGAAATCCTTCGGGCTGTTTCGAACAGGAGCGAAGGGCTGGCGGGACAGCGCCCTCTCTGGCCTGCCGGCCATCTCCCCCACAAGGGGGGAGATCAGCACCCCAGCGGCGGCCCGACAATATCGATGCCGTTCTCGGCGCACACGCTCGTCAACACCTCAATCATCTCCGGCGTCGGCGCTGCCGCCGGCGGCAGTTCGGCTCGCTCCGCAGGGCGACTAGCCTTGCGCACCATCGTCTCGAAATCCGAACCGCGCGTGACGGTGAGCGTATGGGCGCCTTCGAGAGACTCGACCTTGTAAGTGTGCGGCAGGCCTTTCGGAGCGAGCACCGTTTCGCCGGCGCCGGCAAGCCGCTCGCGGCCGTCGACGACAAAACGTATCCGGCCTTCGAGGATATGAAACACCTCGTCCTCATTGCGGTGCACGTGCAGCGGCGCGGAATCGCCGTAGGGCTGGCGGTGCTCGATGATGCAGATGCCGTCCTCGCCGTCGGCCGACGAAACCTGGATGGCAACGAGCGTGTTGTTGAACCAGAGGAGTTCCTTGCCTGCGATCGTCGTGTTGATCATTGTCATCATTGCTCTCCCTTGTTGAGTGCCGACAAAGCGGCTTCGACGGCGACCTAAGCAAGGACGAGCCGGTGATGGAAATCGAATGATCGTATGGGGCGGATTGATGCGATGAATTTGAACGCGCTCGACCTCAATCTGGTGAGGGTGCTCGACGCGCTGCTGCGCGAGAAGAGCGTGACGCGCGCCGGCGAGCAGATCGGCCTCAGCCAGCCGGCTGTGAGCGCCGCGCTCAACCGCCTGCGTCATGCGCTCAACGACCAGCTCTTCGTGCGCCGCGGCAACGACATGGTGCCGACGCCTCGCGCCGAAAGCCTGGCGGAGCCGGTGCGCGCGGCGTTGCGCGAGATCGAGCGCGCCTTTCAGCCGGCGACCGATTTCGATCCGGCAAGGCTGGAACGGACCTTCACCTTCATGGGCGCGGATTTCTTCTCCATGCTTCTTATGCCGCCCTTCGCCGCGCGCACTGCGGCGGTGGCGCCCGGCGTATCGTTCCGTTTCCTCGACAGCGCCATCGGCGACGTCTCGAAGCTGTTGCAGGACGATCGGATCGACCTTGCGCTGGAGCGCCCGCTGGAGGTCGCGGAGTGGGTCTCAAGCGTGGCGCTGTTCGGCTCGCCTTTCGCCATTGTCGCGGCGAAGGACAACGCCGCGCTCGGCCAGGCCGGCATCGCCGAGGGCGAAGAGGTGCCACTCGACCTCTTCTGCGCGCTGCCGCATGCGCTGCGCTCCATCGATGGATCGATGTCGGGCTTCACCGACGATGCGCTGGGCAGGATGGGCCGGGCGCGCCGCGTCATGCTTGCTTTGCCGCACTTCCAGGCCGTCGCGCTGGCCGTGGCGAACGGGCCTTATCTGGCCGCGGTTCCAACGCAGTTCGCGGTCGCGGCGGCAAAATCCTTGCCGATCGGCATCTATCGGGCGCCGATCCCGATACCGTCGCCGGCGGTGAGGATGTACTGGCACGCCCGCCGCGATGATGAGCCACCGCATCGCTGGATCCGCGAGCAGATACTCGATGAGGTGGGAACGCTCGGCTTCAAGGACTGGGACGGCACCGCGAGTGCTCTCCCGGGGGTATAGCTGCCGTTGGAGCGGGAATGCAGCGCCGAGCAACGCGGGCGCTCAAGCGCGGAAGCTATCGACAGGCAGGAACTTTATCCGGCCGAGGCTAGCCCGACCGGCCCGGGCTGGCGCAGACTTAGCCGCCCCGCGACGAAATCCTTGACCTGGCGTACCGCCTGCTCGCGCGTGACGCTGCCCGGCTGCAGGCCGAGCCTGAGCCATAGCCCGTCGATCAAGGCGGTGACGCCAAGCACGATCTCCTCGGCCAGTTCCGGCGAAGCAAGGCCGCGCAGGCCGGACAAGAGGTTCGAGCGCATGCGCGCGTGGATGACCTTCTGGATACGTGCCAATTTCTCGTCGCGCGGCACCTCGGCGCAGAGTGACAGCCAGGCATGGCAGAGCGGCGGCAGGAACAAATGCTCCTCGAAATTGCCTTCGATCACCGCATCCAGCCGTTCCGTCGGCGTTCGCGCCCGCTGAAGCCGGGCGACGACGGCGTGACAAAGCACGGCGTTGGCTTCGCGCATGGCGTGCTCGAACAGCTCCTGCTTGTTGCGGAAATAATGCAGCACGATGCCCTTCGAGGCGCCGGCCTGGGCCGCGACCTTTTCCAGCGTCGCGCCGGCGATGCCTTCTCGCTCAAGAACGGCGAAAGCCGCCTGCCGCAATTCCTTGCGGCGTATGTCGCTGAGACGCGTGAGTTTCACCGGGTCGATCCTCGCATGACGAATCCATGTTGACATTTTCGTCCGCTCAGATCAATAATTGACCAATGGGACAATAACATGACCAAATGGTCAATAGCCGATATGAGGAGAACCGAAATGTTGCGCATGCTTGCAAATGGCGTCTGTGTCGCGGCCCTGATGCTGGCTTCCGAGGCGACCCGGGCCGCCGAGGCCGAGAGCTGCAAAACGGTCCGCATGGCCGAGCCCGGCTGGAACGATCTCGCCTTCACCACCGGCGTGGCCAAGGTGCTGCTCCAGGCGCTCGGCTACGAGCCGCAGAGCGAAGTGCTCGGCATCAACGTCATCTATGAGGGGATGAAGAACAAAGACCTCGACCTGTTCCTCGGCTACTGGGATCCGGCGATGGTCACCTATTACGAGCCCTACAAGAAGGACGGCTCGATCGAGAATGTGCGCGTCAACCTGGTCGGCGCCAAATACACTTTCGCCGTGCCGACCTATGTCTGGGATGCCGGCGTCAAGGGCCTGTCGGACCTGCACAAGTTCGCCGACAAGTTCGGCAAGAAGATGTATGGCATCGAGCCCGGATCCAATCAGCTCATGATGGACGCCATTGCCGATCCGCAATACGGCCTGGACGGCTGGCAGGTGGTGGAATCGAGCGAGGCCGGCATGCTCTCGGAGGTCGGCTACGAGATCAAGGAGAAGCAGTTCATCGTCTTCCAGGGCTGGGCGCCGCATCCGATGAACACGATGTACGACTTCAAATATCTGACCGGCGGCGACAAGTTCTTCGGCCCGAATTTCGGCGCCGCCACCGTGACCACCCAGGTGCGCAAGGGTTTCCTGCAGGAATGCCCCAACGTCGCGCAGTTTCTGAAGAACCTTGCCTTCGACATCGACATGGAAAATGTCGGCATGGGCTATCTCATCAATGACGGCATGAAGCCGGAGGACGGGGCGCTGAAGTCGATCGCACAGCACAGGGATCGTCTCGATGCGTGGCTTGCCGGCGTCACCACCTTCGATGGCAAGCCCGGCCTTGCCGCGGTCAAGGAAAAGCTCGGACTGTGAGGCCGGCAGCCTTGGAACTGACGGATCAGGAGGCCGAGCAGGCGTCTTGGGCCGGGCGCAAGCGGACCGTCTATATCGGCGGTCTCGACCTTGCCTATGTCGAGATCCCCGGTTCGGAGCCGCCGCTTGTCCTCGTGCACGGCTTCACCGATACCAGCCGCAGCTTCTCGCTGCTGGCGCCGCATCTTCCCGGCCGCCGGCTTATCATGCCGGACCTGCGTGGCCACGGCGGCTCGCAGGCGGGCGAGGGCTGCGGCGTCGCCGATTTCGCCGACGACATTGCCGGGCTGATCCGGCGCCTGCGGCTCGACCGGCCGGTCGTCGTCGGGCATTCGCTGGGTGGCATGGTGTCGATCGCGCTGGCCGCTCGGCATCCGGAACTGGTCGGTGGGCTGGTGATCGTGGCCAGCACGCTGAGGCCCGATTTCGGATCGCATCACCAACTGATCGATGGCGTGGCAGCGCTTCGTGATCCGATCTCGCCGTCCGATCCTTTCTATGACTGGTGGCATGCCTGCCGGCCAGGTGTGCCGCGGGCCTTTCTCGCCGGCCTCGCGATGGACGCGTCCGCGATTCCCGCGGCGCGCTGGCGCGCCATTCTCGAAGAAGTCCGCCGCACCGATCTGACCGCCGCGGCGCGGGCCGTGCAGGTCCCGACACTGATCATCGCCGGCGGGCGCGACCCGCTCTTCGGCGCGGCGCACCAGCACACACTGACCGGGGCGCTGGCCGGATCGCGCCTGGTGTGGGCACAAGATTGCGGTCACAACCCGCATTGGGAAGACCCGGCCTTTGTCGCCGAGGCAATAGCGGGCATGCCGCCGGCCGCATGACTATCTCAGCAGCGAACGGGCCGTAGGCGTCAGACGCAACGTCTCTGCCGGCTTTGTGGAAGCGGCTTGCAAGGCTTCATGGATCGCCCGCCATGCCGGCGAAGCGGCGAGGGCGGCCCGACGGCCGGCGTGGGCATCGCCATCGTCGAACCCTGCGACGATGACGAAGACGTTTTCAGCGGCACGCACGGGTAAACGCGGAAAGGTGTTTTCGGAATGCTCGCTGACGAAGGCGCCGAGCAGCCGGGCGCCGTTTGCCGCGAGCAGCGGGACCGCCTCCGCCTCGAAACGCCCGGCAAAACCGGCCTCGGCGCCTCGCCGCAAATGATGAATCGAAATCTCAACAAAACCAGGCAAACGCCTTCCGCCGTTCATACTTTCAGCTTCGGCGGCTGTCGGCCGCTGTAAATCTGAGAGGTCGAACTCCGCACCCCGCCATGCCGGTTTGAGCAACAACACGTTGTCGGAATCGATCATCGTCGCATTGGCGGCATCCCGATGCGCTGCCCAGACGGGGCCGCCATAGAAGGCGCTCAGCGCATCCTTCCTTGCCTCCATATCCTCGAAACCGCGCAGCCAGACGAACATGTCGGGGCGGTCGAGATCGCGGAACTGGCCGATGACGGTCATGCCTGTCGCTTCCTGCGTCTCGACGAACTCCCGATCGAACAGCGCGATCAGCGTATCGCGCTGCCCTGGCTTCAGCGCGTATTGCCGAAGCTCGACGACGGGTGAGGCAAGGCGGGAAGGTCGGTTCATGGTCAGAATCTCAAAACAGGGGGATCATCCTGTTTTATAAACAGACCGGTTGTCCTGTTTTGTCAATCTGGTATCGTGGTTTTTCCCTTCTCCCGTTGCGGGAGAAGGTGGATCGGCGCGCAGCGCCGAGACGGATGAGGGATGTTCCAGCGGAGTGAGACGCTGGCTTTCCCCGGGAGCACCCCTTATCCGCCCTCACTTCGTTCAGGTACCTTCTCCAACAAGCGGAGATGGGGAGATCGCCATGGCGATACACAAGAAACGCACAAACGACCCGGAAGGCATGCGCCGGCGCGTCCTCGACATGGCGGAGAACTCCTTCCAGGCGCGCGGCTATCACGCCTCGAGCCTCGGCGATCTGATGGCCGCGGCCGGCGTCACCGGTGGCGCGCTGCATCACCATTTTCCGACCAAGAAGGCGCTGGCGCTGGCGGTGATCGAGGAACGGGTGGCAGCGGCGGTCCAGAAGACCTGGATCGACCCGGTGCTGGCGGCGTCCTCGGCCCGCGAAGGCGTGCGGGCCGTGTTCGAGGCGGTGGCTGCGGAGTTGGAGCAACAGGGCTATGTGCGCGGCTGCCCGCTCAACAACCTGGCGCACGAGCTGTCGCTGGCCGACGATGAATTCCGCCTGGCGCTCGCCAGGATCTTCGCCGGCTGGCGAAGGGCGATCGCCGATAAGATCCGGGCCGACCAGCTGGATAGCGGGCAGGGCAGGACCGATCCCGATCGCTTCGCCGCGCTTGCGGTGGCTGCTTATTCCGGCGCCATGTCGATGGCCAAGACGTCACAGGATGCAGGGGTGCTGCGGGAGTGTTTGAGGGCGCTGGAAGGTTTCGAGCCATCGCAGAGCGGGTTGACGGCAAAGCGGCGGCGTCGCGTGTTGCCGCGGCGGATGATCGGTTGATGCCGGCGGGGCACAGGCGTGAAGGATCGCGTCGTTTGACAATTACACCTCACTCCCTCAACGGCTTGATCGTCTCGAATCCCACCTCGCTCTGTGCGCTCGTCCCCTCATCGTACCGCCGTGCCAGCACCGCCTGCAGGTCGGGCGAGTAGAGCGCCGTGAACGTGTCGATCACATTGCCCGTATCGCCGGTGATCGTTTCGCCGACCACGAGCACGTTGTATTTGCAGTCGCCGAGGTTGTAGGTGTCCTTGCCCTTGACGGCCAAAGCCAGTGTCTCGGTGCCCTTCGGCGCCTTTTTTGAAGACAGTCGCACGAATTCGGTCTTGCTCTTGGCGCCCGCTTTCAGCGGGAACAGCTTCTTGAGGTCGCCGAGCGGGATCATCGACAGCCGTCCGGTGTCGCTGTCGCGGAACACTTCGATCAGCCCGGCATAGAGATACTGCGTCTGCGGCGAGTCCGATTCATACTTGTTGGCGACCGCGACCATGCCGCCGGACGCCGGCCGGAATTCGCTGCGGATGCCGGCCTTTTCGAGCGCGAAGCCGGCTTTGGCGGTTTTTGCGTCCACGCAGTCCGCGGCCTGCGCGGCGCCGGCGAGCATGGCGAACGCCATGCCGGTTGTCAGGGTTTTCATGCCTTCCTCCGCTGGATGCATGTGCCAAAGCAATGACAGACCCCCGCCGCGCTGTCGACCCAAGAGCCTGTCATGCCTTGGCATGAAAAGTCTCCAGGCGCTGGCCGGGCATTGAACTGGACGAGGCGGATCAAGGGTGTTTAATCGGGTGACGATGAATCGCTCTTCGCCAACAACCGTTTCGCGCCGCATCTTCATGGCTCGGTTGGGCGGCCTCGCTGCCGCCGGCGTCTTTCCGCGCGTGGCCTTCGGCCAGACGGGCCGGCGCATCCAGCCGGTCGACGCCACCTTCCTCTTCATCGCCGATATCCATGCCTGCCGCATGGCGAGCGGGCTCAGCCCCAACTGCCTGCAGGAAGGCAAGACCGATGCAGCGCTTCTGCGCAACGTCGCGGCCCTGAACGCCATTGCCGACAAGGAGTGGCCGGCCGAGATCAACGGCGTTTCCACCGGGCTGCATTCGGCCGGCACCCGCATCGGCACGCCGCTCGGCCTCGTCACTGGCGGCGACATCACCGACGATGGCGGCGGCCAGGTCACCGAGCCCAGCGAAGGCACGCAGCTTCTGCAGTTCTCCCAGCGCTATCAGGAAGGCGTCGGGCCGGACCGCGTTCACATCCCGGTCTATGTCGGGCTGGGCAACCACGATCTCGACCAGAACGGCTCGCCGCCGCATGTCGACTGGTATCGCCGCGAACTGCGCGACTATGTCGAGGTCAACCATCGCCCCGGCGTGTTCTTCAAGCCGCCGGTGCCGGCGACCGAATATGACGTCGACACCGACTGCTATTCCTGGGACTGGGGCGGCCTGCATCTTATCCAGACGCACCGCTTCGCCGGCGACACCGGCCATGGCGCGCCGAGCAGCCTGCCTTGGCTGAAGCAGGACCTCGCCACCTATGCCGGCGACGGCCGTCCAGTGATCCTGTTCCAGCACTATGGCTGGGACACTTTCTCGATCGAGCGCTGGGATCCGGTGAAACGCACATACGATGACGATGGCTCCGGCCGTCCGCACTGGTGGGGCGAGGCGGACCGCCAGGCGCTGCTGGCCGCGATCAAGGGCTATAATGTGATTGCCGTCTTCCACGGCCACCAGCACGAAGTGCCGATGATCTACCAGCGCGACGGGCTCGATATCGTCAAGCCGAAGGCGGCCTATATGGGCGGCTTCGCGCTGGCGCGCGTGACGGCCGACAACCTAGACGTGGTGCTGGGCGAAGCGGCCGGCGACCACGGCGAGATCGTCTTCACCAACGCCTTGGCCAAGCAATTCCAGACATGAAAAGGCCGCCTCGCGGCGACCTCCATAGTCCTGTCGTCAAGGCAAACTGATGAGCGGTCAGAACGCCCTTTTGATCCTGTCCTTCACGTCGCCATAGGCCTTCTGCACCTTGCCGGCGAGCTTGTCGGCAGCGCCTTCGACCTGGGTCCGCCGGTTGCCGGTGGCCTTGCCGGCCGCCTGCTTGACCGAACCCTTCATTTGCTTGGCAAGACCGGCGACCTGATCTCTGTTCACCATGCGCGCATCTCCTGGGTGGAGCCTGGATGCGAGAACCGCATCTCACGTCCAAACGGACGCGGAGTTTTTTGGTTCCGCAAACCGGCGGCGCGACAATGACTTTCGGCTCGAAGGTGAAGCGGTTAGGTTTGCGCCGCAACCAGCATCAAGAGAGGTCAATCTTGGCGGAATTCACCCTCTATATCGGCAACAAGTGCTTTTCGTCCTGGTCGCTCAGGCCATGGGTGGCGATGAAGCACCTGGAGATCCCTTTCGAGGAGGGCTTCGTGCGGCTGCGCACGCCGCAGACGGCCGCCAACCTCGCCAAGGTGTCGCCGACCGGCCTTGTGCCGGTTTTGAATCATAAGGGCAGGATCGTCTGGGAAACGCTTGCCATCCTTGAGTATCTTGCCGATCTCTACCCTGGGAAGAAGCTCTGGCCGGAAGACCTCGGCGCCCGTCAACTGGCACGCTCGGTGGCGACCGAGATGCATTCCGGCTTCCGCGAGGTGCGCTACGGCTGGCCGATGAATCTGCGCCGGCCGAAATCCCATAAGCCGCTCGATGCCGAGGGCGAGGCGCAGCGGACGAGGATCGAAGCGATCTGGCGTCGCTGCCGCGAGCAATATGGTGACGGCGGCCCGTTCCTGTTCGGTCATTTCACCGCGGCCGATGCGATGTATGCGCCGGTGGTGACGCGCTTCGACACCTATGGCGGTGAGCTGGCGCCCGTCACCCGCGCCTATGTCGATGCGGTATTGGCGACGCCCGCGATGCGTCACTGGTATGCGGAAGCCGCCAGGGAGCCCTGGCCGGAGCCCGGGCCGCACGAACAGGATTGAGCGCGGCCGGGTCCGCAAATTGCGTCGACTGCGCTGATGGGGGACTTCAAGCCTTGGCGGCGCGGCCTATGTGAAGGGGCGGGCCGGGCTCCTGGAGATTTCTCATGACCACCGCAAATTCAATATTCACGGGCAAGGTCGCGCTTGTCACCGGCGCTTCGTCCGGCATCGGCGAGGCCACCGCTGTGGCCCTTGCCGCGGCCGGCGCGAAAGTGGCGGTCGCCGCCCGTCGTGCCGATCGCCTTGAGGCACTGGTTGCGCGCATCGAACAGGCGGGCGGCAAGGCGCGCGCCATCGAAGCCGACATTGCCAAGGCCGGCGACATCACCGCGATGGTCGACAAGGTCATATCCGAGTGGGGACGTCTCGACATCCTCGTCAACAATGCCGGCGTCATGCTGCTTGCCCCCGCGGTCGAAGCCGATCTCGACGACTGGCGCCAGATGATCGAGCTCAACCTGATCGGGCTGATGGCGACCACCAAGGCGGCGCTGCCGCACTTGAAGGCTTCGAAGGGCCATATCGTCAACGTCTCCTCGGTGGCCGGTCGTGTCGCCAACCCGGGCGCGGCCGGTTACGCGGCGACCAAGTTCGGCGTGGTGGCTTTTTCGGAATCGCTGCGCCGCGAGGTCTATGCCGACAAGGTGCGCGTCACCGTCATCGAGCCGGGCCTTGTGCGTACCGAACTTGGCGATCACATCACCAACGCGCAATCCAAGGCCGGCCTCGAACACCGTCTCGCCACGATGGAAGCGCTGACCGCCGAGGATATTGCGAACGCCATTTTCTATGCCGTCAGCCAGCCGCCAAGGGTCAACGTCAACGAGATACTTATCCGTCCGACCGATCAGGAGCGCTGAGCAATAGAAAACGCCTCTCGCGCGTGTTACGGCGCGGGAGGCGCTTTTGCCGTCAACCGTTCTCGATTGCTCGTGAATTGCTGACGGCTTGAGTAAAAACGGCTTGCCATGACATTGGTTCCGCAGCCGACGAATTTTTTTGTCCTTTTTGCGGATAGCCCCAAACGCCCGCCACGATGTGATAGGAATGCTGCAAGGCCAGGGATGCGGGCGTCCGCAATTTAATCTGACGCCATGTTGCTTTGTGCGTGGCCATGGCCGAAAGACGCTCTGCCATTTCGGCATCAGCCTCCGGGCAGGAGAAGATTTTGACCGCTACCTCGAATGAATCATGTGAGCAGGCCTTGCCGAAACCGGCAGGCACACGCTGATGGCCGCCAAACGCGTGCCATCAACGCCGATCGCCGCCGATGCGACCATCGCCGACATGGTCGACACCCTTGACAAGCCGATCGAATATGTTCGCCGAGTGCTGGAAAGGCTCGAACGCTGCAAGCGCGCGCATGGCGATGCCCAGGTGCGCGTTGGCGTGCGCGGCCGCGCCGAAGCCCCGAACTACCTGATCGAGTATGTGCGGGAAGACGCCAAGACCCGTCAGCGCACCAGCTATCAGGATGCCGCCTACAGCGGCAGCACGCATCGTGAGCTGGCGCCGCACCACATCGAGGATGCCAGGAACTGGTCGCCCGAGGAAATGAACATCACGGCGGTCTCGGCGCTGATCGGCCGCTTGCGCAACCCCAATGCGCCATCATCGCGCTTTTCTGACGAGGACTGACATGGCCATAAAATTCTCCGCCAAGGACCAGCCGGCAGCTCCGCCCGCCACTGCCAAGCCAGCCAAGCCGGCGGCGAAGCCGGATGCGTCCGCAGAGGTTGCGACCGATCTGTTCAAGTCGTCGGCCGAAGCGCCGGCGCGCAAGACCAGAAAGAAGTAGCGCCCTTGCCGCAGGACGCCGGTCGCACAGCCAGGCCGCTCGGGCTGCCCGGTCAGTCCTTGGTGTCTGTCGACGAGGATGCCGGTACGGTCGACGTATTCGATTGCCAGAGCTGCGGCGCCTGCTGCTCTTATTCGGCCGACTGGCCGCGTTTTTCGACCGAGGATGACGAACAGCTCGACCGCATTCCGGCCGAGATGGTAGCCGCGGACCAGTCCGGCATGCGCTGCGAGGGCGGCCGATGTTCGGCGCTCACCGGCGAGGTGGGCAAGCACACGGCCTGTGGCATCTATGATCTCCGCCCCGATGTCTGCCGCGCCTGCATGCCGGGCGGTGACGACTGCCTGATGGCGAGGGCAGCGCATGGGCTCGAACTGCCTATCTCCCCGCTTGTGGGAGTTGAGGACTGGTCCGCCTAGCGGACGCGAAGCCAACTGCTTGGCTTTGCGAAGGACGAAAGCCCGGCAGGGCAGAGTGGGGCGCTGTCCCGCCGGCGTCTCAGCCGAACTTCGATCGGACATCCGAATAGATTTCAAAGAAAAGGGACTGAGAGGCCGCGTTCCTTCGCGCTCCCTCTGGCCTGCCGGCCATCTCCCCACAGGGGGGAGATCAAGCTCTCCGCCGCTTGCCGACACCCATTCCTCCCGGTACCTTCCCGTCGGGCAGGGCTGCGGAGGAAATCCATGAGCATCGAATTCCTGTTGACGTCGCTGATCATCGTGGCTTCGCCCGGCACCGGCGTCCTCTACACGCTGAGCGCCGGTCTTTCGCGCGGCGCGCGCGCTTCAATTATCGCCGCCTTCGCCTGCACGCTGGGCATCATCCCGCATATGGCGGCCGCGATCACCGGCCTCGCAGCGGTGCTGCACACAAGCGCCATCGCCTTCGAGACGCTGAAATATCTCGGCGTCGCCTATCTGCTCTACATGGCCTGGAACACGTTGAAGGAAAAAGGCGGGCTCAGCATCGACGAGGAGGCCGCGCCGCGCTCGACCGCCAGGACCATCACCTCCGGCGTCCTGGTCAACATCCTCAACCCGAAACTGTCGATCTTCTTCTTCGCCTTCCTGCCGCAATTCGTCAGCACCAACGAGCCGCATGCGCTGCCCAAGATGCTCGAGCTCTCCGGGGTCTTCATGCTGATGACCTTCGTCGTCTTCGCCATCTACGGCGTGTTCGCGGCGTCGGTGCGCAGCCACATCGTGTCGCGGCCGAAAGTGCTGACCTGGATGCGCCGCAGTTTTGCCGCCGCCTTCGTCATGCTCGGAGCCAAGCTGGCGCTGGCCGATCGCTAACGGACGGTCAGCCCTCGGTTTCGGAAGCCTCGTCGCTTCCGGAACCGGCCGCAGCCCGAACCCCGAGCCGCCAGGCAGAAGGCGGGACGCCGATCATCTTCTTGAAGGCGCGGCTGAACGCCGCTTCGGATTCATAGCCGATGTCAGCAGCGATGCTGGCGACGTTGCTGTTGCCGGCGCTGAGCAGTTCCGAGGCGATCTGCATGCGCCATTTGGCGAGATAGTGCATCGGCGGCATGCCGACGATTCTGGTGAAGCGCTCCGCAAGCACGGTGCGCGACAATGCCGACTCCTTCGCCAGCGCATCCACCGTCCAATTGTGAGCCGGACGGTCGTGGATCAGCGCCAGCGCCTTGCCCAGATGCGGATCGCGCAGGCCTGCCAGCCAGCCAGTCTGTTGCGGCGGCAGCGATTCCACATAGCGGCGCAGCACGTCGACGAACATCAGCTCGCTGAGCTTGGTGAGCACTGTTTCGCTGCCGGCCCGCTTGTCAGCCACCTCCGAGACCGCCTGCCTGATGAACTGGCCGAGCCACCCGCCATCGCCCCTGGCGTCGCCGGCCTTGATGGCCGGCGGCAGCGCTTCGAGCAGCGGATTGAAGGGCAGGGCATCGCAGGCGAGATAGCCGCAGATCAGCCTGACCGAGCGCGAGCCGCCGCCGGCGCAGTTGATGTAGAAAGGCATTCGGCCCGCAGTCGCTATGTCGAGCACGTCGGCCGTCGGCGGGTCGGCGCGCAAGTCGGGATGACTCGACATGATGTGCGGGTCGCTTCTGGTGAAGACCACGACTTCGCCGGCTTCCATCGGGATCGGCTCGTCGCCGATGATCCGCGCGAAGCAGTGGCCGGCCGTTACCACATGATAGGAAATCAGGTGATCCGCCCCGGGAAGTACCTTGGGCAATATTGAGGCCGGCGCGGGCGAATGGACGGCCCACGGGTCGTGGCCTTCGATGTCGAAAAACGTCGCGCCGGTGAGGCGCACCGTTTTCAAAAGGTCAGAAAGAGCATCCCCGGCCATTACACCCATTTCCCGCAAGCCGCGCGGCAATCCGACGCGACATCCCTTTCCAGTTCCGGACGAGCTGTCAAGTAAGGCGGACGCCCCGTCATTCCGTTCATTGGCGGAAGCTTTAAACCCCGACAGCACCGTGCGGTGCCGTCTCAACCGGCGCTGAGCACGGTCGAACCAAACCTGGATAAGGATCGAAAGTCATGACGGTACATAAGGGCGGGTGTTTTTGCGGCGCCGTGGAAATCGAAGTCCACGGAACCGCCGAGGCAATGGGCTACTGCCACTGCGGTTCCTGCCGGTCATGGTCGGCGTCTCCGGCGAATGCCTTCACGCTGTGGAAGCCACGGAACGTCAAGGTCACCAAGGGCGCGGAGTTTCTATCCGGCTTCAAGAAGTCCGAGATGAGCAACCGCCAGTTCTGCACCAAATGCGGCGGTCATCTGATGACGGATCATCCGCCGCTCGGGCTGGTCGACGTCTATGCCGCCACCATACCGACGGTGGAATTCAAGCCGAGGGTCCATGTCAATTACGCAGAGACGGTCCTGCCGATGAAGGACGGACTACCGAAGCTGAAGGATTTTCCCGCCGAGCTCGGCGGCTCAGGCATCGCCGTCCCGGAATAGGTCCGGACGATGGCCGACGATTTCAGACAACCGCAATTCACGACAGGAGAACAGCAATGGATATCGCGACGTTTCGCGCCACGCAGGAGCCGATCAAGGATCTTTATCGCAAGGACGCGCGGGCAGCACTTCTTACCTTGAAGGCCAGGGGCAATGCCGACGACTCGAAGGTGACCTGCAAGGTCGAGACCGGACGCGGTCTTGCCTTGGCGGGCATCCATCCGAAGGCCGGCGGCAGCGGGCGGGAGCTTTGCTCCGGCGACATGCTGCTGGAGGCGCTGATCGCCTGCGCCGGCGTCTCGATGCGGGCGGCCGCGGCCGTGCTGGAGATTCCGATCAAGTCGGCGGAGATTTCCGCCGAGGGCGACGTCGATCTTCGCGGCACGCTCGGCGTCACCGAAGGTGTGCCGGTCGGCTTCAAGGAAATCCGCCTGCGCTTCGACATCGAGTCGGATGTCGAGCAAGGCCGGCTGACCCAGCTCATGGAACTCACCGATCGCTACTGCGTGGTCTTCCAGACCATCCAGCGCAGTCCCAAGACCTTCGTGAAACTCAATCGGGTCGTCTCGTAGGCCGCGGCTTGCCCGGGATCCAGATCCTGGCGGGGACGGATTCTGGACTGGGCCTGAGCGCGGCTCTTCCGCGCCAGGCCCTATCCTTTCACATAGCCCATCGCCTCGACGATTTGCCCATCCGCGACACGCATCAGGTTGACGCCGCGCAGCGAACTGCCGTCGGACATCCAGAAGCGCCAGCGGATCGTAGCGCGGTCGCCGGCGACGAACGTCTCTTCGACATCGAAGCGGGTGCCGGGTCCGGTGGCGATCGCCGACCACAATTCGACGCAGGCGGCCTTGCCGATGCGGCGGGCGCCGTCCGGCGCCGGCGTGGTGTTCTCGATCACGCAGTCCTGCGCCACCAGTTCGTCCAGGGCCGACGGATCGTGACGCTGGA
Source organism: Mesorhizobium sp. B3-1-9 (assembly GCF_006439595.1). Taxonomy (NCBI): domain Bacteria; kingdom Pseudomonadati; phylum Pseudomonadota; class Alphaproteobacteria; order Hyphomicrobiales; family Phyllobacteriaceae; genus Mesorhizobium; species Mesorhizobium sp. B3-1-9. Next base: position 163,244 of record NZ_VFTJ01000003.1, read on the forward strand.
AGACGTCGTTGTAGCGCCGCATGATTTCCGCCGTCTCGGCGGAGCGCTTGGCCGCGGCGATGTCGATGATCAATTCCTGGGTCATTGGATTTTCCTCCTTCCGTTTCAGTGGTCTGCAAGGTTCGCCTTGAGCGTGATTGAGGCGACGCCGGCCAGTGCCCGCGAGACGAGGCAGGCTGCCTTGGCCTTTTGCGCCAGCCGCTCGAAGTCCTCGGCCGAGATGCCGGCGATGCTCGCCTCGGTCTCGAGCTCGATGCGGGTAATCGTCGGCCCGGCCGTGGTTGCGCCGAGATGCACCTTGGCAATGGTGTGGATGCTTTTGGCCGTGTGGCCTTCGCCGCCGAGCACGGCGGTAAGCGCCATCGAGAAGCAGCCGGCATGCGCGGCCGCTATCAGCTCTTCCGGATTGGTGCCCGGGCCGTTCTCGAAGCGCGACGGGAAGGAATAGGCGCCTTCGAACACGCCGCTGCCCAGCCGCAGCCGGCCGGATCCTTCCTTGAGCGTGCCCTGCCACTGGGCCGAGGCTTCACGGATTGTCATGGCTGGTCTCCTCTCTGTTTGTGGGAAAGTGTGGTGGTCACGCGCCGTCGATGACGACCTTGCCGAAGACGTCGCCCCGCTGGAAATGACGGCAGGCCTCGCGCGCCTCGGCGAAGGGGAAGACCTTGTCGAGGACGGGTTTCAGCCGGTGCGTGGCGACAGCGGCAAGCATCGCCTCCAGCCCGTTGCGGCTGCCGACGAACAGCCGGCCGATGGTGACGAGGCTGCGCTGGTAGACGGCGCCCGGGATCTCGACCGATTTGCCGTTGTGGTCCTGCACGGTGAGCAGCACGATGCGCCCGTAAAGCGCGCTGGCGATCAGCGATTGCGTAAAAGTCACCGGGCCGCCGGTCTCGACGACGAGATCGATCCCGCCGGTCGCCTCGCGCAATTTCACGCCCCATTCCGGCGTTCCGGCTACCGCGATGACGAGGTCGGCGCCGAGCGTCCGCAGCCTTTCGGCTTTCTCGGCGCGCGAGGTGACGGCGGCCACGCGGCAACCCATGAGCTTGGCGAACTGCAGCGCAAACAGCGCGACGCCACCTGAGCCAATGGTGAGAACCCATTGTCCGGGCTTTGGAATTTCGGCGCCCGTCAGCGCGCTCCAGGCGGTCAGCCCGGCGCAGGTGAAGGTCGCCGCCTCTTGCCAGGAGAGGTGGTCGGGCAGCCGCACGGCCCATTGCTCGTCGAGCAGCGCGTATTCGCAGAGCATGCCGTCCAGCGTGCAGCCGAGCTGATCGACGATGCCCGGATGCATGCGGCCGTCGATCCAGCGCGCGAAATAGCTGCCGGTGACGCGGTCGCCGATGGCAAAGCGGGTCGCACCGTCGCCGACCGCGACGACTTCGCCGGCGCCGTCGCTCAGCGGCACGATGCCGGCGCGGGGTGCCAGAGGATAGGTGCCGTTGAGGATCATCGTGTCGCGGCGATTGAGCGAGGTGGCGCGCACCCGCACGACGATCTGACGCGGACCTGGCTGCGGCATCGCCTCCTCGCGCAACGCCAGTTTGTCGATGCTGCCTTGCCCCTCGAGCCGATAGGTTTGCATTGTTGTCTCTCAAATATGTAGACCGATTTACATATTATGTAGACCGATTGTCATATTAGGGGCAAGTCCTATAATGCAAGCTCCTGACAGAGGTTGACAGTCGAGAGGTCGACGTGGCGACGGACACACGCACCCGCATGATCGAGGCGACCGGGCTGCTCATTCGGCAGCGCGGCTATCACGGCACGTCGCTCAACGACATTTTGAGCGCCAGCGGCGCGCCCCGCGGGTCGCTCTATTTCCATTTCCCGGGCGGCAAGGACCAGTTGGTCATCGAAGTGACGCGCGCCAGTGTCGCCGATGTGACCGAGCGGCTTGGCGCCGCGCTGTTGGAGGAAAGCGACCCAGCCGTTGCCGTGCACCACATCTACCAGTCGGTGGCCCGCATGCTGGAAGAGAACGAATTCTCGCTCGGCTGCCCGGTCGCGCCGGTGGTGCTCGACGCTCCGAACGATGTGCCGGACCTGGCCGAAATCTGCCGGTCGGCCTTCGAGCAGTGGATCGGACTGCTGCGCAAGGCTTTCGTCAGGGCAGGGGTGCCGGAGCGGCGCGCGCAGGCGCTGGCCCTGCTGGTCGAATCCTCGCTGGAGGGCCTTATGGTGATCGCGCGCGCCACCCGCGACCGCACGCCGGTCTTGACTGTCGCCGACGAAGTGGCCGCGCTGGTCGAGCAAGCGGTGCTTGCCGGCAAGGTAGCCCGGGAGGCGGACGCTACCGCCTTAGGATAAAGGGCTTTGCCGGCTCCGGAAATATCGGCTTAACTCCCCAGGTCTAGCCGCAACGGGGCGGCCGGCGAAGCGGTTTCGGGAGCAGGCGTTGGGGCGCGGACAGTCGGATCAGGCGGTTCGCGGACCGCAATTTGCCAGGAATCTCGACTGGAACCGCGCATTTCAAGTACAACGCCTCCGCCGAGATGGCGCTTTCCGGCTCGGGGGAGGTGCCTGCCGGCGGCGTTGACTGGACGCCGCTGCTTTCGCGCCGGCCGCTGCAACCGGACACGCGCCATGTTTCTCGCGTGGCAGAAACGAGCGGGCCGGTTTCCTGCTGGCCGAGCAAGGTATTTCGGTCGACCTCGCGGAAAGGCTGGTCGCTGCGCGGCCTCTAGCGGATGGGCCGTCGCTTCCTTCGTTGGTGTCGATCTGGAAGGCGTGAAGGCCATGCTGGACGGACCGGGCAATGAAGGCTGAGGGAAAGCTCGCGGCCGGCCTGAAGGCGTTGCGGCGACTTATCTTCACGGCGAAGCGATTTCGTTTCGGAATGCCGATCAAACGTTGATCGCCCCGATAATCCTCGCAAAACAGGAAAGGGCGCCTCTGGGCGCCCTTTCCGTATCAGCTTGGTAGCCTGGATTAGAAGTCCATGCCGCCACTCAAGCCCGTTTGCGGGCTTGAGCAATGTTAGTTGATGGGCGTGCTTTATGGACTTCTTAGAAGTCCATGCCGCCCATGCCACCCATGCCGCCGCCAGGCATACCGCCGGGCATGCCGCCAGCCGACTCCTTCTTCGGAGCCTCGGCGATCATGGCTTCGGTGGTGACCAGCAGGCCGGCGACCGAGGCCGCGTCCTGGAGAGCGGTGCGCACGACCTTGACCGGATCGACGATGCCCATGGCGATCATGTCGCCATATTCGCCGGTCTGGGCGTTGTAGCCGAAGGTCGCGCCCTTGTTCTCCAGGATCTTGCCGGCAACGATCGATGCTTCCGCACCGGCGTTGGACGCGATCTGACGGGCCGGAGCCTGCAGGGCGCGACGAACGATGTTGATGCCAGCGGTCTGGTCGGAGTTGGCGCCGGTTGCCTTGATGTTCAGCGAAGCGCGCAGAAGCGCGACGCCGCCGCCGGGAACGATGCCTTCTTCGACGGCCGCGCGAGTCGCGTTGAGGGCGTCATCGACGCGGTCCTTCTTTTCCTTGACTTCGATCTCGGTCGCACCGCCGACGCGGATGACGGCAACGCCGCCGGCCAGCTTGGCGAGACGTTCCTGCAGCTTCTCCTTGTCGTAGTCCGAGGTGGTCTCCTCGATCTGCTGCTTGATCTGGGCAACGCGGCCCTGGATCTCGGCCTTCTTGCCGGCGCCGTCGACAATGGTGGTGTTCTCCTTGGAGATCGACACCTTCTTGGCGCGGCCGAGCATGTTGAGGCCGACATTCTCGAGCTTGATGCCGAGGTCTTCGGAAATGACCTGGCCGCCGGTGAGGATGGCGATGTCTTCCAGCATGGCCTTACGGCGGTCACCGAAGCCCGGCGCCTTGACGGCGGCGATCTTCAGGCCGCCGCGCAGCTTGTTGACGACCAGCGTGGCCAGAGCCTCACCTTCGACGTCTTCCGAGATGATGACCAGCGGCTTCGAGGTCTGCACGACAGCCTCGAGGATCGGCAGCATGGCCTGCAGGTTGGAGAGCTTCTTCTCGTGCAGCAGGATGTAGGCGTCCTCGAGATCGGCGACCATCTTGTCTGCATTGGTGACGAAGTAGGGCGACAGGTAGCCGCGGTCGAACTGCATGCCTTCGACGACTTCGAGCTCGGTCTCGGCGGTCTTGGCCTCCTCGACGGTGATGACGCCCTCATTGCCGACCTTCTGCATCGCTTCGGCGATCATCGAGCCGACCGAGGCATCGCCATTGCCGGCGATGGTGCCGACCTGGGCAACTTCTTCCGAGGTCTTGATCTTCTTGGCGTTCTTGATCAGCGTCGTGACGACGTCGCCAACGGCGAGGTCGATGCCGCGCTTCAGGTCCATCGGGTTCATGCCGGCGGCAACCGCCTTGTGGCCTTCCTGGACGATCGACTGCGCCAGAACCGTTGCGGTCGTGGTGCCGTCGCCGGCGATGTCGTTGGTCTTCGAAGCGACTTCGCGGACCATCTGCGCGCCCATGTTCTCGAACTTGTCCTCGAGCTCGATTTCCTTGGCGACGGTGACGCCGTCCTTGGTGATGCGCGGGGCGCCGAACGACTTGTCGATGACGACGTTGCGGCCCTTGGGGCCGAGGGTGACCTTCACCGCGTCGGCGAGGATGTTGACACCGCGCAGCATGCGCTCACGGGCATCGCGGGAGAATTTTACGTCTTTGGCAGCCATGTTTTAGCTCCTGGCAGGGGCTCGGGAAGAGCCCGAAGATGAAGATTCAGGTGAGGCCGATGATCAGCCGATGATACCCATGATGTCGGATTCCTTCATGATCAGAAGGTCTTCGCCATTGAGCTTGACTTCGGTGCCCGACCACTTGCCGAACAGGATGCGATCGCCGGCCTTGACATCCAGCGGCACGAGCTTGCCTGCTTCGTCGCGGGCGCCGGAACCGACGGCGATGATCTCGCCTTCCTGCGGCTTCTCCTTCGCCGTATCCGGGATGATGATCCCGCCGGCGGTCTTGGATTCGGATTCGACCCGGCGAACGACCACGCGGTCATGAAGCGGGCGGAACTTGGACTTTGCCATGTTTTCTTCCTCGAATGAGAACGGTGAGAACTGTTCCTCCATCCGGCGAGGCCGGATATGGGTTAGCACTCACCAAAGACGAGTGCTAACGTGGCGCTGAAATAGGCCGGCGCCTTGCCGGAGTCAAGGCGCGCGCAAGGGGGAGGCGACGCGAAATTTTTCTCACGCGGAACGCCAGCCCGAAAAGCACCGGGTGTCGCGAGGCGCCGACGAGCAATCTCGTCCGTCAGTCCCGGCGCTTCGGCGACCGCAGCACCAGCAGCGGGCAGCGTTCAGCGAGCCCGTATGTGCCGGTCGAGGCCAGCCGGACATCATCGAAGAAGGTCTGGGCTTCCTCGATGAGTGCTGCCGCGGGGGCGAAATTGTAGATGACCGACGAGTTGCGGTAGACGTCGATGGTTCCGATGACCGGCAGCTCCCATCCTGTGCGAGCCGCAAGCTCTTCGCGATCCGGAAACAGCGCTTCGAATTGTTCGAGGATGCCCCTCACCGGTATCGTGTAGTCAGGCGCGCCGCCGATTGCGGTCATCGCCACGCGCCATTTGAGCTCGTGGAAGGTTGCGACGCCACCGCTCAGCGCCAGGGCGCGGATATCCTTCGGGTCGTCTGGAGTCCCGGGGGAAGCATAAAGCCTTATGCCGGCGCGCCCGTCTGCTTTCAGCGCACGCGCGATCGAAGCAAACAGTGTGCGCCTGAGGTTCGCGGTGCCGATGACCGAGAGGCATCCATCGCCGATCAGCGCATCGACGCTCGCGCCGGGAAACGGCAGGTCGAACCAGTCGCCTTGCACCGCCTTGCGCGTTTCGGTGTCGCCTGGCCAGATGCCGGCAATCATGTCGGCGGATTCGTCGACCGCCGTCATACTGGCACCCAGCCCGGCGAGCTCCGGCGTCACGCCGAACATCACGACGTGCGACCGGGCAAGGTCGAGCTCGCGGTCGTAAGTTTCGACCACCTCCGCCGGCGGCCGCAGCGGTGAGCCGAGCAACTGCCAGTGCTTGCGAATTGCATTCCAATGTTGCGTCATGCAAACCCCAGCCTAGCAGCGCGTTGTATTCGATCGAATAATCGACGACGCTCGATAAGCCAAGTGAGGGGCGGGCATGGCGCGCATCGCGGTGATCACGCACGAGTTCGACCGCTTCCAGAGCCGGCGCGGACTGCTGATGCGCCGCGATAGCCCATATATGCTCTTCGACCTGCTGGAAGAGCTGAAGCGCCGCGGCCATTCGGTCCAGATATTGAGAGGCACCTCGGCGAAGCCGGCCGCCGACATCGCGGTGTTGCATCTCGACGTGACCGTGACGCCGCCCGACTATGTCGATTACGCGCGGCGCTTTCCCTTCTGCCTCAACCTTGGGACGGCCGACATTTCGAAACGCCGCATCAGCGGCGCCGTGATTGGCCAAGGCGACGACTGGCAGGGGCAGGTCATCGTCAAGAGCAGCCTCAACCATTGGGGAACGCCGGAGCAGCAGCTGAACCAGCGCGCGCGGCGCGCCGGCAGGCCGGAGCCGTTTCCCGGCGTCGAACCTTTCGACAAATACGAGATCCATGCCTCGCTCGCCGACGTTCCGGCCGAGGCCTTCGAGCGCCAGAATCTGGTCGTCGAGAAATTCATTCCCGAGCCGGAGCCGGACGGTTTTGCCGCCCGCTTCTGGCTGTTCTGCGGCGAGCGCGAGCGCTGCACCCGCCATGTCTCGCCGCAGAGCCTCGTCAAGGGCGACGACACCATCCGCCGCGAGGCGGTTTCGGTTCCGGACGAGCTGCGCGCGCTAAGGCGCCGGCTCGGCTTCGACTACGGAAAATTCGACTTTGTCATGCACGAGGGCAGGGCGGTGCTGCTCGACGCCAACAAGACGCCCGGGCGAGCCAGGAACCTGTCGAGCTTCATCGCCGCCGGCAATGCCAACCTTGCCGACGGCTTCGAGGGACTGATCCGCCAGGTCACCTAGATGTTCATGCCGCCTGACACTTCGATGCGCTGGGCGTTGACCCAGCGATTGTCGTCCGACAGCAGCGAGGCGATCATCGGGCCGATGTCGTCGGCAACGCCGGCGCGGCCGAGCGCGGTGACGCCGGCCACCATGCGGTTGATCTCGGCGTTGTCGCGCACATGGCCGCCATTGAAGTCGGTGGCGATGGCGCCTGGCGCCACGGTGTTGGCGGTGATGCCGCGCGCGCCAAGCTCCTTGGCGAGGTAGCGCGTGAACACCTCGATGCCGCCCTTCATCATCGCGTAGGCCGACGATCCGGGCGCGGCGAAACGGGCGAGCCCGCTCGAGATGTTGATGATGCGGCCGCCATCGTCGATCAGCGGCAGCAGCGCCTGGGTGAGGAAGAACACGCCCTTGAGATGGGTGTTCATCAGCGTGTCGAATTCCTCTTCCGTCGTCTCGGCGATCATCTTGCGCAGGCCGGTGCCGGCATTGTTGACGAGATAGTCGAAGCGGTCGCGCTGCCAGGTTTCGTGAAGCGTCTTCTTCAGCGCCTCGACGAAAGCCGGGAAGCTGGCGATGGCGCCGGTATCCAGCTCAAGCGCGGCGGCCCGGCCCCCGGCGGCCTCGATCTCGGCGATTGCCGTCTTCGCCTCATCGGCGCGAGAGCGATAGGTGACGATGACGTCTACACCCTTGCGGGCGAGGTTGAGCGCGGTGTTGCGGCCGAGGCCGCGGCTGCCGCCGGTGATGAGGGCAATGGGACGAGTGGTCATGGCGAAATCTCCTTCTTCTTGGATGGAGATGCATATACTCGCCTGATCGCCCGATATAATCGGGCATGGATTGCCAACACTATTCAGCCTATGCGAACAATCGGCGATGGATCGGTTTGACAGCATGCGGCTCTTCACCCGCGTCGTGGAACGCCACAGCTTTACCGCGGCTGCCGCCGATCTCGGCCTGCCGCGCTCCAGCGCCACCGCCGCGATCAAGCAGCTTGAGGAGCGGCTCGGCGTGCAACTGCTCCGCCGCACCACGCGCCACGTCACCACGACGCTCGACGGCGAGGCCTATTACCAGCGCTGCCTCGGCATCCTCGCCGACATCGAGGACGCCGAGGGCACCTTTGGCGCGCATGAAGTGCGCGGGCGGCTCAGCATCGACATCAACGGCCATTTGGCCCGCACCCTGGTCATCCCGGAACTGCCGGCGCTGCTCGCGCGCCATCCCGGGCTCAGCGTGCATATCGGCGAAGGCGATCGCTTCGTCGACCTGGTGCGCGAGGGCGTCGACTGCGTGGTGCGTGCCGGAACGCTTCCCGACAGCGACATGATCGCGCGCCGCATCGGCATGGCGCGCGAAGCGACACTCGCCAGCGCCGCCTATATCGAGCGTCACGGCCTGCCGAGCACCCTGGACGAGCTCGCCGGGCATATGATGATCGGCTTCGTCTCGTCGCGCACCGGCCAGGTGATGCCGCTGGAATTCACCGTCGACGGCAAGATCCGCGAGGTCGTGCTGCCATCGCGCGTCACTGTCTCCAATTCCGACACCGCCGCCGCGCTGGTGCGCCAGGATTTTGGCCTCTACCAGGCGCCGCGCCGCCGCTTCGCCGCCGACATCGAGGCCGGCCGGCTGGTCGAGGTGCTGCCCGGCAACCCGCCGACGCCGACGCCGATCTCGGTGCTCTATCCGCGCAGCCGACAATTGTCGCCACGGGTGCGGGTGTTCGTGGACTGGCTGGTGGAGATCCTGGGGCCGAAGCTGGATGTGTCTTAGGAGATCTTCGCAATGCTGGCGGGACAGCGCGCCCCTCTGGCCTGCCGGCCATCTCCCCCACGAGGGGGGAGATCAGCTGTCGCGCCGGCTTTCGCCACTCTCCGACGTTGAAGAAAGGGCGCCGCCGGCGAAGCTGCCAATCTCCCCACCTGTGGGGGAGATGTCCGGCAGGACAGAGGGGGGCGCGAAGGAACTCCACGGTTCCATTCTTCAGCAAGCCGAGACCTACAGAAACAACCGCAACTGCGTGTGAATGATCGACCGATAGTCGTCGATCGTGCGCCGGCCTTCTTCCTTGTCCTGCGTCAGCGCCAGCCGCACGACGCCGCCGGCAAGCTGGAAGATGAGGAACACGACGCGCCCGAACGCCTCGCGCCGCTCCGGCTCGATCATCGGACCGACATGGTCGCAGAACATCTTCGCCTGATGCCTGGTCTCGGCGATGTCGAGATGCTGCAGCGCCTTGTCGGCCTGGATGGCGTTCTGCAGGTCCTGGATGGCCGGGACGGCGGCGACGCGGGCATAATAGTCGTCGAGCAGGCGGTCGGCCGCCGCGGTCACGTCGCCCAGCCCGCCTATCCCGGCGATGATGGCGCCGAATCGCGCCCGGCTTTCCTCGGAAAACCGCTCATAGAGCATCGCCAGGATCGCCGACTTCGACGGAAAATAGTGGTAGACGGTGGCGATCGGCCCGCCGGCCAGCGCGCCGACTTCCTTCATCGTCACCGCGTCGATGCCCTTTTCGCCGATCAGCCGCATGGTGGTGGCGAGGATCGCGTCGATGCGCTCGCGGCTGCGCTCCTGCTTCGGCCTGCGCCGCGGTTCCGTCGCCGTTCGCCTTGTCTGCGTCATGCGCCAAATCCCGTGGGAGCTCGCGAATTCGTGGTTGACAAGAAACATGATCAAGTATCAGTTTCGTGAAATACTGACAACTTGTCAGTTTTTCGATCGAGCTGCAAGGGAGGGGCACTCGTGACCGCATCGCAAGCCGCGCAGGCGGAAAATGACGACTGGCTTGTCGGCAATCCGACCGGACTGCAGCTCGCCTCGGCGCTGTGGATCGGCTCGGTCGGCCTGCTCATCCTTGGCCTGCAGCCGGTGCTGCTCGGCGCGCTCTACACCGAAGGGCATGTCACCGGCGACGAGCTCGCGCTGATGGCCACCGCCGAGATGATCGCCATCGCCATCGGCTCGGGCGTAGTGGCAATGCTGCTCCCTGCCAGGAACATGCGCCGGAAGAGCGCGGTGCTGCTCGTGCTGCTCGCGCTCGCCAATGTCTGGACCGCTTATGCCGGTACTCCCAATGCGCTGATCGGCGCGCGCGCGCTGGCCGGCTTGGCGGAGGGCGGGCTGGTCGCGGTCGCCACCGAATTGATCGCCCGCTCGCGTCGCGCCGAGCGCATCGGCGGCTATTTCGTCACGCTGCAGACCTTGGCGCAATGCGCGCTGGCGCTGATCCTCGCGCTTTATGCCGTGCCGCGAGCTGGCTCGGCCGGCGGCTTCATCGCGCTCGGCATCGTCTGCCTGCTGTCGCTGGTCGTGGCCTGGACCGTGCCGGACGACTATGCCGACCTGCCAAAGGAAGAGCAGTTTGCCAATGTGGCGACCGTGCCGGCGATCACCGCGCTGCTGTCGATCTTCTGCTATTTCATGTTCTTCGGTGCCGTCTGGGCTTTCCTCGAGCCCATCGGCGCCCAGTTCGGCATTGATGGCCGCACCGTCGGCCTGATGGTTTCGGCGAGCCTTGCCGCGCAGGTGCTCGGCGCCATGACCGCGACGATCTTCGAGGCGCGCATCGACTATCGTTTTGCCATCACCGCCATCGGGGTCATCGCGGCGATCAGCTCCGTGCTGCTTGCCTCCGGCCCGGGGCTTTCGACGTTCTGGGCCGTGGCGCTGGTGATGGGCTTCATCCTGCTCTTCATCGTGCCTTACCAGATCCGCCTCGCCATCACCGCCGACGAAACGCGCACCGCGGCACTCCTGGTGCCGGCCGCGCAACTCTTCGGCCTCGCCATCGGCCCGATTGCTGCCTCGCTTCTGATCGACGGCGAGAATTTCCGGCCCGTGCCCGAATTCGCCGCTGCCACTGCCTTGGCGAGCGTACTTTTGCTCGGCGTCTTCGTGCTGGTCGCGCGCCGGCGCGGCCGGGCCTGAGCGGGAGGATTGGGATGGCAGCCGCCTGGAGCAACTGGTCGGGCTTCGTCACGGCTTCCCCGCAATTGATCGCGACCCCGGCCGACGCCGGCGAACTGGCCGATCTGGTGCGCTCGGCGCCCGGACCGCTGCGCGTCGCAGGCGCCGGCCATTCTTTCACGCCGCTGGTGCGGTCCGACGGCACCATCGTTTCGCTGGAGAAGATCGAGGGGCTGGTCTCGCATGACGCTGTCGCCAACCGGGCGCGGGTAAGGGCGGGAACCAGGCTCGGCGCCCTGATGCGCATCCTGCAGGACATCGGCCAGGGCCTGCCCAACATGGGCGACATCGACCGCCAGGCGATCGGCGGCGCGCTGGGCACGGCAACGCATGGCTCCGGCCCGACGCTCGGCGCCTATCACACGCAGTTGGAGGCGGTGCAACTCGTCGACGGACAAGGCAAGCTGCGTGGGTTCAGCAGGGCCGACGACCAGGATATGATCCACGCCACCGGCGTCGCGCTTGGTGCCTTCGGCATCCTCACCGAAGTGACGATGAACAACATCGCGACCTACCGGCTGCGCCGCCGCAAATGGGTGCTGCCGGTCGGCGACATGCTCAAGGACTTCGAGTCGATGATGGCGGCGCATCGCTCGGCCGAGTTCTACTACATCCCCTTCGCCGACTACGTGCAGTTCATTGCCAGCGATCTCAGTGGCGCAGCGCCGACGCCGCGGCCGACCGAGGACGACGAGGAAGGATTGGCGACGCTGCGCAAGCTGCGCACCGCTTTGCGCTGGCTGCCGTCGCTGCGCCGCGCGCTGATCAGGGGAGCGGTGAAGAAAGTGGCCTCCGAGGACTATGTGCAGGACTGGCTCAACGTCTACGCCAGCGACCGTCGCACCAAATTCAACGAGATGGAGTACCACCTGCCTTACGAGGAAGGTCCCAAGGCGTTGGCCGAGATCATCGCGCTGACGGAGAAGCACTTCCCGGAAGTCTATTTCCCGGTGGAGGTGCGTTCGGTGGCGCCCGACGAATTCTGGCTTTCGCCTTTCTACAAAAGGCTGACCTGCTCGATCGCCATCCACCACGATGCGGCCAACGACCCGCTGCCCTTCATGCGCGCCGCCGAGCCCATCTTCCACAAGTATGGCGGCAGGCCGCATTGGGGCAAGATGCACGGCCTGAAGGCAACGGATTTCAAGAAGCTTTATCCGCGCTGGGACGACGCGATGGCGGTGCGGCGCGACATCGATCCGCAAAACCGTTTCGTCTCGCCTTACATGGCCGGCCTGTTCGGCATCCAACAATGAGCGCCTATTTCGCCGCTCTGTCCGACGCATTGCGGGCCGCCGAGATTTTCCGACCCTGCCTTGTTCTCGACCGAGACCGGCTGGACGGCAACATCGCGCTGGTGAAGGAGAGGCTGGCGCCGGGCCTGGCGGTGCGACTGGTCGACAAGTCGCTGCCTTGCATGCCGCTGCTCTTGCACATCGCGCGAGCACTGGAAACCAACCGCTTCATGACCTTCCATCCGCCGGTGACGCAGGCAGTGCTCGACGCTTTTCCCGAGGGCGACCCGCTCTATGGCAAGCCGATGCCGGTCGGCGCCGCCAAGGCCGCGCTGACGAGAGGCGGCGCCGGCTGGTGGTCGCGCGTCTGCTGGCTGATCGATACGCCGGAGCGGCTGGCCGACTATGGCGCCTTGGCCGCCGCGCTCGACACCGAATTGCGCTTCGCTTTCGAGGTGGACGTCGGCCTGCATCGCGGCGGCTTTTCCAGCCCCGCCGAGATCAAGGCGCTGCCGATACCGGATCGTCTGCACTGCGAAGGCATCATGGCCTATGAGGCCCATGCGCCGGAAATCCCCGGTTTATTCGGCGGGGCGGAGAATGCGCTGAAGCAGGCCTCGGCCAAGGCTGCCGGCTTCATCGATGCGCTGGAGCCGGAGGCGCGCCGCATCCTCAACATCGGCGGCTCGAAGACGGCGCTGCTGCATGGCTCGGGCGTCGCTAACGAAGTGTCGATCGGCTCGGCCTTCGTGCTGCCCAAGGATTTCGACACGCCCGGCCTCGGCGGTTTCCAGCCGGCGGCTTTCATCGCCACGCCGATCCTCAAGGCGGTCGATGCGATGCTGCCGGGGCCGCCGGCGGTTTCCAGGGCGTTGCAGTCGCTCGGTCTCTTCGCGCGCAAGGGCTGCTATCTCTATGGCGGCAAGTGGATGGCCGAGCCGGTGTTTCCCGAAGGCATGAAGCCGAACGGCCTGATCGGGCTGTCCTCCAACCAGCAGTTCATGAGCCTGCCCGCCGGGGCGACCGTGAAACCCGGCGACTATGCCTTCCTGCGGCCGACGCAGAGCGAGGCGGTGCTGCAGCATTTCGGTGCGATCGCCGTGTTTTCGGCCGGGCGCATCGTGGAGTTCTGGCCGGTGCTGCCGATGGGGTAAGGGACGCTTCAGCGCTCGCTATTAGCACTGGTGACCGTGAGGTCGTCATTCCAGGGTCTGCGCGCGTCGCTGCGCTCCTTGCTCCGCCCTGGAATGACGAAGGCGTGGCCTATTCATTGACTGAGTCAACTAAATGGTTGATCCTGTCCAAGACAGGAGGATTTCCCATGACGATCCACGACCACCCCGGCAAGGAGCGCATTGACACGGTCCGGTCCTTCAACCGCTTCTACACCCGCCAGATCGGCTTGCTCGACGAGGGCCTGTTGAAGAGCCCGTTCTCGCTGACCGAGGCGCGGGTGCTTTATGAGCTTGCCAACCGCGAGGGGCTGGTCGCCAGCGACCTGGTGCGCGAGCTTGGCCTCGACCCCGGCTATGTCAGCCGTCTTCTCAAGAAATTCGAGGAGCGCGGCCTGGTCGAGCGCGAAGCCACCGAGGCGGACGCGCGCCGCGCCTCGATCGCGCTGACGCCCGCGGGCAGGCAGGCCTTCGCGCCGCTCAACCAGGATTCGCACGACCAGGTGCGGGCGCTGCTCGATCGCCTGGCGCCTGTCGACCAGGAGCGGCTGGTCAAGGCCATGCGCGCCGTACAGGAGCTGCTCGGCGACAAACCCGAACCGAAGGAAGCCTACATCCTGCGACCGCTGCAGGTTGGCGACATCGGTTGGATCACGCGCCGCCAGGGCATGCTCTACACGCAGGAGTATGGTTGGGACAGGACCTTCGAGGCGCTGGTCGCCGAGATCCTCGGCGAATTCGTCAGGAAGTTCGATCCGAAGTGGGAGCGTGCCTGGATCGCCGAGCGCGCGGGCGAGGTTGTCGGTTCCGTCTTCGTCGTGCGCAAGTCGCCGGAGGTGGCGAAGCTCAGGCTGCTCTATGTCGAGCCATCGGCGCGCGGCCTTGGCATCGGCGCGCGCCTGGTCGACGAATGCATCGCCTTCGCGCGCGCCAAGGGCTACAAGACGCTGACCTTATGGACCAACGACATACTGGGCGCGGCCCGCCGCATCTACCAGGCCGTGGGTTTCAAGCTGGTCGACGAGGAGCGCCACCATTCCTTCGGCAAGGACTTGGTCGGGCAGACATGGGATCTGGAGCTTTAGCTCTTTCCCTTCTCCCGCAAGCTGAAGGGAAGGCGCTCACCCCTTCACCGGCAACCAGATCTCCAACCCGCCATTGCCGGTGCGCGCGTCGAATTCGGGTCCGTAGCGCTCGAATTCCGGTGCGTCGGCGATCTCGTGGCCGGAGGCCGGCAGCCAGCTGTTCCAGATCGTGTTGATGGTCCGGCGGATGGTCGAGATGTGCTCGCGATGCGAGAACACCGCATATTTCTGCGCCGGCACCCGCACACGGTAAAAATCCTTCGGCAGGTCGCAGAAATCCGTCACCTGGACGCCGGCGACATAGTCGAAATTGCCGGCATCGTCGCCATTCGTGCACACGCCGTAGAAGACGCCGGGCACTTCGCCTGGAATGTTGCCGATATAGGGGGCGAAGCGCTGCCATTGCATGGGAATGCCGGCGCTGGTCTCGCAGCTGTAGCGCTCGCCGAGACCGGCGATGAGGAAGGGGCGGCTGGTTTCGAAGCGCGGCGACTCGAGTGTGGCGAGAAGCGAACTGTCCATCAGAATGGGCTCCACGAGGTTGAGGTTTCGGGTCGAGCCTTGCGCGCGCACCAGCTCCGGCGTGGTGCCGAATTCATCGCGAAAGGCCCGTGTGAACGCCTCATGCGAGCCGTAGCCGGCATCGAGCGCGACCGAGAGGATGTCGCGCGCGCCGCCGGCCAGCTTGCGCGCCGCTTCGCTCAAGCGGCGCGCCCGCATATAACCCATGACCGACCGTCCCGTGGCGGCGCCGAAGGCGCGCGTCACATGGAAGCGCGATACGCCGCTGCTTTGCGCTATTTCGTCGAGACTGATCGCGTCCGGCAGATGGCTTTCGACAAACCACAGCGCTTTCTCGGTCGGGTTCATGGTTCCTCGCATTTGGCGCGGCGACATTAGCCCTCGCGCCGCCGGCCAGTTTGATCGAAATTGCGCGCTGGGCAATAATGCGCTTAGACCATGCCGCGTCGAGTGGAAGCGATGCGGCGCAAAGCATTGTCCGGGGAGGGGTGTCCCGATGGCGCCGGCGACAGCCGATCAGGTCTTTCGTTTTGGCGGGTTCACGCTCGACCTTGCCATGGGCACGCTGCGCGGCGTTAACGAGCCGCTGTTCCTGCGCCCGAAGGCTTTCGCGCTGCTGTCCCATCTTGCCCGCAACATGGGCCGCGTGGTGCCGAAATCGGAACTGATGGATGTCGTGTGGCCGGACGTCTACGTCACTGAGGATTCGTTGACGCAGTCGGTGCGCGAGATCCGCAAGGTGCTGGGCGACGACATGGTGCGCACCGTCTCCAAGCGTGGCTACATGCTGGCAGCGGAAGCCGAAGCGGCGCCCGAGATAAGCACGCAGCCGATCGTCGCCGTGGTGCGCTTCCGCAATGAGAGCGGCGATCCGGCCGACGAGGCCATGGTCGATGGATTCGCGGAAGACCTGATCAATGGCGTCGCGCGCTTCGGCACCGTCACTGTGCTGGCGCGGAACTCCAGCTTCTCCTTTGCCTCCTTCGGCCGAGCCGAGTGGCCGCAGATCCGCGCCCGCATCGGCGCCGACTATCTTGTCGAGGGCTCGCTGCGCCGTCAGGGCGAGCATGTCGTGGTCGCCGTCAGTCTGGTGGACATCGCCACCGCGAGCCAACTCTGGGGCGACCGCTACCAGTCGCATGGCGAAGGCCTGTTCGCCATCGAGCGCGAGATCGTCGAGCAGATCGTCAGCCGCCTGGTCACGCGGGTCGCCAATGCAGGGCTGCAGCAGGCGTCACGCAAGCCGGTCACCAGCCTTGCCGCCTACGAGCTCCTGATACGTGGCTTTGCGCTGCTGCGCGACCCGGCCCAGACCGACCAGCGCGGCGCCGAGGCCTTGTTCGAGGCGGCGATCGCCAAGGATCCGAATTACGGGCTGGCCTACACCTATCTCGGCTTGGCGCGCTCGCTCGACGGCGAATTCGGGCGTGCCAGCGATGCCGTGCTGGAAAACGCGCGCGACCTTGCCGACAAGGGCCTGGCGCTGTCGCCGGACCAGCCGACCGGTCATCGCGTGCAGTCGCTGATCCGCCTCTACATGCGTGATCACGAGGCGGCCGAGCACCACATGCGCATTGCGCTGCAACTCAACCCTTACGATGCCGACAGCATCGAGCAGATGGGCATGCTGCTGACCATGCGCGGCCGGCCGCTGGAAGCGCTGACCTGGCTGGCACGCGGCATCCGCATCGATCCCTTGCACCCGCATTGGTACCAGTTCGATCGCGCGCTGGCGCTCTACATGATGGGCGAGTACCGGCAGGCGGCCGACGCACTGGAACTGGCAACGCGTCCAGCGCCGTGGATCCGCACGCGGCTCGCGGCCTGTTATGCCCAGATGGGCGACATGGAGAAGGCGCGGCGGCAGATCGCACTCATCGAGGAGGGCGCCCCGTTCTCGCCGATCGACTATGCGCTGCGCGGCGTGCCGTTCGAGAACAAGGCTGATGCCGAGCATCTCGCCGAGGGTGTCAGGCTTGCCCTCGGCTAATGCATGTCGCCCGTAAGTGTGCAGCGGATAGCGACATGCATCAAAAACAGAGACTTAAAAGCGCGTCGACTGAATCCGTTTCAGGGCGACGCGCTTTAGCTGACGCCCGAGGCTGATCAATCGGCCACGACCACGATGTAGCGGCCCTGATAGAGCCGGTAGTAAGTGCCGCCGCAGCGCCAGACGTCAAAACCGTTGACCTTGGTGCGGACGCAGCCGGTGGGCAGCGTCGCGACCCAGGCCGTGGTGTGCCGCAGCACGCGCCAGGTGGTGGTGCGGCGGGCGACTCCGGCGGCGCTGCGCGGCGTCCACGGCGCCCCGATGCGGGCCTCGGCGGTGCTGACCGGCGACAAAGCGGGCACGGCGCTGCCGACGATTTCGACAGCGGTGATCGCGAGGGCGAGCAGAGCTGCGGCCGAGCGGTATTTCTTCAAGGATTTCATGGGCATGTTGGTTTCTCCAGATGTTGGTTGAAGTCTAGTGGGAGGATTGAGCGGCAAGCCGGGTCGAGCCCGTCAGCGCCGCCAGGTGAGCAACCACGAGCACCCAGTGCGCCGTGGTTGTGACGTAGCCGACGACGAGCACGTCCGCGGCGACGAAGAACTGCCAGAACAGAAGGTTCGCCGTTCCAAGCAGCATGTGCACGGCAGCCAGGACGGCATGCCAGTTGCGGGAATAGGCGATGCGCCAGAGCGTCACGCCGATGATCAGGGCAAGCCCGTGCGCCTCGATGAAGCCGATGCCGGTACCGGGCGCATCGCCGAGCAGGATTGCTTCCGGGCCGCGCCCGAAGAAGGAGCCGGCAATGTCGGTGAAGAGCCCGCCGGCCGACGCCAGCATCAGGAAGCCGGCGTTCAGGCGAACGAAGAGGTTTCCGTAGAAGGAGGACATGATCTTGCCTTTCTGTTTGTTGTTGGGATGCGGCCACGTCGGCGTCGCCGCCGTGGCTTGCCGTGCCTCGCCGCTCAGGCGGCGATGGCCTGCGGTTCGGCGGCGGCGGTGACCGGCTCGGTCCCTGCCGCGGCGTGTTCCGGCACCTTGATACGGAACCAGGCGACGTAGAGCGTGGGCAGGAAAACCAGCGTCAGCACCGTCGCCACCATCAGGCCGCCCATCACCGCATAGGCCATCGGTCCCCAGAACACGGTCGGCGCGATCGGGATCATGCCGAGGATGGCTGCCGCCGCCGTCAGCAGGATCGGCCGCAGCCGGTGCGTGGTGGCGCTGATCACCGCCGCCCACGGCTCCTCGCCGGCGGCGATATGCTGGTCGATCTGCGCGATCAGGATGACCGAGTTGCGGATCACCATGCCGATCAGCGACATCACGCCGAGGATGGCGACAAAGCCCATCGGAGCCCCTGACAGAAACAGCGCGCCGGCGACGCCGACGATGGCCAGCGGAGCGGTGAGCAGCACCAGCATCAAGCGCTGGAAGCTCATCAGCTGGATCATCAGCACCGTAGCCATGATAAACAGCATCAGCGGAAAGACCACGAAGATGCTGGCCTGCGCCTTGGCGCTGTCCTCGATGACGCCACCCTGCTCGACGCTGTAGCGCACCGGCAGCTCGGCCTTAAACGTGGCGATCGCCTTCTCCAGCCGCTTCGACACGATGGTGGCGTTCTCGTCCGTCGCGACGTCGGCCTGCACGGTCACCGTCGGCAGGCGGCCTCGACGCCAGATCAGCGGCGGCTCGGTCTGGTAGCTGAGCTTCGCCACCTGTTCGAGCGGCACGCGCCGTCCGCCGGAGGCGCTGATCGTCAGGCCGCGCAGCGTGTCGATGCTGGCGCGTTCCGAATCCACGGCGCGGGCGACGATGTCGACGAGATAGGTGTCGTCGCGCATTTCGGTGATCTTCGAGCCGGACAGGATCGCGTTGATCGTCTCCGACAGCTGCTGCGAGGAGATGCCCAGCGCACGCGCCCGGTCCTGGTCGACCTCGACCTTGATGACCTTGGCCGGCTCGTTCCAGTCGTAGTTGATGTTGCGGACCGCTGCGTCGCTGCCGAGCACCTGCGCGAACTGCTGCGCGAGACTCCGCGTCTTGTCCGGGTCTGGACCGCTGACACGGAACTTCAGCGGCCAGCCGACCGGCGGGCCAAGTTCCAGCGGCGTGACGCGGGCCATGACGTCGTCGAAGCCGGTCGACAGCTCCTTCTCCAGACGGTCGATGACCGCTTGGCGCACGGCATGACCCTTGGTCACCACCACCGCCTGGGCGAAAAAGTCGTTGGCCAGCTGCGCGTCGAGCGGCAGGTAGAAGCGCACCGCGCCCTGGCCGACATAGAAGCTCCAATGGTCGATGTCAGGATCGGAAGCGAGCAGCTTCTCGACGCGCTCGACGACCGCGTCCGTCGCCTTGATCGAGGCGGTGCGCGGCAGTGTGAGATCGAGCATGACCTCCGGCCGGTCCGACTTCGGGAAGAACTCCTGGCCGACGAAGCCCATGGCAACGACCGAGAGCGCGAACAGCCCGGCGGTCGCCGACAGCACCAGCCACTTCGCCCGCATCGCGGTTTCGAGCAGCACCTGGAAGCCACGGGCAATGCGCGACGGCTGGTGGCTGCCGCCATGTCCCTTGATGCGGTCCGGCAGAATGAAGACGCCGGTGAGCGGCGTGAACAGCACCGCGACGACCCAGGAGACGACG
This sequence comes from Mesorhizobium sp. B3-1-9, assembly GCF_006439595.1. Classification (NCBI taxonomy): domain Bacteria; kingdom Pseudomonadati; phylum Pseudomonadota; class Alphaproteobacteria; order Hyphomicrobiales; family Phyllobacteriaceae; genus Mesorhizobium; species Mesorhizobium sp. B3-1-9. Next base: position 182,842 of record NZ_VFTJ01000003.1, read on the forward strand.
AGCGCAATGGCGACGACCGCAAACAGCGAGAAGCAGTATTCGCCGGCGCCGCTCTTGGCGAAGCCGACCGGCACGAAGCCGGCGATCGTCACCACCGTGCCGGTCAGCATCGGGAAGGCAGTCGAGGTATAGGCATAGGTGGCGGCCGAGATCTTGTCGTAGCCTTCCTCCATGCGGGCGATCATCATCTCGACCGCGATCATCGCATCGTCGACCAGCAGGCCGAGTGCGATGATCAGCGCGCCGAGCGAGATACGCTGCAGCGATATGCCGAAATACTGCATGGTGACGAAGGTGATCGCCAGCACCAGCGGGATGGCAACCGCCACGACGACGCCGGGGCGCCAGCCAAGCGCCAGCAGTGACACGGCAAGCACGATGGCGATCGCTTCGCCGAGGCTCTTGGTGAATTCGCCGACGGATTCTTCCACGACATGCGACTGGTCCGCGACCATGCCGAGCTCGGCGCCGAGCGGCAGCTCGGCCTCCATCTCATGCATCTTCTCCTTGACGTTTTCGCCCAATGCCAGCGCGTCGCCGCCTGCCGTCATCGAGACGGCGATGCCGACCGCTGGCTTGCCGTTGAAGCGGAACATCGGCTGCGGCGGGTCGGAATCGGCGCGCTTGACCTCGGCGACGTCGCCCAATCGGAAGTAATGGCCGCTGGCGTAGAAGTTGATCGCCTTCAGGCTCTCTTCCGACGTGAAGGAACCGGACACGCGGATGGCGATGCGCTCGGGACCGGCGTCGACCGTGCCGCTCGGCGTCAGCGCGTTCTGCGCCTGCAACGCCTGCGTCAGCGTGCCGACGTCGAGGCCGAGCGCCGCCACCTTCTGGGTCGAGAATTCGAGATAGATCTTCTCGTCCTGCTGGCCGATCAGGTCGACCTTGGCGACGTCCTTCACCGTGAGCAGCCCGGCGCGCAGGCTGGTCGCCATATCCTTCAGCTCGCGATGGCTGAGGCTGTCGGAGGTGAGCGCGTAGATCAGCGAATAGGTGTCGCCGAACTCGTCGTTGAAGAACGGGCCCTGCACCCCCGACGGCAGCGTCGGCTTGATGTCGTCCAGCTTCTTGCGCACCTGGTACCAGAGCGGTTGCACCTCGTCGCCGGCAACAGTGTCCTTCAGGTTGACGAAGACGATGGATTCGCCCGGCTTGGTGTAGCTCTTGACGTAGTCGAGATCGGGCAGTTCCTCGAGCTTCTTCTCGATGCGGTCGGTGATCTGTTCGACCGTGTCGCTGGTGCTGGCGCCTGGCCACATCGTCTTCACCACCATGGTCTTGATGGTGAAGGGCGGGTCCTCCTCGCGGCCGAGACCGCGATAGGCGTAGAGGCCGGCGAGTGCGGCCGCGATCATCAGGTAGACGATGAAGCTGCGGTGGCGCAGCGCCCATTCGGAAAGATTGAAGCTGGTCATGATGCAAAGCCCTCTCAGCGCGCGAAGGCGCGTTCCGCCGGCTTCTGCCGGCTGGCGAAAACAAGTGATGGTTTAGGTCCGGTCAGCGCCCGCCATTTGGCGGGCGCCGCGGCAAGTCAGGCCAGGCTGTGCATGGTGCCCGGTACGCGGTATGGCGCCCGCTCGGCCGTCCTTGGTTTGATGGCGAGGCCGGCGAGGTAGCGCTGGAAGCTCGCCGCCTCCTGCGCCGGCGAGGCGAGCGCGACATGCCCGTCCGGCCTCACCAGATAGGCGGCGTCGCGCTGCAAGGCGGCTTTCGCGGCGGTCTCCGACCAGGCGAAGCCGTGAACCGGAATGCCGGTCGATGCCAGCATGGCCCGGAATTCCGCATTGACCTCGCCATAGACATGCACCTGCCAGTCCAGCGAGCGCAGCGGCTCGAGATTGTCGCTGCTTGGCATCGGCACATAGGGCAGGCGGTCGCCGCCGCTGACCTTTCCCGCTGTGCCCGAGCTGATCGGGCCGGCGCGGTACTGGATCGCCGCCTGCGAGATGACGCCGAAGAAGGCGCGCGAGCCGTATGACGTGTGCAGCGCGATGTTCAGGATATTCGGCATCAGATAGCGCCGGAACAGGCCGACGAGCCGCGAGCGGCTGGTGGCGATGCGGAACGCCTGGTCCGTGCTCTCGATCAGTCTGTGGGCGAAGGCGATGCGCTCCGGCTCATAGCTGTCGAGCAGGCGCGGATCGGCGCGGCCCTGGACGACGGCAGCGAGCTTCCAGGCAAGGTTCACCGCATCGCCCATGCCGGTGTTCATCCCCTGTCCGCCGGCCGGGCTGTGAATGTGGCCAGCGTCGCCGCAGAGGAACACACGGCCGACGCGAAAATTCTCGGCGACGCGATGATGGACCCCGTAGGTCGAGAACCAGTTGACCTCGTCGACCGTTACGCCGGTGTCGCGCTCGACGTCGGCGCGTATCGCCTCGAAGCTGATCGTCTCGTCCGCCTCATGCGCCTTCGGCACGATGCCGATCAGCCGGATCGAACCCGACTGCCGGACCGGCATGACGATGGCAAAACCGTAGGTGCTGATGGTCGTGTCCATGCCGTTGCGGGTGATGTCGCCACGGCCTTTCACGTCGACGACGTAGAAGGACTGTTCGTAGGCGCCGCCGGGAAAGCCGATATTCAGCCCGTGGCGCACTGTGCTGTGGGCGCCGTCGCAACCGGCGAGGTAGTTGGCGACGACGGTTTCCGTCTGGCCTTCCTTGCTTAGCGTCGCGATGACCGCGTGGCCCTTGTCCTGGAAAGCGATGAGCTCCGTGCCGCGCTCCACCTCGACGCCGGCGCGCTCCAGATGCGTGATCAGCACGCGCTCGTGGATGTCCTGCGGCAGCGCGAAGGCGAAGGAATAGGGGCTGATGCCGCGGCCGAAATCGGCGAGCGGGAGTCTCGCGGCGACGCCTGCCGGCGTGTGCACGGTGAGCTGTTCGATCTTCACGCCCGCTGCAAGCACGTCGTCGACGATGCCGATCTGGCGGTGGAATTCCAGCGTGCGCGCCTGGACGGCCAGCGCGCGCGAGGTTTCGCCGGGAGCGGCGGCCTTGTCGAAGATGCGCACCGGAACGCCGAGCTTGGTCAACCAGAGCGCGAGCGTCAGCCCGGTCGGGCCGGCGCCGGCGATGAGGACCTTGGTCTTTGACATGGTCATTTTCCTTCTCCCTCAACGATACGGACTTTTTCGTGTTCCCGCAGCCGGTTTACGCCGGCAGTGACGACCCGGTCGCCCTTGGTGAGCCCGGCACTGACGACTACGCGGTCGGTCTCGTAGCGGGCGATGGTGACCGGCTTGAGCTCGACAGCCGACGAGGCCGACACCACCCAGACGGCGGGCTTGCCTTCCTTGTCGAACAGCGCGCTGCCCGGCAGCAGCACGACAGGCGCGCCGGCGTTCTCGACGCGGCCGGCGACACTTGCGCCGAAACGCATCTCGTCAGGCGCTTTCTCGAGCGAAACCTTCACCTGGAAGGTGCGGGTGGCGGCGTCGGCCATCGGCGCTATCTCGCGCACAGTGCCGGCGGTCGAGATAGCCGGATTGCTGAGCAGCGAGACGGTGACGGCGGGTATCTTTCGACCGCGCCGGTCGCTGGTAAAGGCTGCTTCCGCGATAGAGAACACCGCGTCGCGGCTCTCCGGATCGGCGACGCGTACCACCATCTGCCCAACATTGACCGATTGGCCGGCCTCGGCGCCGGTGGCGGTGACGATGCCGTCGAATTCGGCCCGGAGCTCGGTGTAACCGAGCTGGTCCTTGGCCATCGCGAAGGCGATGTTCGCCGATTTCAGCTTGGCCTCGGCCGAGCGCAGATTCTTTAGCGTCGCGTCATGGTTGGCGCGTGTCGTGAAACCCTTGGCGAGCAGCGCGCTGATACGCGCTTCGGCGGCGCTGGCTTCCACCAGCACGGCCTCGGCCGCTGTCACATCGGCTTCCGCACTGGCCAGCCGGTTTCGATAATCCTGGTCGTCGACCTGGGCGAGCACCTCGCCCTTCTTCACCGTGGCGCCGACCTCGGCGGTGCGCTGGATGAGCTTGCCGGAAACGCGAAAACCGAGATCGCTCTCCAGCCTCGGCTTGATCTCGCCGATGGCGACGCGGTTATCCGCGGCGGGTTCCGGCGAGACCGAAACTGCCTTGACCAGCTTGGTTTCGGGCATGCCCGGCGCGACGTTCGATGCTTCGCTTCTGGCGCCGTGCCAGACCATCACGGCACCGCAAGCGAGAGCGGCGATCGAGCCGGCGACAAGGCGGCGCCTGAGCGGCTTGTTGTGCCCAAGAGGACTGTTGTGAAAACGTGCGGCAATCATGTCGTCTCCGTGCCCAAGGTTGCGGCCGCGCTTGGGAGGACGCGGCGGCCGGGAAAACTGCGTTGGCTGGCAGGGGATCGAGGCGTTGCAACCTGTCTTTCGCCAGCCCGATCTTTTTGCGATTTCGGCTCCGGCAAATCCCGAACGGTTTCTGAAAATTTTCCGATGTTTGGGTGAGACGGCGCGAGGAGGGATTGACTGCTACGCATTCGTTGGTATGTAACGTTATTACATATCATAACGAGAATCGAACCACGAATGCATTTCTCCAGGCAGGTCGCTTCACGCGGTGATGAACGCGCGCAGAAGCCGTTGCGACTCGCGCGCGGACAACCTACGATGGCTGCGTCATGGTCCCCGAGCCGCAAGGCGAGGGGTGAAAAGGGAACACGGTGAGATCCGGTCTGGATTGAACCCGTGGCTGCCCCCGCAACTGTGAGCGGCGAGCTTCATCCGAAACGCCACTGGCCGGCAAGGCTGGGAAGGCGGATGGCGCAACGACCCGCGAGCCAGGAGACCTGCCATCGACATGAGTTGACCGGACGGGGTGTGCCGGGAGGAGACGCGGGCACCGGTCTTGTCGGCCGGCTCGTCCAGCATCCTTCCGTCGCCATTTTGGAAAGTGACGGAAATGTTGGACGCCTCGAGAGCAATTCCAGGAAAAGTGTGTAGCGGTTTTCCGTCTGGAATTGCGTCAAAACAAAGAGATAGAGCGGTTCGCCGTTTCCGTGAAACGGTGAAACGCTCGAGCCATCGCATCATCGTCTGTTCGCTGTGTCGCGATACCGTGACCGGGCTGAGGTCCGGCGAGGGTTTGTGCGCCGACCTGCGCTCCAGGCTTTCCTTGCAGCCGGCGCCTTCCTTTGCCATCGAGACCATCGACTGCATGGCGGGTTGCGCGCGGCCGCTCGCCGTGGCCTTCATGGCGCAAGGCAAAGCCACCTATCTCTTCGGTTCCATCGACAGGGGCACCGACGCCGGCGCGCTGGTCGAATTTGCCAGGCTCTATGCCTCGCTGCCCGACGGCTGGTGCAATTCCGGCCAGCGCCCGGCAAGGCTAGCCGGCAAGATACTGGCGCGCATCCCCGCCGCGGGTAAGGCCAGGAAGCAAGTCCGGTGAACGTGCCCCTGCTTGAAGCCCGCGATCTGGGCGCCATGGCAAACGGCCGGACGCTAGTCGAGGATCTCAGCCTGTCGCTGGCGGCGGGTGAGCGGCTCGCCATCATCGGCCCGAACGGCGCCGGCAAGACGACTCTGCTGCGCATGTTGTGCGGAGCGTTGTCGCCGAGCCACGGCGAGGTTCGCCTGGCCGGGCGCCGGCTGGACAGGATCACCGCCGCCGAGCGGGCGCTCAGCATCGCCGTCGTCGGCCAGACGGACCAGCCGGATCCACGGCTGGCGCTCATCGACTATGTCGAGCTTGGCCGCGTCCCGCATGCCGGCCTGAGGCGCCGGCACGACGATCGCGACATCGTCGTCGAAGCACTGCGCCGGACCGGGCTCTTGCCACTGCTCGCGCGCAGCATCGGCTCGCTCTCCGGCGGCGAGCGCCAGCGCGCGCAGCTCGCCCGTGCCATCGCGCAAGAGCCGAAGATCCTGTTCCTCGACGAGCCGACCAACCACCTTGACCCGCGCGCCCGCGCAGAACTGCTCGAACTGGTGGCCGAATTCAGCATGACCGTGGTCGCCGTGCTGCACGATCTCGCCTTGGTGGCGCCCTTCGCCACCAACGTCGCGGTGATGAGCAACGCCCGGCTGCACGCGCTGGCGCCGCCGCGCGAGGCGCTGGCGCAGCCGCATATCCGCGAGGTTTTCGGCATCGACGTGCTGCGCCTGCGGCACCCGACCGAGGACCGCGAGCTCACCGTCTTCGAACTGCCCACGCGCGCTTGCTCGCCATCCTGAACCTGCCAACCCAAACAAGGAGCACCATCCCGTGAAACGCCTCGCTTTGTCGTTTGCCTTCTCGCTTCTCGCCTCGGTCGCCTTCGCCTTCCCGGTCACCGTCGACAGCTGCGGCAAGCCGCTCACCTTCGATGCACCGCCAAAACGCGCCGTCATCCAGGACCTCAACATGGCCGAGATGGCCTTCGTGCTGAAGCTGCAGCCGTCGATCGTCGGGCTTACCGGCATCACCGGCTGGTACAAGGTCGGCCCCGAGTTCAAGGCCGGGCAGGGCTCCATCCCGGAGCTGGCGCCAAAATATCCGACGCTGGAAAACCTCGTCGCCGTGCAGCCGGATTTCTTCTTCGCCGGCTGGTACTACGGCATGAAGCCGGGCGGCGAGGTCACGCCCGACACGCTCGCCCCACACGGCATCAAGACGCTGGTGCTGACCGAAAGCTGCGTCCATCTCGACAAGAACCGGCCCGCCGCCTCGATGGACTTGCTCTATGGCGACGTCGAGAAGCTCGGCAAGATCTTCGGCAAAGAGACGGAGGCCGAAAAGCTGGTCGCCGGCTGGAAGGCCGAGCTTGCCGATATCACCGCCAAGGTCGGCGACCGCAAGGGCACGCGCGTGTTCCTCTACGATTCCGGCGAGGACAAGCCCTTCACCGCCGGCAAGTTCGCCATTCCCAACGCCATGATCGCAGCCGCCGGCGGCGAAAACATAATGGCCGACATGGAGACGAGTTGGGGCAACACCGACTGGGAGACGGTCGCCTCGCGCAATCCACAGTTCCTCATCCTGCTCGATTACCAGGACGGCGGCGGCTACAGGAAGCTGCTCGATTTCCTTAAAGTCCATCCGGCCATGAAGGAGACCGACGCTGTCAGGAACGAGCGGTTCGTCGCGCTGCGCTACGCCGAGCTGACGCCCGGACCCGCCAACATCGAGGCGATCGGCAAGATCGCCAGGGCCATGCATCCGGAAGCGTTTTAGGCCTGGAGTTCTGATGGGGTGGGGATGGCTTCATTGACGGATCGCCTGCCTGTGAATCGGCCGCTTTGGAGATTGGCCAAAACACTCGCGACTTCGTCATCCACGGGCGGAGCAAGGAGCGAAGCGCCGTCGCACAGACCCTGGAATGATGGGTGGACGGCCCTTGCGGCATCGACGAAGTCGCGGATGCCTCGGCTAATCCCGGACGGCGGTATCGCGGCGGCAGGTCCCACGCCGTGAACCTGCGCCGCCGATCGTTCGCTTTGGCCATGATGCTTGGCGCGGCGCTGCTGGTCGCGCTCGGGCTGCTTTCGATCGCCTATGGCTCGACGCTGATACCTCTGCGCCAGGTCGTCGGCGCGCTGGCGCATGCGGCCGGACTGGGCAGCCAGAGCCCATCCGGCCCGGTCGGCAGCATCGTCGTCGACCTGAGGCTGCCGCGCACGTTGCTGGCGATCGCCGTCGGCGCCGGCCTTGGCGTGGTCGGCGCGCTGCTACAGACGGTCACTCGCAACGACCTCGCCGATCCGTTCCTGTTTGGCCTCTCCTCGGGCGCGGCGGCCGGCGCGGTCTCCGTCATCACCGTATTCGGCGACACGTTCGGCGTCTGGACGCTGCCGCTTGCCGCCTTCACCGGCGGCGTGCTGGCGGCGGCGATCGTGCTTCTGCTGGTGTCGCGGGTGAAGGGGCAGGGGCCTGAGCGGCTGATCCTGGCCGGCCTCGCCGTCTCATTTCTGTTCACTGCCTTGACCAACTATCTCGTGTTCGCCGGCGATCAGCGCGCTGCCCATTCGGTGTTGTTCTGGACCATGGGCGGGCTCGGTCTTGCCCGCTGGGACAATATCGGCCTGGCGGCGCTTGGCGCTGGCATCATCCTCGCCTATGGCCTGTGGAACCACCGCCGCTTCGATGCTTTCCTCGCCGGCGAAAGCGCCGCCGAGAGCCTTGGCGTGCCGGTGGCGAGGATGCGCCGCGCGACATTCCTCGTCGCCGCCCTGGCGACCGCCATTCTCGTTGCCGTGGCCGGCGTCATCGGCTTCGTCGGCCTGATGATCCCTCATCTCAGCCGGCCGCTCTCCGGCCCCTTGCATCGCAACCTGGTCATCGCCTGCGCGCTGTTCGGCGCCATCCTGCTGTTGGCCAGCGATCTGCTGGCCCGCACGCTTTTGCCGCCGCAGGAACTGCCGATTGGCATCATCACCAGCTCGCTCGGCGCGTTCTTCGTCGTCACCTTGCTGATGCGTAACCGGCTCTGACCGGTAATTAAACCGTCCAGAAACAGCGCACGATGTGGAAGAAGATCGGCGCAGCGAAGGCCAGGCTGCCGGTGCGGTCGAGCATGCCGCCATGAACCTTCGATCAGGTGGCCCCGGTCCTTGACGCCCTGGTCGCGCTTGATCGCCGAGGCGACGAGTCCGCCGAGAAATCCCATCGTGCAGGCGACGAAGGCACGGAGCTATCTTCACCGGACACTAACCATCGACGCATCGGGTGCCTGATATCTCGATTTGCTGGCTACCTGGCACAAAGCATCCGCTTGAATAGTAAGCACGCTTATTATATGTATCGCTCATGGTTTCAGATGGTATCGACAGATTGGGATTTTTGATCCACGACGTGCAGCGCCTGATGCGCAAGCGTTTCGAGGTGCGTGCCAGTGGGTTGGGTCTTTCCTCGGCGCAATGGCGGCTGATGGTGCGCGTTGCCAAGGAAGAAGGCATCACCCAGGCGCGGCTGGCTGAGCTGCTCGAAATCGAGCCGATCAGCGTCTCGCGCCTCGTCGATCGCATGGAGGAGGGCGGCTGGATCGAGCGCCGCCAGGATGCCACCGACCGGCGCGTGCGCATGATCTTCCCGACCGAGAAGGCGAGCGCCGCTTACGCCGACGTCAAAAGCCTTGCCGGCGAGGTCTACGAGGAGTCGTTGACTGGTGTTTCGCCTCAAGAGCGGCGCATCCTGGTCCGGGTGTTGGACACGATCGTGCAGAACCTGACGGACGGCGAGGCATCGTCCCTCGAAAAGATAAAGAGCAGGGAAGGGGCGGCGGCATGAGCGCGGTAGCCAAGCGGGAAGACGACAACGTCACGAAGCTGAGTGCGCCGGCACAGCCGGTCGCCAATGCGTCGGCGCAGCCGGTCGCCAATGCGCCGGCACAGCCGGTCGCCGAGGCCCCCGCGCAGCCGGCTGCCGCTCCGGTCGCGGTGGCGCCTGCGCCGCAGCCGGCTCCGGCCGCGCCGAAGAAGAAGCGCCGTCTCGGCCGCTTCCTGTTGATGGTCGCCTTGCCGCTGGCCCTGCTCGTTGGCGGCGCGTATGTCTGGGTAACAGGCGGCCGCTATCAGGAAACCGAGAACGCCAATCTGCAGCAGGCCAGGATTTCGGTCGCCTCCGACACGGCCGGCCGCATCGTCCAGGTCGGTATCGCCGATAATCAACTGGTCAAGCAGGGCGACCTTCTCTTCGTCATCGATCCCGAGCCTTACAGGATCGCGCTCGCCCAGGCCGATGCGGCGGTCGCCGCCGCGCGCCTCAATGTCGAGCAGTTGCGCGCCGCTTACAGCCAGGCGACGGCGCAGGAAAGGTCCGCCTCCAGCGAAGTCGACTATGCGCAGTCGCAATATGGCCGCGCCGCCGATCTCGCGCAGAAGGGCATCAACGCCAAGTCCTCGCTCGACCAGGCCCGCAACGACCTCGACAAGGCCAAGCAGCAGTTGGCTGTCGCGGAGCAGGGCATCGTCAGCGCCAAGGCGGCGCTCGGCGGCAATCCGGACATCGAGACCGACAAGCATCCGACCGTGATGGCGGCCTTGGCCACGCGCGACAAGGCCGCCTACGATCTGGCGCAGACAACCGTGAAGGCGCCGGCCGACGGCGTCATCTACCAGGCCGCCTCCTTCAAGGTCGGCCAGTATGTCTCCGTCGGCACGCCGCTGTTCGCACTGGTCGAGACCGGCGACACCTGGATCGACGCCAATTTCAAGGAGACCCAGCTCACCAACATGAAGCCGGGCCAGAAGGCCGAGATCGTCGTCGACACCTATCCGGGCCGCACATTCGAGGCGATCGTCAAGGCGATCGGCGCCGGCACGGGCGCGGAGTTCTCGCTGCTGCCCGCGCAAAACGCCACCGGCAACTGGGTCAAGGTCACGCAGCGCATTCCCGTACGCCTGGAACTGACCGATCCCGATGCCAAGATGGCGCTGCGCACCGGCATGAGCGCCACCGTCACCGTCGACACCGGCGTGGCGCGCGGCCTGCCGTCGATCTTCGGCCACGCCGCGGCAGGGGAGCACGCGCAGTAACGGCAGCGAGGCCCGTCGCGACGCGGCGCGGGCATTGAGGGGATTGGTCTGATGGGAGGACTGACAAGGATCAGCGAGGCAAGCCGCATGGCGGCTGGTTCGAAAGCTGGGGCCTCGTCGCGGACCCGTCGGTCCTCAGGTTTCCGGGCGGCAGGCATCCGCTCCAACAGAGACTTTCGGTCGATGTAACCCCCACATCGATAGTCGCGTCCCACCGCGATGAAGGTCTCTCAATGGAAGGCTTTGCCGCCCGGAAACCTAGAGCCGGATGATTTCAGGTCTGTTCGGCCTGAAATCTGAATCCGCCTCTAAATCAAAGAGATAGAGCATGATGTCGTCCGAAGGCCGCTTCACACTTTTCGGCATCATGCTCTAGTGTACACGTTTTTGTTACCTGCTGGAAGTTCAGCATCATGAGCACGCCCGAAGCCTTCAAGGAAGTGCCGCATCGCGGACTGATCACGGTCGCGCTGATGCTGGCGACGATCATGCAGGCGCTCGACACCACGATCGCCAATGTCGCGCTGCCGACCATGACCGGCGACCTCGGCGCGTCGCCCGACAACATCAACTGGGTGCTGACCTCCTATATCGTGGCCGCGGCAATCATGACGCCGGTCACCGGCTGGCTTGCCGACCGGCTTGGCCGCAAGGAGCTGTTCCTCGCCTCCGTTGTCGGCTTCACCATCTTCTCCATGCTCTGCGGCCTTGCCTGGAGTCTCGAGACGATGGTGCTCTTCCGGCTGTTGCAGGGCGTGTTCGGCGCGGCCATCGTGCCGCTGTCGCAGACCTTCCTGCTCGACATCAACCCGAAGGAGCGCCATGGCCAGGCGATGGCGATCTGGGGCGCCGGCATCATGCTTGGGCCGATCCTGGGGCCGACACTCGGCGGCTGGCTGACGGAAAACTTCAATTGGCGCTGGGTGTTCTTCATCAACCTGCCGGTCGGCATCCTCGCCTTCCTCGGCATGGCCGCCTATCTGCCCGTCGTCGCCAAGCGCATGCGCGGCTTCGACTTCTTCGGCTTCGCCATGCTGTCGATCGGCGTCGGCGCGCTGCAGCTTCTGCTCGACCGCGGCGGCGAGGTCGACTGGTTCAACTCGGCCGAGATCTGGATCGAGCTCGCTCTGTCGCTCACCGGCTTCTGGGTGTTCATCATCCACACGGTGACATCAGAGCATCCCTTCATCGATCCAAAAATCTTCCTCGACCGCAATTTCGTGACCGGGCTGGGCTTCATCTTCGTCATGGGTGTGCTGATCCTGGCCTCGATGTCGCTGTTGCCGCCGATGCTGGCAAACATCTTCGGCTACCCGACCGTGACCATCGGCGTCGTGCTGGGTCCGCGCGGCATCGGCACGATGATTTCGATGCTGGTCGTCGGCCGCATCATGCACAGGATCGATGCCAGGGTCCTCGTCGCCATCGGCTTCCTGCTCACCGCGCAGTCGCTCTATACGATGGCGAGCTTCACGCCGCAGATGGACAATTGGCTGATCATCTCTTCGGGCGTCGTCCAGGGTCTCGGCATGGGCATGGTGTTCGTGCCGCTGTCGACGGTCGCCTTCGCCACGCTCGACGCGCGCTACCGCACCGACGCCACCTCGCTGTTCAGCCTGGTGCGCAATCTGGGCTCGTCCATCGGCGTATCGGTGGTCGCGGCGTTGATGGTGCGCAACACCCAGATCAACCACACCGAGCTTTCGGCCTTCATCAACCCGTACAACCCGAACCTGTGGGCCGCGTCTCCGGCGGCGGCCGCCGGCGATCCCGCAGCGCTTTCGCAGGTCGACCGCGCCGTGAATGTCCAGGCGATGATGATCTCCTACATCAACGACTTCAAGATCCTGATGGTGATGACGCTGGCCGCGATTCCATTCGTCGTTCTGCTGCGCAAGCCCAGGGCCGCGCCCGTAGGCGGGGCGCCAGCGGCGCATATGGATTGATAAAGCCGCTGATCTAAGCCGGCCGCCTTTTCAACGGCCCAGCACCAGCGCCCAATAGCGCAGCGCCGGATCTCGGCCGTCGCGCACGTAAGCCAGCCCGAAACGGCTGAAGTCCGTATCGAGCATGTTGCGGCGGTGTCCGGCCGAATGCATCCAGATGTCGAACAGCTTCTCAAGGTCGAAACGGCCCTCGGCGATGTTTTCGGCGGCGGCGCCACGCACGCCATTGTCCTTCATGCGCGAGGCGAAATCCTTGCCCCAGCCGGTGGTGTGGCTCATGCGCTCGCGCGAGGCCATATAGCCGGCCTGCTGCAATGCCGCCTGTTCGAGCTGCGTGTCAGGGGCCAGCGCCGGCAGCCCTGCCGAGGCGCGAAGACCGGCCAGTGTCGCCGTGGCGGACGAAGAGACGCCGGCGCCTTCGCCAGTCGGCACCGTGACGGTGCTGCAGGCGGCGATGCCGGCAAGCGCCGCAAGGCCGGCGGCCTTGAGCAGAAAACGGCGGTTCAGGTCGGGGAGGGCTGTGATGGCGATGCTCATCCGGCCTCTGATACCGGCGATCGTGGCTTTTGCCGGGCAGGCGATGAAAATCGCATGAGGCGGCGACTTTTCCCGGAAGATCGATTATGATGCGGTCGTTCTTGAAGTGGCAGCACGGGCGGCCACCGCAGGCGGTGACCGACCCGCGTTGATCTGGCGCATGATTGCTTGGCGAGAACCTCCTGGTTTTCGGGCTCATGCACTGACAAACGGAGGGACGGTTATGGCCGGTTTTCATGTCATGACGGACGCGCGCGGGATGCATGTGCAGCCCACGGTGCGCCACATCTCCACCTCGGACCTCTGGGATGCGCTGAAGCTCGGCGCCGCGGATTTCTGGGCCAAGCCGTCGCACTATGTGTTCCTGTGCCTGATCTATCCGATCGTCGGCCTGATCCTGACGCGGTGGAGCTCCGGCTCCAACGCCATTCAGCTCGTCTATCCGCTGATGTCGGGCTTCGCGCTGATCGGGCCCTTCGCAGCCATTGGCCTCTATGAGATCAGCCGCCGGCGCGAGCTCGGCATGAGCAGCCGCTGGCATCATGCGCTCGACGTGCGCCATTCGCCGGCGCTGCCCTCGATCGCGGTCATCGGTATCCTGCTCTTCGCGCTGTTCCTTTTGTGGCTGTTCGCCGCGCAGTCGCTCTATACCGGCCTGTTCGGCGCCGAGCCGCCCGCCTCGGTCGGCGCCTTTGTGCGCGACGTGCTGATGACCGGCAAGGGCTGGACGCTGATCCTCGTCGGCAACGCCGTCGGTTTCGTTTTCGCCGTCGTCGTTTTGGCCACCACCGTCATTGCCTTTCCGCTGTTGCTCGACCGCGATGTCGGCGCCGTCTCGGCGATCGAAACCTCGGCCCGCGCCGTCATGGCCAATCCTCTGACGATGGCGCTTTGGGGGCTTACGGTCGCCGTGCTGCTGGTGGTCGGCTCGATCCCGCTGTTTGCCGGGCTTGCCGTCGTCATGCCGATCCTCGGCCACGCGACCTGGCATCTCTACCGCAAGGTGGTCGAGCCGGAGCAGATCCGGCCTGTACGCCGGCCGATGTAGACGGCTGCGTTCTTGGAGGTGACGGCTATCTTTGCGCCTCGGTCGCCATCTTCAGGGCCAGCGCCGTCAGCACCGTGCCCATCATCCAGCGCTGGACGACCAGCCAGAACGGCCGTCCGGCGAGGAAATTCGCGATGGAGCCGGCCGTCACGGCGATGATGGCGTTGACGGTGAGGCTGATCGAAATCTGCGTCACGCCGAGCACCAGAAGCTGCGACAGGACATGGCCCTTGGCCGGATTGATGAACTGCGGCAGCAACGACAGATAGAGCACCGCCACCTTCGGATTGAGCAGGTTGGTCATCAGCCCCATGACGAAAAGCTTGCGCGGCCTGTCCCTCGGCAACTCGCGGACCTGAAAGGGCGAGCGCCCGCCGGGCTTCAGCGCCTGCCAGGCGAGCCACAACAGATAGAGCGCGCCGGCGAAGCGAAGCGCGTCGTAGGCATAAGGCACGGCGAAGATGAGCGCGGTGATGCCGAAGGCCGCCGACACCACGTAGAACAGGAAGCCCAGCGCCACGCCGCCGAGCGAGATCAGCCCGGCTTTCGGCCCTTGCGACAGCGAGCGCGAGATCAGGTAGATCATGTTCGGCCCAGGCGTGAGCACCATGCCGAGGCAGATCAGCGCGAAAGTGAGATGGTTGGCGGCGTCGGGCATCGATGGCTCCGGAAAGTGCCCGAGATGTGCGCCGCTTCGCGGGAACTCGCAAGGGGTTGGCGGCTGGTACCCGTTGCGCCAGTGCGCCTTATCCGACCACGCGCAGGTTCGACAACTCGTTGGCAATCTCCTTGAAGTTGTCGGAGAGCGTTGCGCCGGTCGCGTTCCAGAACAGCTTGGCCGGTTTGCTGGGGTCGGTCGGATCCTTGCGGAAGCGGGAATCGGAAGAGCAGGCCTTCAGCGCGGCCATCGCCTTCTGGTCGCTTGAACTGGTCGACGACATGTCGAGCGCCACCGTCATCACCATGATCTTGGCCGCCTTGGCGTTGTCGCACAGCTTCGCCATCTGCTCGTTCATCGCCGCGGTGTAGTTGCTCGACGAGTAGTTGAACTGGCCGATGGCGCTCGACGTGCCGCCGAACAGGCGGGTGACCGAGGTGCCGTTATAGCCGACGCCGGTATAGCCGTAGGCGGCATAGGTCGACTTGTTGCCGGCCGGGTCGGAATTGACCGTCGAATAGGTGTTCTCGCCGTCGGTGAGAACGATGACGACCTTGTCGTTGCCGCGCTCGGATTCCGGACGGCCTTCGGTAAAGGGTTCGGCGCTCGATACGGTGCGCCAGCCCCAGGCCGTGCCTTCGGGCACATTGGTGTTGCCGTTGGGTTGCATCAGGTCGATCGCCGCCTTGATGGCCGCAAGCCCGTCCGCATTGGTGACGTCGGTGAGCGGCGTGATCGGCGTGGTGGTGCAGCTGTAATTCGGGCCGGCGCCTTTCGACAGCACCGGCGCATCGATCGGCCGGGGCATGAAATACTTGGCCATGTTGGATTGGCGCGTCTTGCCGGTGGTGCTCGTCGGATCGTCGTTCCACCAGCTGTTGGCGGCGCCGTAGGTGACCGGGTTTGGCTCGTCCGGATCCTGGGTCACCTTCCACTGGTTGCCTGGCTCGTCGGGCGCGAACATCGGCACGAACATCGTCGCCGGATCGCCGACGCCGATGCCAGTGTTGTTGGGCCCGCCCGAGGCCGGCGTGTCGTCGACATTGTAGGGATAGGGGCGCACTTCCACGCAACCCTGCCAACTGGCGAACGGGCCATAGGTGTCGTTGTAGTCGTATTCGTTGTGGCTGCGCTTGCAGGTGTTGTCGGAGCGGTACTGGTCGCACACGACGCGTTTGCTGCCGACGATGCGCTCGTGGCTGGTCACCACCTGCATGTCGCGATAGAGCGAGAAGCGGCTCAGCACCTGGTCTTCAGTTTCCCCCCAGCCGGCGCCTTTCTTGTACCATATGCCGCTGATCTTCTGGGCGTATTTGTCGGGTACGTTCAGCGTCGACCAGTCGAAATTCTCATTCGCTATCGGCGACAGCCCATAGACGTCCATCCACGGGGCGTTGTCGTTGTCGGGCCCAACATTGACCGATGCCGCGAACGGCACGAGGCTGAACTGGACCGGCTTGTCGATCTGCTTGATCTGCGATGCCTGCTGCGCCAGCGTGTCGACAAGCTGCTTGGCGGCCTGCTTGAGCAGGTCGATGCGCTTCTGTCCCGTGCCTGTGCCAGGCGTTGTCATGGAGCCCGAATTGTCGAGCACCATCGCCACTTCCAGCGTGTTCTTCAGCCGCACCTGGGAGTCCATGTCGAGGTTGATCGACTTGTTCGCATCGGCCGTGGATGCGCCGACAAGCAGCGAGGAGGACGGATAGAAGTAAGGGTGGTAGTTCAGCGTCGCGCTCATCGTGAGCAGGCCGCCGCCGGCCTGGCTGGTGGGTAACGTGATGTCGAGCGAGATGTTGGCGGGATCGATGTTGTTGAGGTTGGCATTGAAGAAGTCGACCGCGTAGGCTCTGATCTGATCGTCCGTGGCGCCTTCGGCAAGCCGCCGCGCCGCGGCGAAATTGGCGGCGTCGAGCGCGTTCAACACCATCTGCTTCTGGCGGTTCAGCTCGCTGAAGTCGACCGCCATCGCCACCGCCCCCATCAGCGGCACCATGGCGATTGCCGTCATGAGAGCATAGTTTCCGCGCCGGTCGCGGCAGAAGTGATGCCAGAATTTGCGCATTTTCTCTTGAGCGGCCCCCCGCCGGCGGATTTTCTGTCGGGCCACACTTCCACAAAACGCTGAAGGACCGGTTTGGTAAACCGCTCGATTGCTTAACGGCGGCTTCACCAACCGCTAACCAAACCAATTCTACGGCATGGCCCACGATGAAAAACGCCCGTCTCGCGGCGGGCGTCCTCGATCGTTTGTCCGAGCAGATCAGCTGACGATGCGCAGGTTCGACAGCTCGTTGCCGATCGCCTTGAAGTCGTCCGACAGCGTGGCGCCGGTCGAGTTCCAGAACAGCTTCGCCGGCTTGGTCGAGTCGGTCGGATCCTTCCTGAAACGCGAGTCCGACGAGCAGGTCTTCAAGGCTGTCATCTGCGCCGCCTCGGCCGTGTTGCTGGAGTCGAGGTCGAGCGCGATGGTCATGACGATGATGTTAGCGGCCTTGGCGTTGTCGCACAGCGTGGCAAGATGCTCGCTCATCGCCTTGGTGTAGTTGGCGTTCGAATAATCGGTCTTGCTGACATTGGTGCTGGTGCCGAGGAACGGCCGGCCATAGGTGTAGGTGCTTCCGAACGGCTTCGTCTGGCTGCTCGAGCCGTTGCCATAGGCAAGGTATCCAAGGGACGAATAGATCGCCTTGTTGCCGGAGAGATCGTTGCCGCCCTGGTTCCAGTTCGATCCTGAATAGCTTTGCGCGGTCACCGACGTCGGCGTGTAATAGGTATTGGCGCCGTCGGTGAGCACGATCAGCACCTTGTCATTGCCTTTTTCGGTCTCGGCGCGTCCCTCGGTGAAGGGCGCGGTGCTCGACAGCGTCCGCCAGCCCCACGCCATGCCTTCCGGGACATTGGTGGCGCCGACGTCGACCATGGCGTCGATCGCATTTTTGACCGTCGTGGCGCCGCCAGAGGTCGAGACATCGGTCAGCGGCGTGATCGCCGTCGTGCTGCAACTGGTGTTGGGGCCGGCATTGCTGCCGTAGGCCGGGGTGACCTTGGTGCCGTAGTTGAAATATTTCGGCATGTATTTCTGGCGCGTCGGGTTGTCGGTGCTCGGCGTGACGTCGAGGTGCCAGTTGTTGTTTGCCGGCCGGGAGTTGCTGTCGGTATTGTCGGTTTCGTCAGGCGCGAACATCGGCACGAACAGTGTCGCCGGCGTCGAGGTCGAGGCGGCCGTATCCTGGATGTTATAAGGATAGGGACGGGACTCGACGCAGCCGCCCCAAGTCGCTATCGGGGCGTAGGTTATGTTGGACGTGCAAACGTTGTTCCAGTCTTTGGTGCACGCCGAAATCCGCTGCATCCATTTGTAAAGCGAGAAACGCGTCAGCGGCTTGTCTTTCTGGGAGGCGTCCCAATCAGTGCCGCGCGCATACCAGATGCTGCCGACCTTCTCGACATATCTCTGTGGCCAGGGCGAATTCGCCTGGGTCATCGTCGTCCAGTCGAAATTTTCGTGCTGGATGGGCGAGATGCCGTCCTGGTCCATCCAGGTCGCCGACGCGTTCGCCGAGCCGATATTGACCGAGGCAGCGAACGGAACCAGGCTGAACTGAACCGGCTTGGAAACCTGCTTCATCAGTTGCGCCTGGCCGGCAAGTTGGTCGACAAGCTGCTTGGCGGCGCTCTTCAAAAGGTCGAACCGCACCTGGCTCGAGCCGTGGCCGAGCTCGGTCATCGAGCCCGAATTGTCGAGCACCAGCGACACTTCCAACGTGTTCTTGAGTCGGATTTCAGACCGCGCCGATAAGTTGATAGTGGTCTGGCCGGGTGTTCCGCCGAGCAGCGCGACCGCGGCCGGCAGGAAGTAGGGCTGGTACTTCAGGCCGGCTTCGAGCACCAGCGTGCCGCCGCCGGCATTGTTGTTCGGCAATGTGACCGTCAGCGTTGTGTTCGCCGGAAGAACGTGCCTGAGATTGGCCTCGAAGAAGGTTTTAGCATATGCCTTGGCGTCCGTGTCGCTGGCCCCGCCGACGATCTGCTGTGCCGTCGCGATGCCGGCGGCATCCAGCGCATTGAGCGTCTCCTGCCGTTCCCGCACCAGTTCGGTGTAGTCTATGGCAACCGCGACGCCGCCCATCAGTGGTATCATCGTGATGGCCGTCATCAAGGCGTAGTTTCCCCGCCTGTCGTGAAAAAAATCGCGGATCATTGTGCTTACCCCCGCCAAAGATCCATGTTGGAGTACGACCATGGTCGCAGTTGGTTTGGTACTATGGTCATAAATCGTTAAATTTCAGCTTTCGCGAAACTGTCAAGAACGCGGCGCCTCTTTGACTGCGCGTTAACCCTGTGCAACCGGCGGTCCGCCCATGGCGGATACGTGTTGCCCCGTCCGCGCTTGACGGAAGGGCAGGTCGGGAAAGCTGGTGACAGGATGAGGCGCTTCGGCTATGCGGGGCGGACCGCGGCGGCCTTCAGCGCGATGCGGTTCATGATCGAAATCAGGGACACGGCATGGCGGATTCGCCTGACATCATCGCTTCGCTCGACGATCTGGCGGGGCGCTACGCCGCCATACTGTGCGACGTATGGGGCGTCGTGCACAACGGCGAATGGCATTTTCCGGCCGCTGCCGCCGCACTTGAAAGGGCGCGCGCGGCCGATGTGCCTGTGGTGCTCATCACCAATTCGCCGCGTCGCAGCGCCGACGTCGTCGCCCAGATGAAGGTGATCGGCGTCCCTGGCGATGCCTGCGACCGGGTCGTCACGTCCGGCGACGTGACCCGCGACCTGATCGCCGATGGCCCGAGGAAGATCTTTCATATCGGCCCCGAGCGCGATTTCACGCTCTATGACGGGCTCGATGTCGATCTGGTCGAGGAATTCGAGGCCTCGGGTATTGTCTGCACGGGCCTCTATGACGACGAGGTCGAGAAGCCCGCCGACTATGCCGAACTGCTGCAGCGGCTGCGTGCCCGCAATCTGCCGTTCATTTGCGCCAATCCGGATATCCTGGTGGAGCGCGGCGAGCGCACCATCTGGTGCGCCGGCGCGCTCGCGCGGGATTACGCCCAATTGGGCGGGCGCACGCTGATTGCCGGCAAGCCCTTCGCGCCGATCTACGATGTCGCCATGAAGGAGGTCGCCGGCCTTCTTGGCCGCGCCGTCGAGCGCGGCGAGGTTCTCGCCATCGGCGACGGCATGATGACGGATGTCAAGGGCGCGGCCGACAACGGCTTCGACGTGCTCTATGTCTCGGGCGGCATCCACGCTCGCGACTATGGCGATCCGCTCCGCCCCGACCCCGAAAGGCTGGCGGGCTTTCTCGAAAGGCACGGCTACCGGCCGGTCGCCGTCATTCCGCGTCTGCAATAGGTTTGGTGGTCTGGCCATGACGGACGCCTCGATATGAAGCAAGCTTTCGAACGTCTTTCCGCGGTCGCGCCACTGCCCGCGCATCTGCGCGGCGGCGTCGTGGCGATCGGTAATTTCGACGGTGTCCACCGCGGCCATCAGTCCGTCCTGGAGCGCGCGCTGACCGAAGCCCGCCGCAACGGCGTGCCCGCTTTGGTGCTCACTTTCGAGCCGCATC
This sequence comes from Mesorhizobium sp. B3-1-9, assembly GCF_006439595.1. NCBI lineage: Bacteria > Pseudomonadati > Pseudomonadota > Alphaproteobacteria > Hyphomicrobiales > Phyllobacteriaceae > Mesorhizobium > Mesorhizobium sp. B3-1-9. The sequence goes on from NZ_VFTJ01000003.1 coordinate 203,061, forward strand.
CGCGCAAGATCTTCCGGCCACAGGTGCCGCTCTTCGTGCTGACGCCGCCACCGATGAAGGCGCGGCTGCTTGCCGGGCTTGGCTTTGCCGCCTTGGTCGAGCAGCCGTTCACGCGCGATTTCGCCTCGCTGTCGCCCGAGGCTTTCGTGACCGACGTGCTGGAGAAGAACCTCGGCATCCGCCACGCCATCACCGGTTTCGACTTTCATTTCGGCAAGGACCGCCAGGGTGGCCCGGCCTTTCTGATGGCTGCCGGAGAACGGCATGGTTTCGGCGTGACGCTGGTCGATGCCTTCCGCGATGAGGGCGCGGAGGTGGTTTCATCGAGCCGCATCCGGGGACTGCTCGCCGAAGGCAAGGTGGAGGAGGCCGCCGGCCTGCTCGGCTACCGTTTCACCGTCGAAGCCGAGGTGATCGGCGGCCAGCAGCTTGGCCGCACCCTCGGCTTCCCGACCGCCAATATGCGGCTTTCGCCGGAAGCGGCCTTGAAGGAAGGGATTTATGCCGTCCGCTTCCGTCGCGCCGACGGCACGCTCCATGATGGCGTCGCCAGCTTCGGCCGGCGTCCCACCGTCGACGACAATGGCGCGCCGCTGCTCGAAACCTACGTTTTCGATTTTTCCGGCGATCTCTACGGCCAGACCTGCCAGGTGTCGTTCTTCGGCTTCCTGCGGCCGGAGCTCAAATTCGACGGCCTCGATGCGCTGGTGGCGCAGATGAAAAAGGACGAGGCCGAGGCGAGGGCGCTGCTGGCGGGCGTGCGCCCGCTCTCGCAACTGGACGCCGAGGTCGCGTTCTAGTGCGTTTCACGGGAACGGCGAACCGCCCTATCTCCTTGTTTTGACGCAATTCCGGACGGAAGGCCACGGCGAAGTCGCCGAGCCCAACCACTACACACTTTTCCTGGAATTGCTCGGATCGTCTTCAGTCTGCCGCTCGATCAAAGGCTGACTCGCATGGGTGAAGCATTTCACCGACCGCGGGCGCTTGATTGCGCAGAAAGCGCTAATGAAGATAGACTTGATGGTGTGGGCCGTTGTCCTGCCCTGCGCGGCGCTGTTCATCCTCTGCGACGGACTTAGCGCGCATTGGGGCAAGACCGGCAGCGGCCGCAGCCTGGCCATCGTCATGCTGCTGTCGCCGGTATCCTACTTCATGTTTGCCTTCATCAACACGCGACTGAATCTTGCCGTTACCGGCGCTCTGGTCAATACGATTGTGGTGGCCGGCGCAGTCCTGGTCGGCGCGGTCGTCTTCAAGGAGGACGTTTCGAAAGCCCAATATCTCGGCATTGCGCTGGCACTTGCCGCAGTGACGCTTCTCAACGCCGACTGACGGAAGCCTACCGCTTCAGCGCCAGGCCGATGGCGATGAAGCTCCATCCCTGGAAGACCAGGTCGATCGCCAGGAAGATGCCAAGCACCCAAAGGCTGTTCACCGGCCAGCCCATGGCGATCATCAGGCCGAGCAGAATGGTGATGATGCCGGCCGCGAGCAGCCATCCCCAGCCTTGCTGCGGCCGGTGATTGAAGGCCACCCAGGACCGCAGAAGCCCCGAAGCGACCAGCGCGATGGCCAACAGCAGCGTCAGCACCGCCGAGGCCAGCAACGGGTTGTCGAAGGCGAAGAAGCCAGCGACGGCGTAGAGCAGGCCGCTCAGCAGCCAGTAGAAGAAACGTCCCCAGGTCTTGACCCCGAAGGCGTGGATGATCTCGATGACACCTGCCATCAGCATCAGCCAGCCGACGACATAGACCGAGGCGACGGTGGCGATGAACAGATTGCCGAAGGCGATGCCGCCGAAGATCAGCAGCAGCACGCCGAGCGCCACGAACCATCCCCATTTATCCCGCGTCTGGCCGATCGCGTCCTTGAGAGCGTCGCTTGGCAGAGTCATGGTTTCATCTCCCTCGAAATTCACCACCGGTCGTGCGGCGAAAGGAAGCTAAACCCAACGGCATTGTCCGTCCAGCAACACAGGCCCAGCCCGCGGGCGGCCGGCTGTTCCATGACCTTCCTACCACGATCGAGAATCGCGACGATTTGATAGCCACCGGGCGGGCGGCGCGAGAGCATGCGCTTTCCTTCAAGCGCCGGGGTGAGCTCGGCCGCTACATCGTCGACGAAACCCTGAGCCGGTTCCGGAATACCGGACAGGCAAGCCGCGTATCCCGGCAACCATAAAGGCGGCTATTGTCGCGACGGCCGAACTTCGTCCGGGAACGGCGCAAGCGTCGCCTCCAGTGTCTCCCGGCCGGCCTGCTCCCAGCCTCGCGCCACGAATTCTGCGGCCTTCGCTTCGTATGGAGCACGGGCCGCGGGCGAGGTGATCCACTCCCGTATGGCGTTTTCCCATCCTTCGATGTCGAGCGGATCAAGGCAGAGTCCCGACGAGCCGACAACTTCGGCGATGGCTCCGCCCGTGGAGGCGATCAGCGCCTTCCCATAGGCCAGCGCCTCCACGGGCGGCAGCCCATATCCTTCATAGAGCGACGGATACACGCAAAACGCACTGTAGCGGTAAAGGCGGGACAACGTTGCGTCGTCGACGTTGTCGAGATGGACAAGGCTCTTGCCGTAGTCGGGATGGCTGTGAAGCTTCGCCAGGATGCCGTCGACCATCCAGCCGCTGCGGCCGACGAAAACCAGCTTCATGCCGCTGCGCGCGACCGTTCCATCCAGGACGATGCGCCTCCAGACATCCATGAGCAGCGAATGGTTCTTGCGTGGTTCGATGGTGGAAACGAACAGGATATAGCGATCGGTCTCGATCCCGTCCGGCATGCGGCCGTCCGCCTTCGATTCGCGGGCGCTGTCGCAGCCGAGAGGGACTTGTTTCAGCTCCGGCAGATGGACGCCGAGCTTGGCGGCATAGTCCTCGACGTCAGTGGTGACGCGCCTCGACGTCAGGATGAAGCGGTCTGCCAGCCCGACCGCCAGGTTCACGTAGTCGGTGAATCTCTTGACGTCGTGCGGCTTGTACCATTCGGGAAACTGGATCGGAATGATGTCGTTCAAGAGCACGATCAGCTTTGCGCCGGCCAAGCGCACCTCGCGCGAAATGACCTCGATATCGGTATGCGCCCAGTCGTTGTTCATCAACAGCAGATGGTCGCCGGGCGAAAGATTGTATTTGTCGCCGGCCACGGTCCTGAGCGGGACGATACGAGCGCGTGAACCGCCCCCGCGAGCGACCTGCCGCCGCTCGTTTTCCTTCATCAGCCGGTTTTCGATCCGCTCGAGGAAACGAAGAAAAGGGCTGCCGGGATGGCGCCGGCCGAACGCGCCAATTTCCGTTATCAGCATCCGGCGCGGTCTTATGATCGTCATCAGCAACCGCCGCGCCCATTTCGGCCAGCGATCGTAGAACCTTATCTTGATGCGGGCCGGGTCCGGGTAAAAGCTCATGTCGCATGAAATGTCGCCGGCGATGATTTCCGCCGCCATACCAGGCGAAACTTGTCTAAGGACCCGCTCGATCGGGTCGAACACGGTGAACGCCACATCGGAAGCCTTGAATGCGGCCGCCGCGGCCGCGTAGTGGCGTTGCACGCGGACCAGGCCGACCGGAGGGCCGAGCCAACGCACCATGCTCGAGAGATCGACGACGAGACGCATCATGCGGGCCGCATCAGTTGAGCCGCATTCTTGCGGGACGCGCGATCATCCTGCGCCAGGCCAGTCGAGGTCCCAGCGCGAGCGTCCTGAAGGAGGGCGCGCCGACAGCCGCGAGGAACAGCAGCTTTAGAGTGAGGGCGAGGGGTATGTCCGCGGTTCGCAGCAGCAACTCGATGTCGCGTCTCTCCGGGCTGGAGATGCCGACCCCCGTGGCGGCGCGCGACGCCAGAAAGCTTGCGATGGCCTGCGCGGCTTGGCCGTTCGCGTCGAACGGCTCGGCGCGATGGCGACGCAGCAGCGCCGACTGCCTGGCCAATGCCGCGGCAGCCTTTTGCTGATCTTCCTTCATGCGCGATACCTGTCCCGGATGCGATCTCAGCTTCACGAGCCGCGCATCCATGTTGGCCAGTTTTCCCGTTTCGGAAAGCCGCAGCCATAGATCGTAGTCTTCCGCATGGGTGAATGCGCGGCGGTAGCCTCCCGCGCGCCGGACGGCCTCGGTCCGAAACATCACTGTCGGATGAAGCATGGGATTGTATCTGGCAAGCGCTTCGCGCAACGGGTCGCCGCCGGCGGGGACGTCAAGCGGCCTCAACGGATTTCCGTCCCGATCGATCTGCAACCCCGCCGTACCGAGCAGCTGCAGATCGGCATCCGCGTCGAAACACGCCACCTGCAGGCGCAACCTGCCGGGCAGCGAGACATCGTCACAATCCATGCGCGCCACAAGAGGGGCCTGCGCGAGCGAAAGCCCCATGTTCAGCGCATCGACGATCCCCTTGCCGCGGTTGGCGACAAGCCTGACGCGGCTGTCGCGGTCGCTGATCGAAGTCGCGATCGCGGCGCTGTCGTCGCGAGATCCATCGTCGACGACGATGACTTCGATATCCGCCAGATCCTGGTCCAGGATGCTTTGCAGGGCCTCGCCGACATATTGCGCGCCGTCTCGCACCGGAATGATCACACTCACTGTCGGCAATGGAACTTTCCTTGCGATAATCGGTCGTGACCGAATGGCCGTTGAATTGTCGAATGTCGGCGGCCTGGTTTCAAAATTCCAATTCCAAAGTTTCGTCGGTCTGTCGACTGTCAATCTCTTTGTCCGGCCGATCCGAGTGCGATCTCAAGCGCGGGAGCGAGCAGTCGCAGGACCGCCTCGCGCTTTTTCGCCTTCAAAGAAAGGTCGCCGTCGAGGCCGACTTCATGAAGCCAGCTTCCCCGCCATTCGCAATAGGCCTGTCTGAGCTCAATTCCCGGCAAGGCGGCGAATGCGGTTATCGGCCGTTGCGGCACCGTGTTGGGATCCGCATTCCGATAGAGCACTTCCCAATTGGCTCCGCCGGTGTCGAGGCCGGCGAACCAGTCGAGCCCGAAATCGAGAGGCTCGCGGCCGACGGCGTCGAACCGAAAGAAGCAATAGCCGGCCCACAAATACCATCGCGCGCCTGCCCAGCGCAGATCGCCGTAAAACGCCGCGTCTTCAAGAGGTTCGAAGGGGTCGCATGGCTTCGTCGGGAAAAGGTCCTGGTCGAGGAATCCGAACGCGGCCGGCGCGCCAGGCTTCAGGATGTTGTGCCACATCCAATTGAGCGCCGCGCCGTGGGACCGGCTCGGGTTCCTTACGGTCCATGGATTGGCCGGCAGCCTGACATAGGCGGCGCCGTGAGCCGCGCATACCTGCCTGTTCTTGCGCGCGGAAGCTTCGCCGACGCTGTTGTCGGCCACGATGTGGAGATCGTGGCGAACAAGTCCGCTCGTCAGCCGCAACTGCAGATCCAGGCATTGAGCATCGCCGAAGGCAACGGTCAGCAGGACATGGCGACCCCGGGCGTCCTCGCGGATGCCCTGGATGTCGCCTTCCTTGGCCGGCTGGCGCAGAAACCTCCGGTCGATTTTCCGGTAACGGGCAGTTTTGACGGCGTGCAGCAGCGGCTGCAGCCTCAGCCATTGCCGCCAGTCATATTCGCGCAGGGCCCTTGGCACGGCTGTGGCGGCTTTCAGTCGAACCCGGCTTCGCAGGCGCGATCGCCCCGTGGAACTTTCATGAGCGCGCTCCGGTTGGTCTTGGCGGGAGAAAGCTAGAACGCGACAGCATCCAAGTCTCTTGATAACCGGCTATATACAGCATATTCGTGGTTTCAACACGGCCAACATTTAGGCGCCCGGCCGTGTTTGTTTGATTGGGGAAGTCTGGGGCGCACCCGGAGTCTCTCTCCGTCGATCCGACTTGGGGGATAAGGCGGCGCTCCGGAAAATGAGATGAAAATCTGCTGCGCAATCTCTGCCCTCTTCATGAATGGGGGGCTGCAAAGGGATTGCCTCAACATCAGCGACCGACTGGTCCGGCGCGGCCATAGCGTGACGATCCTGACGACCCGCCAGGTCGGTCATGTCGAGAGTTCGGCTGCGATAAAAATCCAGCCGGCACGGGTTCTCTCGAACCCTGGCACCGAATATGCGCTGGGTAGGACCGTGCTGACCGCCAGGCGGGACTTCGACTGCGTGGTCGGTTTCAACAAGATGGCGGGCCTGGATATCTACTATGCCGGCGACCCGCCCTATTTTGTGTCGAAGCTCGGGTGGTGGCGGCCGTTTTCGCCCCGCTTCATGCGCCAGCAGAAGCTCGAATCGATGATCTTTGCCCCTGGCAACGCCGTGCAGATCATCGCACTCAGCGAACACCAGGCAACGCTTTACCGCAACTTCTGGCGGACGGAGGAATCGCGCATTCACGTCGTCGGACCGACGCTCGATCCGAAACGCCGCAGACCGGAACTGCTGGCTGTCGACCGCAATGAAATCCGCGATCGTTTTGGGCTTCCGCGCGAAACGGTCATCGCCCTGACCATCGCCAACAGGTTGAAGGTGAAGGGTCTCGACCGGGCGATAAAAGCGCTTCAGCCGTTCCCGGAGATCCATTGGCTGGTCGCCGGCCTTCGAAAAAACAGCGAGGAGGAAACGCGGCTTCTCGGCCTGATTGCCAAATCCGGCATATCGAAAAGGGTCACTCTGCTGGGCATCCAGGAGGACATCCCGGCGGTCGTGGTCGCGAGCGACTTCATGCTGCACCCGGCTCGCCTGGAAAATACGGGCACGGTTATTCTCGAGGCGCTCGCAAACGGCCTGCCGGTCATCGCATCGGACGCCTGCGGATATGCAAAATATGTCCGAGCCAGCGGGGCGGGACTGGTTGTGGCCAGTCGCGACGACCCCGAAATCTGGCGGCAGGCAATCCTGAAAGCCGGCAACCCGGCGGTCCGGGACCAATGGCGCGAGGCGGCTCTTGGCTACGGCGCGTCGAACCCGCTTACCGGCGGACTGGAAGCAGCCTGCGATCTGATAGAGACGCTGCGCCACAACCGGCGCTCCGCTTAGCGCAGCGACACCGGCGATTACAAATCGTCAAGGGCGATGCCGCTTATCGGCGGCATTGGGTGAAAAGCGACCCCCACCGGCCACGGCCGGCCGATCGCGTCCTTCATGGCATCGCTTTGGTCGACTTCCCTCCAGATGTGGCCGGCGCATCCTGTCGTGAGGGAAGGTAGTCCCAATGGCACTGCCGTCCAGAGTCGCCGCTATTGCAAAGATGTGCCGAAGCTGGTGTCATCCCGTTTTGCACCACTGGTGAGGCACGGTGATGAAGCGCTCCTTTGGGCTTACCCTGTTTTCCTCAACTCTCGCTCTGTGCGCTGCCGCTTCGGCGTCCGCTTCCGCAGCCCAGCCTGGCGATCCGCCGGCCGGCATTGCCAAGATAGAGACGGTGGTCGTCATCTTCGCGGAGAACCGCGCTTTCGACAATCTCTATGGCCATTTTCCTGGCGCTGACGGCATCGACAAGGCGAGCCAGGAAAGCCTGCAGCAGCGTGACCGTGACGGCTCCGTGCTGTCCGAACTGCCGCCGGTGTGGGACGGGCTGACCGCCAAGGGCGTCACGCCGCCGGTGACACAGGCGATGACCGAACACCTTGCGAACGCGCCGTTCACCGTGAACGACGCGAAGGGTTTCAACGTCCCGCTTACGGTCGTGACGCACGATCTCTGGCATCGCTACTACCAGAACCAGATGCAAATCGACGGCGGCAAGAACGACATGTTCGTCGCCTGGGCCGATTCGGGCGCCATGCCGATGAGCAACTGGGACGCCTCCAAGACCGACATGTGGGCGGTCGCGCAGAAATACGTGCTGGCCGACCACTTCTTCATGGGTGGGTTCGGCGGCTCATTCTTCAACCACCAATGGCTGATCTGCGCCTGCGCGCCCTACTACGCCGATGCCGACAAGAACCCTGCCAAGCCGTCGATCTCGGTGACGGACGACAGTGGCACGGCGCTGAAGGTCGCCGACAATTCACCAAAATCGGCGCGCGACGGCATCCCGAAATTCGTCTCCGACGGCAACCTGACGCCGGATTTCTACGCGGTAAACACGATGCAACCGCCTTTCCAGCCGAGCGGCAACGATCCGGCGCCTGGCGGCGATCCGCGCCTAGCGGATCCGGCCAAGCCGACGACTCTCCCACCGCAGACCGAGCCGACCATCGGCGACATGCTCAGCCTCAAGCACATAAGCTGGGCATGGTATTCAGGCGCCTGGCAGTACACCCTCGACCACGGCAACCACACGCCGATCCCGAATTTCCAGTATCACCACCAGCCGTTCAACTATTACGCCAACTTCGCGCCTGGCACCGAGGCCAGGCGCGAACATTTGCGCGACGCGGGGCTGGGAGGCGTGAGCTTCACCCAGGCGATCGACGATGGCGCCCTGCCGCAGGTTTCCTTCTATAAGCCGCAGGGCAATCTCAACGAGCATTCCGGCTATGCCGACATCCAGGCGGGCGACCGCCATATCGCCGATGTCATCGCGCATCTGGAGAAGAGTCCGCAATGGCCGCACATGCTGGTCGTCGTCACCTATGACGAGAATGGCGGCATCTGGGATCATGCCGCGCCGCCCAAGGGCGATCGCTGGGGGCCCGGCACGCGCATCCCCGCAATCATCGTTTCGCCCTTCGCCAAGCACGGCTATGTCGATCACGCGCCCTATGACACCACCTCGATCCTTCGCCTCATCACGGAGCGTTTCGAACTGCCTGTGCTGCACGGCATCGTGGTTCGCGACCGGGCCGTTGCCGCGCATGGCGAGCCACCGCTCGGTGACCTTACCGGCGGGCTCGACCTGAATTGATGGCCCGTATCCGGAGAACGAGGATGGACGCTGACAGAATTGTCGCGCTGGTCACCGCTGGCGGCATCGAGCTCACCGACCGCCGGCGTAACGCTACGGCTGATGGTTGGTCGCTCAGCTTCGCCAACGGTGCCACGGTGGAAGTGGGTGACGACGGCTCTGCGCGCATTGGCGGAAAAGGCACCAAGGCCGTGGCTAGGTTGCTGGACCAGCCGGTCGCGCCGCGCGACACCTGATCTGGTGGCCGTCCTCATCCGGATGCTGCCGACCATGTTACGGATTTTAAGTCAAATTTTACCGAACGCACGGCATGGCTTGAGCGCTGGCAGGTGGTGCCGCCGGCGCGTTTCGCGTAAGGGGTGACGATGCGTATTGTCGGGACGATTCCGCTGGCCGTCGCCATGGGCCTGCTCAGCGCACCTGTCGCCCAAGCGGGCGAGGGCAGTTGGATATCCGGCGACTGGTACCTGACGCTCGGCGCCACCGCGCTGGTCGCGCCGAATTTCGAGGGCGGCGAGAAATACATGCTCAGCGCCCAACCGATCGTCTCGCTCGGCAAGGTCGGTCCGGAGGCGCGCTTCACCTCGCGCAACGACAACATCTCGCTGGCGCTGATCGATGACGGTTCCGTTCGCGCCGGCTTGACCGGCAAGTTCATATTCTCGCGCGAGAGCAAGGACGAGCTCAAGGGCCTTGATTCCGTGCGCTGGGGCGGTGAGGTGGGCGGCTTCTTCGAATTCTATCCGCTGGATTGGCTAAGGGCGCGCGCCGAGCTCAGGCACGGCATCCGCTCTCACAACGGCTTCGTCGCGGACATCGCCGCGGACGCCTTCTATGACATCACGCCGACCGTGCGCATTTCCGGTGGTCCGCGCGTTTCCTTCGCATCGTCCGACTATTTCGACGCCTATTACGGCGTCAACGCCAAGGAAGCTGTCGCTTCGGGCCTGAGCGAGTACCATCCCGGCGGCGGGCTGAAATCGACGGGGCTCGGCGGCGCGATCACCTGGAAAGTGACCGAGCCGATGACGGCGAGCGTCTTCACCGAATATTCGCGCCTGATGGGGCCGGCGGCCGATTCCAGCCTGGTCAGGGAACGCGGCGACCGCAATCAGTGGACCTTCGGTGTCTCGACCACTTACCGCTTCAATTTCACCATGTAGGCCGTGAAAGCGGCTTCATGCCTTGAAATCCGCGCTTTATTCCTGCCGCGCCATCCGCTAAAAGCCACGCCATGACGAGCTTTTCGCGCCTTTTCGCGATCGCGATACGAATTACGGGCCCGGTGTTCCGGGCGGCCTGAGCGCCGCTGGAGCCGCCGGGAGTTTTCGCGCGCCCCCCTCGCGCTTTTCAAGAAAATGCTGGTTCAACGCCCGGGCTTCCCGCCGCCGGGCAACGCAGATGGCAGATCAATGACCGACACCGTTGAAACGATCGACTATTCCAAAACGCTCTATTTGCCGCAGACGGACTTCCCGATGCGTGCCGGCCTGCCCGAGAAGGAGCCTGGTCTGGTCAAGCGCTGGCAGGACATGGACCTTTACAGGAAGCTGCGCGAGGAGGCCGCCGGCCGCGAGAAATTCGTGCTGCATGACGGGCCGCCCTACGCCAACGGCAACATCCATATCGGCCATGCGCTGAACAAGATCCTCAAGGACGTCATCAACCGCTCCTTCCAGATGCGCGGCTATGACGCCAACTACGTGCCGGGTTGGGACTGCCATGGCCTGCCGATCGAATGGAAGATCGAGGAGCAGTATCGCGCCAAGGGCAAGAACAAGGACGAGGTGCCGGTCAACGAGTTCCGCAGGGAATGCCGTGAGTTCGCCGCCCACTGGATCAAGGTGCAGGGCGACGAGTTCCAGCGTCTTGGCGTCATCGGCGATTTCGACAATCCCTATACCACCATGGCGTACCATGCCGAGTCGCGCATCGCCGGCGAACTGTTGAAATTCGCCTTGTCCGGCCAGCTCTACCGCGGCTCGAAGCCGGTGATGTGGAGCGTGGTCGAGCGCACCGCGCTCGCCGAGGCCGAGGTCGAGTATCAGGACTACGAGAGCGACACGATCTGGGTGAAGTTCCCGGTCGCGAGCCTCGCCCAGCCGGTCGCCGGCGCCGCGCTGGACGAGGCAGCGCTCGACCTCGTCGAGGCGCATGTCGTCATCTGGACGACCACGCCCTGGACCATCCCCGGCAACCGCGCCGTGAGCTATTCGCCGCGCATCGCCTATGGCCTCTATGAGGTGATGGCGGCCGAGAACGCCTTCGGCCCGCAGCCCGGCGAGAAGCTGATCTTTGCCGATACCTTGGCCGAGGAATGTGCTGCCAAGGCCAAGGTCGCACTGAACCGGCTTCACAGCGTCTCGGCCGAACAGCTTGGGAAGCTTACGCTTTCGCATCCCTTCAAGGGCCTCGGCGGCGGCTATGAGTTCCCGGTGCCGATGGTTGCGGGCGAGCATGTCACCGACGATGCCGGCACCGGCTTCGTGCACACCGCGCCCGGCCATGGCCGCGAGGACTTCGACGCCTGGATGGAGGCCGCGAGCGAGCTGCGGGCGCGAGGCGTCGACACCGTGATCCCCTTCACGGTCGACGATGCCGGCTTCTTCACCAAGGATGCGCCGGGCTTCGGCCCGGGGCGCGAAGGCGGCGCGGCGCGCGTCATCGACGACAATGGCAAGAAGGGCAACGCCAATCAGGCCGTCATCGACGAACTGATCGAGCGCAACGCGCTCTTCGCGCGCGGCCGGCTGAAACACAGCTATCCGCACTCCTGGCGCTCCAAGAAGCCGGTCATCTTCCGCAACACGCCGCAATGGTTCGTCTATATGGACAAGGACCTCGGCGACGGCACGACGTTGCGCAGTCGCGCGCTGAAGGCGATCGACGACACCCGTTTCGTTCCGGCAGCGGGCCAGAACCGCATCCGCGCCATGATCGAGGAGCGCCCCGACTGGGTGCTGTCGCGCCAGCGCGCCTGGGGTGTGCCGATCGCGGTCTTCGCCGACGAGGACGGCAATGTGCTGAAGGACGAGGCCGTCAACGAGCGCATCATGGACGCTTTCGAGAAGGAAGGCGCCGACGCCTGGTTCGCCGAGGGCGCCAAGGCACGCTTCCTCGGCAATCACGACGCCTCGAAATGGCACCAGGTGATGGACATCCTCGACGTCTGGTTCGATTCCGGTTCGACGCATGTCTTCACGCTGGAGGACCGTCCGGACCTCAAATGGCCGGCCGACGTCTATCTCGAAGGCTCGGACCAGCATCGCGGCTGGTTCCATTCCTCGCTGCTCGAAAGCTGCGGCACCAGGGGCAGGGCGCCTTACGACACGGTCATCACCCATGGCTTCACCATGGACGAGGAAGGCCGCAAGATGTCGAAGTCGCTCGGCAACACCGTCGTGCCACAGGACGTCATCAAACAGTCCGGCGCCGATATCCTGCGGCTCTGGGTGGTCACGACCGATTATTGGGAAGACCAGCGGCTCGGCAAGAACGTGCTGCAGACCAATATCGACGCCTACCGCAAGCTCAGGAACACCATCCGCTGGATGCTGGGCACGCTTGCGCATGACGACGGCCGGGACGTGCCGGTCGAGACGATGCCGGAACTGGAGCGGCTGATGCTGCACCGGTTGTCCGAGTTGGACGAAATGGTGCGCCAGGGCTACGACGCCTTCGAGTTCAAGCGCATCACCCGCACGCTGCTCGACTTCATGGTGGTGGAGCTTTCGGCCTTCTATTTCGACATCCGCAAGGACGCGCTTTACTGCGACGGGCCGTCGAGCCTGCGCCGCAGGGCCGCCGTGCAGGTGGTGCGCCACCTCTTCGAATGCCTGGTGAAGTGGCTGGCGCCGATGCTGCCCTTCACCACGGAAGAAGCCTGGCTCGACCGCCATCCGCAAGCCGTGTCGGTGCATCTCGATCAATTCCCGGCGATCCCGCAGAACTGGCGCAACGAGGCGCTGGCCGAGAAATGGCGCAAGGTGAGGCAAGTGCGCCGTGTCGTCACCGGCGCGCTGGAGATCGCGCGCGCCGAGAAGCTGATTGGTTCGTCGCTCGAGGCGGTGCCGGTGGTGACGCTCGACGACGCGGTGCTGGAAGCAGCGATCGCCGATGTCGACATGGCCGAGATGGCGATCACCAGCGATCTCGTCGTCAAACACGGCAAGGCCCCGGAAGGCGCCTTCACGCTCGACGACGTCAAGGGGGTGGCGGTGGTGGTGGAGAAAGCCGAGGATCGCGGTCTGGTCAAATGCGCGCGCTCCTGGCGCTACACCGCCGATGTCGGGCAGGATCCGGGATTTCCGGATGTCTCGGCCCGCGATGCCGCCGTGTTGCATGAGCTGAAGGCCCTTGGGCGGCTGTAGTCCTGTCGATAAGCCGGTGCACAAATGCCACGCCGGGCGGCCTGAAACCGCCCGCGCGTTGCCCTTAACAAGTGGTTGAGGTAAACACGCGACACTCCGGCAGACAAATTGTCGCCGGATTTCCATCGCAAATGCGGGGAAGAAGGGGACCGTGCCCTTGGCCGGTGGCGACTGAAAGGCTGTTAGAGTGGGACTTTTTGGCATGACCGACAGAACGTTCGCGCGCGCCGCGCTGATGGCGCCGCTTGTGGTATCGGCCATCGCTCTGTCAGGCTGCGTGGGTTCGCCGACCTACGGAACTGACAAGACGGCAGCCGCGCAGCTCTTCGACGATGTCTCCGCGGCGGCCTCTATCACCCCGAAGCGCAAAGATCCGATCGACTACAAGCCGCGTCCTGATCTGGTGAAGCCCGCTCCCGGGCAGAAGGAAAGCCTGCCGCCGCCGCAGCAAAGCATCGAGACGGCGAGCGCCGACTGGCCCGAATCGCCTGAGGCGCGCCGCGCCCGCATCCGCGCCGACGCCACCGCGCACCAGAACGATCCGAATTACCAGCCGGAAGCCGTCGAGGATATCCAGACCAATCCCGAGGCGGTGAAGAAGGCATTGGCCGAATCGGGCTCCAGCCACCCGCCGGCCTGGTCGCCGGATGACAACTCGGCCGCCCGCCGTGCGCAGATTCAGCGCAGCCTTGCCGAACAGAAGCAGGGCGATCCGACCGTTCGCAAATATCTGAGCGAGCCGCCGCTTGCCTATCGCCAAGCTGCCGGCACCGCGCCGCAGAACGAGCTCGGCGAGGACGAATACAAGAAGGAGCGCCGCCTCAAGGCGCAGGCCGAAGGCAAGAAGGGCGGCTGGTTCGACTGGCTAGGGCTGTGAACAGTCAGTAGTCAGTAGTCAGTAGTCAGTAGTGACCTACTCACTACTCACTTCACCCGCCATTCCGTCTCCCGCGAAAAAAGTCCTTGAGGATGAGGGCGGCGTCGCTCTCGCCGATCCCCGGATAGACGTCCGGCGTGTGGTGGCAGGTGGGTGAGGCGAAGAAGCGCACGCCGTTGACCACCGCGCCGCCTTTCACATCGGCGGCGCCGAAATAGAGCCGCCGCAGCCGGGCGAAGGAGATCGCGCCGGCGCACATCGCGCAGGGCTCCAGCGTCACGTAGAGATCGTGGCCGGTGAGACGTTCGCTGGCGAGCTTCAGGCAGGCCTCGCGGATCGCCAGCATCTCGGCATGCGCGGTCGGGTCCGAGAGCTCGCGCGTGCGGTTGCCGGCTTTCGCGACCACCGTGCCGCCATTGGCGATCACGGCGCCGACCGGCACTTCGCCGCGGCTGGCGGCCGCTTCGGCCTCTTCAAGCGCCAGGGCCATGAAATCCGGTCGTTTCAAGCGGTTTCCATTCCGATTACTCCTCGCCACCCGACAGCGATCCTGTTATCTAGCGCGAGACCTTGAAAACCGGAATCGGTTTTTGCCGCGCTGGCATATGCGCAATAATCAAGATGACACCGCCTGCGCTGGGCGTCCGAAAGGGCGTGCTGCGCTGTAGCAGGTGAAGACGAGCGAAGTAATGAACGACGACAAGAAATCTTCACGCGGGCCGCGCAAAGGCGGCTCGAAACCGGCGGGCCGGCGGGACGGCAAGCCGGCCTACGGCGCCAAGAAGCCGTTCGCCAAGCGCGAGCGACCGATGGCTGCCGAAGGCGAGCGCCGCGATATCGAAGGCGAGCGCCGCGACTTCAAGCGCAGCTATAAGCCACGCGAAACGGGCGAGGGCGCCGGGCGCGCCGAAAAGCCGTTCCGCAAAGGTCCGCGTCCGGAAGGCAAGCCCTTCGAGAAGCGCGAGGGCCACAAACCTTACACACCGCGCGGCGACCGGCCGATGGCCGCGGAGGGTGAGCGCCCTGCGCGCGATTTCAAGCGCAGCTACAGGCCGCGTGAGATGGGGCCGCGTGAAATGGGTGAAGGCGGGGAGCGTGGCGACAGGCCGTTCCGCAAAGGTCCGCCGCGCGATGGCAAGCCTTTCGAGAAACGTGAGGACCGCAAGCCTTACGCACCGCGTGGCGACCGACCGGCTGCTGCCGAAGGCGATCGGGGCGAACGACGATTCGACCGCCCCAAGCGGGCATTCGACGACCGTCCCAAACGCGATTTCGCCGACCGGCCGAAGCGAGACTTCAGCGATCGTCCACGCGGAGCTGGCGGAAAGCCGGAAGGCGGCTTCAAGCCACGGCCGCGTCCCTCGGAAGCTGCGCCCGAAAGCGGCGAGCGCATCGCCAAGCGGCTGGCGCGCGCCGGCATCGCCTCGCGCCGCGACGCCGAGGAACTGATCGCGGCCGGTCGCGTCAAGGTCAACGGCAAGGTGCTGGACTCGCCGGCCTTCAATGTCGGCGCCAACGACATCATCCATCTCGACGGCACCGAGATCCCGCCGATCGAGCGCACGCGTCTCTTCCTGTTCCACAAGCCGGCGGGCGTCGTCACCACCAACCGCGATCCGGAAGGCCGCAAGACCGTCTTCGACGTACTGCCGTCCGACCTGCCGCGGCTGATGACGATCGGCCGGCTCGACATCAACACCGAGGGCCTGCTGCTTTTGACCAATGACGGCGGGCTGTCGCGCGTGCTCGAATTGCCGGCCACCGGCTGGCTGCGGCGCTACCGCGCGCGCGTCCACGGCAAGGTCGAGGAGAGCGCGCTCGCCGGCCTGCGCGAAGGCATCGCCGTCGACGGCGTCTTCTACGGCTCGATCGAAGCCTCGCTCGACCGCGAGCAGGGCACCAATGCGTGGCTGACCCTGGGCCTGCGCGAAGGCAAGAACCGCGAGGTGAAGAACATCCTCGGCGCGCTTGGCCTCGACGTGACGCGGCTGATCCGCATCTCCTACGGACCGTTCCAGCTCGAGGATCTTCCCGAGGGCCATGTGCTGGAGATCAAGGGCCGCGTGCTGCGCGAACAGCTCGGCGAACGGCTGATCGAGGAATCCGGCGCCAATTTCGATGCCGACATCCAAAAGCCGTTTTCCAACAAGCCGGTGCGCGGCGGCGGCCCTCGCCGCGAAGAGGCCGACCGGCCGAAATTCACGCGCGACGGCGATCACCGGCCGATCGGCGAGGGCGGTCTGATCAAGGCGCGCAAGCGCCGCGAAGGCAGCCGCGACGAGGCGCTGAGCAAGCTCTCGACAAAGCCGGACAGGGCGTTTGGGCCGGACCGGGCGTTCGGCGAGCGCGGCCCTAAATCCGACCGCGGCGGTTTCGGCGAAAAGCCGCGTGGTGGCTTCGGCGACAAGCCTCGTTTCGGCGGCAAGAAATCCGAGCGCGAGCAGCGGCCGATCGAACCGCCGGGCCAGCGCAAGGCCAATGTCTGGATGGCGCCGGGCGCTCGACCGATCGGCAAGGGCAGGGCGGAAGCCGATGCCGCCAGGGCCGCCGAGGCGAAGGCGCGCAAGGCATCCTACAAGCCGGGCGGCAAGGGCAAGCCGGGCGCGAAGCCGTTCGGCAAGCCCCGCGGCGAGCGCCGCGAAGGCGATGGCGGCGACAGGCCGCGCGGTCCGAAGAGGGGCGGCAATGCGGATCGTCGGCGGTGAGTTCCGCGGGCGTCCGCTGGCGACGCCGAAAAGCAATGCCATCCGCCCGACCACCGACCGCACCCGCGAGGCGGTGTTCAACGTGCTCGCGCATCGCTATGCCGAAAAGCTCGAAGGCGGCCGCGTGCTCGACCTCTTCGCCGGCACCGGCGCGCTTGGACTTGAGGCGCTGTCGCGCGGCGCCGCCTACTGCGTCTTCATCGAGGAATCGACGGAGGGGCGCGGCCTGATCCGCGAGAACGTCGAGGCCTATGGGCTCACCGGCCGCACCAAGATTTTTCGTCGCGACGCCGCTCATTTGGGTGAGGCTGGCACGCTCTCGCCCTTCGGCCTGATCTTCGCCGACCCGCCCTATGGCAAGGGGCTTGGCGAACGCGCGCTGCGCTCGGCCAAGGCCGGCGGCTGGCTGTTGCCCGGCGCGTTGTTCGTGGTCGAGGAGGCGGCCTCGGCGCCGTTCGAGGCAGGCCCGGGTTTTTCCGTGGTGGACGAGCGGGGCTATGGCGAAACGGTCATTCGCTTCATCGAGGTTGGCTAGCGCCGCCTCGAAAATGACTCACAATTCACTTTGCCTTGCCAACAACCTTGCCTATCGTCGCGCAACCGCGACCGGAGAACTTAATGAGACGAACAGGAATTGGGCTGCGCGCAGCGCTTCTGGCCAGCGCGCTGGCGCTTGCGGCGGCCGCTCCGGCCCGCGCAGCCGATGACGGCGAGGTCAAGGATTTCCTGCTCGACAACGGCATGGAAGTGGTGGTCATCCCGGACCACCGCGCCCCGATCGTCACTCACATGGTCTGGTACAAGATCGGCAGCGCCGACGAGCCTCTCGGCAAATCCGGCATCGCGCATTTCTTCGAGCACCTGATGTTCAAGGCCACGACCAACCACGCCGCCGGCGAGTTCGACCGCGCCGTGTCCGAGATCGGCGGCTCCAACAATGCCTTCACCTCTTACGACTACACCGCCTTCCACGAGACGGTGCCGCCTTCCGCCCTCGAACAGATGATGGGCTTCGAGGCCGATCGCATGCGCAACCTCATCCTGACAGACGATGTCATCAAGACCGAGCGCGACGTGATCCTGGAGGAGCGCCGTTCGCGCATCGACAGCAATCCGCAGGCGGTGCTCGACGAGGAGGTCGACGCGACGCTCTGGCAGAACCAGCGATACCGCATTCCGGTGATCGGCTGGATGCAGGAGATGGAGCAGTTGAACCGTCCGGACGCGAAAGCCTTCTACGACGCCTACTACCGGCCGAACAACGCGGTGCTGGTGGTGGCCGGCGACGTCGATCCCGACGCGGTGAAGGCGATGGCCGGGCGCACCTACGGCAAGGTCGCCCGCGGCCCGGACCTGCGGCCGCGCATCCGCCCCGTGGAGCCGGAGCAGAACACGAAGCGCACGGTGACGCTCACCGACGCGCGCGTCTCGGTGCCGAGCTTTTCGACGCAATGGGTCGTGCCGTCCTATCACACGGCCAAGCCCGGCGAAGCCGAGGCGCTCGACCTGCTTGCCGAGATCCTCGGCGGCGACAACCGCAGCAGGTTGTACCAGCAGCTCGTCGTCAAGCAGGGCATCGCCTCAGAGGCCGGCGCCTACTTCCAGGGCACCATGCTCGACGCCACCAACTTCACCGTCTATGGCGCCCCGCGCGGCGACGCCAGGCTTGCCGATGTCGAGGCAGCGGTCGATGCCGAGATCGCCCGCATCGTCAAGGACGGCGTGAGCGACGATGAGCTGGAGCGGGCCAAGACCCGCTATGTGCGCTCCATGATCTTTGCGCGCGACAAGCAGGACGACATGGCCAACATGTATGGCTCGACGCTTGCCACGGGCGGCAATGTCAAGGACGTCCAGGAATGGCCGGACCGCATCCGCAAGGTGACCGCCGATGAAGTCAAGGCGGCAGCCGCCCGCTACCTCGTGCTCGATCGTTCCACCACCGGCTATCTCTTGCCGCAGCAGCAGGCGGGGAATTGATGATGAGCATGGTTCTTGGCCATACGATCGCTTCTCCTTCTCCGGCGAGCGAGGAAGGCAAGCTCTATCGCGCCGTCGCCACCCTTTGCTTCGCCCTGTTCTTCCTGCTTTTGCCGGTGCTTGCCGCGCGCGCCGAAATGAACATCCAGGAGGTGAAGTCGAACAAGGGCGTCACCGCCTGGCTGGTGGAAGACCATTCGATCCCGCTGGTTGCGATCCGTTTCGTCTTCGACGGCGGCACGGCGCAGGACCCCGCCGGCAAGGAAGGCCTGGTCAACCTGATGACCGGCCTGTTCGACGAGGGCGCCGGCGACCTCGACAGCGAGGCCTTCCAGTTGAAGCTCGACGATGCCGGCGCGGAGATGAGTTTTCAGGCGGCGCGCGATGGCACCTATGGCTCGATGCGCATGCTGTCCGACCAGAAGGACGAGGCTTTTGGCCTGCTGAAGCTGGCGGTGAACAGCCCGCGCTTCGATCAGGCGCCGATCGACCGCATCCGCGCCCAGACACTCTCCGGCATCCTCGCCAATGAGCGGGACCCCAATACGATCGCCCAGCAGCGCTGGCTGCGCGCGATCTATGGCCAGCATCCCTACGCGCGGCCGGACGAGGGCAACAAAGACAGCCTCGAAACCATCACTGCCGACGACCTCAAGGCCTTCCACAAGGCGAACTTCGCCCGCGGCGGCCTGCATGTGGCGGTGGTGGGCGATATCGACGCCGCCACGTTGAGCGGCAGGCTTGACGAGGTGTTCGGCGACCTGCCGGCCAAGCAGACGCTGGCGCCGGTTGCCGATATCACGCCCAAGCTCGGCCAGCAGCTCGAAGTGAATTACGATCTGCCGCAGACCTCCCTGCAGCTTGCCTGGCCGGGCGTGAAGCGGAGCGATCCCGATTTCTACGCCGCCGTGCTGATGAACGAGATTCTCGGCGGCTCAACTTTCACGTCGCGCTTGTATGAGCAGGTGCGCGAGAAACGCGGCCTTGCCTATAGCGTCAGCTCCGATCTCGTCGATCACGAGCATTCCAACGCGCTGGTGGTGACGACGGCGACGCGTTCCGACCGCGCCGCCGAAACACTTTCGATCGTGCGCCAGGTGGTGAAGGACATGGCCGAGAACGGCCCCACCGAGGAGGAGCTCGCGGCGACCAAGAAATACATGGTCGGCGCTTACGCCATCAGCAATCTGGATTCGTCCAGCTCCATCGCAGCGACGCTGGTGGAGCTGCAGATCGATGATCTCGGCATCGATTATATCAAGCGGCGCGCGGCTCTCATCAACGCGGTGACGCTGGCCGACGTGAAGGCGGCGGCGAAGAAGCTCCTGTCGTCCGACCCCGCGGTGATGGTCATCGGGCCGCCGCTGGTGCAGGTGGCGGGAGGCGGCAAGGGATGAGCCCGACCTTCGGGGTGGCCTTTGGCGGCGGCGGCGCGCGCGGTCTCGCGCATATCCACATCATCGAGGCTCTCGACGATCTCGGCATCAAGCCGGTGGCGATTGCCGGCTCGTCGATCGGCGCCATCATGGGCGCCGGCATGGCGTCGGGCATGAAGGGTGCCGAGATTCACGATTATGCCCGATCGATCCTCGGCAGCCGGGCTGAAGTGGCCGCGCGCATGTGGCGCTCGCGGCCGGGCACGATCGCTGAGGCCATGCAGGGCGGCATCCGCGTCAGCCAGTTCAACATCGAGCGCATTCTGAAGGCTTTCCTACCCGAGGCGATCCCGCAGACATTCGAGGCGCTGAAGGTTCCGCTCAAGGTTACGGCGACCGACTATTTCGGCCACAGCCTTGCGGTATTCGCCGAAGGCGACCTGCATTCGGCGCTTGCCGCATCGGCGGCTATCCCGGCGGTCTTCCGCCCGGTGACGCGCGAGGGCCGCGTGCTGATCGATGGCGGTATCTACAACCCCGTGCCTTTCGACCTCATCGAGAAGGACGCCGACATCATCATCGCCGTCGATGTCGTCGGCGCGCCGAGCGAGGCCGAGCGCAGGCATCCGACCACAGTCGACCTGATGTATGGCGCCACCCAGCTGATGATGCAGTCGATCATCGCCAACAAGCTTAGGCAGCACCCGCCGGACATTCTGATCCGGCCGAATGTCTCGAAATACCGCGTGCTCGAATTCCTCAAGATCGAGACGCTGATGGCCGAGACGGTCGAGATCAAGGACGAATTGAAGCGCGCCGTCGAGAAGGCCGTGGAAGCGCATAGCGGCAGGCGGGGAGGAGGGCGGCTTAGGTAGATCCGTGGGAGGCTCAGGCCTTGGCCAGGCTGGATCGCCGGTGTAAGCCGCCTCTCGACCTGTCGCGGCGCATTTTGCCACTAGCCGCGAGCAGACCGCACATCATAATGTCGCGCCCATTCGAAGTGCCTTGAGGCCGTATGACCAAGCTCCTTTTCACCCGCGTTCCTTTCAACCCGGTCTCTCTCGGGCTCGTCTGCAATTTCATTGCGCACTATCCGCCCTTCGACGGATACGAGTTTGGACAGATGGTGAAGTCCCTGCGCTACCAGATCGAGCAGCAGACGCACCTTATCGGTTCCATCGACGACGCGATCGTCGCTTACGTCGGCTGGATCGTGACCAGCCGCGAAATTGCCGAGACGTGGGTTGCAAACAGAGGGCCACTCAACCCCGATCTCGGCGGCAACGCGATTGCCGCGACGATTATGGCAACGCGCTCGTCCTCGCACATCCTGCCGATGATCAAGGAAGCGAAACTGCTCAACCTCGACAAGTCGGTCTACTGGAAGCGCGATTTCATCGACGCCCGCGGTGCCATGAAACGCGCCGTTCGCAAGCGGGACGCGTGATGGAACAGGCTACCCCAGGCGAGGCGCTGACCCAGGAAATCCTGATCCGCCTCGGCGACCGTTACGCCTCGATGTTCGTGCGCATCTGGCAACCGGCCGGCCAACCGCGCGGCACCGTGTTCTGCCTGCACGGCTTTGCCGGCAATGGCTGCGATTTCGATTACCTCGCGTCCTTCCTGTGCCGCAACGGCTATCTGGTGATCTGCCCCGACCTGCTCGGACGGGGGCGCAGCGCCTATCTCGGCGCGGGCTACGATATGGATCTCTATTCCAGGTGCCTGCGCGCGCTCAGCCAGTTTGCCGGCAAGGAGAACCATTTCGTCGGCACGTCATGGGGCGGGCTGATCCTGCTTCTCTTTCTCTACGCGAACCGCGGCAGCGTCGACAAGATCATCCTCAACGATGTCCCCCTGATTGGCGGGCCGAAAGTCGATGCTTTGCGAAACGAGGCCATCCGCGAAGCCGCGCTTGTATTCCAGACGCGCGCCCAGGCAGGGGAATATCTGCGTGTCTCAAATCCAGGCATGGGGCGGGTGGAGAGGCCGGTCCTCGACCGCTTCATCGATAACAGAATTGCCGCGAGGGCTGGCGAGTTTCGTTTGGCCTACGATCCGGCCACGACCGGGAATTTCGAGGCCATGACCGGCCGCGAATACGACCTGTTTCCCATGGTCGCTAAGCTCGACGCCCAGGTCATGCTCATGTACGGCCGCGAGAGCGGGTTCATCGACAGGCAGGCCTTTGAACGATCCCGCTGCGCCCGACCCGATCTTTGCATCGTCGACAATATCGATGTCGGCCATCCGCCGTCGCTGATGACGCCCGATCAGGCTCTCCTGATCTTCGGGTTTCTGTCCGCCATGTGAGCAGTATCCGTCATGGCGGG
Organism: Mesorhizobium sp. B3-1-9; assembly: GCF_006439595.1. Classification (NCBI taxonomy): domain Bacteria; kingdom Pseudomonadati; phylum Pseudomonadota; class Alphaproteobacteria; order Hyphomicrobiales; family Phyllobacteriaceae; genus Mesorhizobium; species Mesorhizobium sp. B3-1-9. The sequence continues at coordinate 225,508 of NZ_VFTJ01000003.1, forward strand.
ATCGCACTTCGATGAAACATATACCCGATTGCTCTCAGCTGATCTCGATCGCGACGACGCGGCCGAAAATCCGTATAGAATCCTGATTTGCACCACGCCGAGAACCGCCGGCCATACCTATTGCCAGGTCATGCGGCATTTTGGACTTGGCCTGCCCACCGAATACTTCCAGTGGCAATTCGCGGTACCGCTCATGCGGCGCTGGACGGGAGACGACACATTCGACGTCCCGGCGCTCGATCGCGGTGCGTCGTCATATGGAAAGCATCTTCTGATGCGGCGCTCAGTCGAAGGCGTATTCGCGGCCAAGCTGTTTTTCGGCAATCTGGACTTCGCCCGCCTCTCGATCGGCGAGGATGATGCAAGCTCGTTCTATGTATTCCTGTCCCGCCGGAACAAAGTCGATCAGACGGTCAGCCTGCTTTCGATGCTGCATACTGGTCAGCCATTCGATGGCGGGGAAACGCTGCCCGGTGTCCCTATGTTGAGAACGATAAGTCAGAAGGCGGTTATTGACACCGTGCGACACATCGCGGACTCCGAGGCAAAGTGGCGGAGCTACCTTTCGACCATTGATGTGACGAGGGTTGCTCATGTGGCCTATGAGGATTTCGTCGTCAATCCCCACGACAATGTGAAGGCGACGATGCGGAACTGGTTTCCAGCCCGCAATCTGCGCAATGATGCCCTCGCTGCAAATGGTCGCTACAGCAACGACGCCTCCGTAAAGTCGATTATCGCAAGACAGTTCGGAGGCTTGATCCGTCAACTTTGGCGCGACATGCCTGTCGAGGCGGAGCAGAGCCGATCAGCGCCTTGACACCTGGACGGACATGCCGCTCGCCGGGCGCAGCGCCAGCGCATAGTCGAAGCGGATAACGTCGTCGGCGCGAGTAAAGGCGAACTGGCGCACGACCGCGCGGACCGCCTGCTCCACCTCGAGTCGGCCCAGGCGTGCGCCCCCGCACATACGTGGTCCGGTTAGGAAGGGAATGAAGGCGCGGCGGTCGAAACTGTTGTTGATGAACTCCTTGCGGCTGGCATCGAAAGTCCTCGGATTTTCCCAGAATTCAGGATGCTGGTGCACACCGACGACGGACAGCATGATAAGTTGCCCGGCCCGTAGCGACGTGCCATCCAGAACCGCATCGGTGCTTACTTCGCGAGTGAGGAACGGTATAGGTGGGAAATAGCGCATCGTCTCGTTGATGAAGCAGTCAGTAAACGGTGTCTGTGCCTTGCCGCCAGTAATCTCACTATAGATACGCTCCTGCACCTGCTGGTTGGCGCCGAGCCTATCGATCACCCACTGCACTGTCGTGAGGGTGGTTTCGACGCCAGCGAACAGATTCATCACGAATTCTTCGATCGGGGAAAAGCCGTCGATCCCGGCTGCTCTTTCCGAGAAACGGTCCATTTCCGCGGCCGCCCGCGGATCCGCCATCAGTTGCGAACCGAAATCCGCGATGACCGCGCGGGCATCTTGGATGGCGCTGTCTCTTTCGGCATTGGTTGGCGTGACCCAGGAATAATACTGCAGGCGGCGCAATGTCTCACGGACTCGGTCGAAAAGCACCGTGGTTGGTCGCGCTTCCGCGACAAGTCCGAAGGCCTGATAGAAAATGGTCATGGCGCCGGTGAAAAGCGCCTGGTGGATTCCTGCGAGGGAGGTCTCGCAATCGGCAAGGTCGCCGCTGAATATATCCGACACGCTTTGCCCATGGGCGGGTTTGGCCGCCGCGAGATAGCGATCCTGGGTGATGGCGCGTCTTGTCGCCCATTCCTCGTCATTGGTGTTGAAGCGGCTGAAGCCGAGGGCCGAGATCAGCGAGAAGTTCTTCCGGAACAGGGCAGGCGACTTGACGATCTCGTCGACGCTCTCCGGATGGTCGAATACGACGAGGTTGCCGATTTCCTTAGCGCCGGTTGCTCGTCCATCATCCTGCCCGCTCCGCGCGAATAGGTTGTAGACGAGACTGTTGAGCATGCCTTCAATTTGTGCTGGATCGCTCACCCTACCTCCATGTCTGAACGCACGACCACTTCGGTATTCGTTCAGCTAACGATGTCCCTTATTGTTGCAAAAATGCGACAGTCACGCCGCAAAGTCATTGGCATCCCGCAGCGGCAATAGGCGGTTATAAACTTGTCTGCAATAACAACCCGGCTGGAATCTGGGTGGGGACTTAAATGCATTCGCAGGGCACGGGTAAATTTTTAGCTACGGTGGCGGCTTCGGCTGCCTCCCTAACGGCAACAGGCGTGGCCACGGCTAACGCAACCGAGGCGCAGCCCTCGGATCAGACGGTCATTGATTCGCGCATCAAGATGTCGTTCGAAGGCTCGTACTTCTGGAACAATCTCCATAACGACGACAAGCTGAGCAGCGACAAGCTGGGTAAAGGCAACGGTGATATTTCCGGGGCAGTTTCGCTGACCAAGCAGATCTCTCCGGACTGGGATTGGCGTCTTGCCGCCGCTGTCCAACTCGGCAAGGACCGCTCTGCCCTCCTCTTCGAGCAGCCTGAGACGAACCCTGAGGGTCTTGTTACAGGGACTTACAGCGACGGCTACAGCTTCCAGACTTTCGATTTTGACGTCGGCAAGCACGTCAAGGTGCAACAGGCCGATATCCGTTTCTTCGGCGGCCTGCGGCTAGTGCATTCCGATGAAACATTGGGCGAGATTTCCGAAAAGTTCACCCCCACCAATCCTGCCGACAAGGGCATCGCCGCTGACAAGATCGGTACGGCCGAGTACTGGGGCATCGGCCCGCGCGTTGGTGCGGAAGCTTACTATCCGGTTGGCGAGAACTGGGGCCTGACAGGCTCGGCTTCGGGCGCAGTCATGTGGGGCCGCCGCACCGCGCGTGTCGGTTTCAATATTTCGTCCACAAACCCAGACGAACACTTTTCCGAAACTCTGGCCAGTCAGGGCTCGAATGAAACGGTCTCGAACCTCGACGCATCGCTTGGCCTGAGCTGGACGCCGATAACGAACGCCACCTTCACTGCTGGTTACAAGATCGAGGCTTGGCACAATCTGCTTGTGAACGCAGATCACAAGAATCAGGTTTTCCAAGGCCCGTTCCTGCGCCTCGAAGTAAAGATGTGATCGCGGCGGCCGGTCAGGGTGACTTCGGAGACAGGTTTCGAGTCCAGGTTCGCATCTAACAGGAACGTTAAACTGCACTATGTCGCGGCGGGCTCCGGCCCGCCGATCCTTTTCCTGCACGGCCTTCCCGACCATGGCCTTGGTTGGCGCAGGCAGATCGAGGCTCTACGCGGCAGTTTCAGGGTGTTGGCACCGGATTTGCGCGGATTCGGGCGAAGCGACGCGCCGCGCGGACATGCCCACTACACGCTGCTGCCGCATCTGGTCGAGGACGTGCTTTCGGTGCTCGTGGCCGAACAACTCTCCCAGGCCTCGATCGTCGGTCATGACTGGGGCGGAACAATTGCCTGGTGGCTGGCCATGCGGGTCCCGCAGGTGGTTCGCCATCTGGTTGTCCTTTCCTCCCCTCATCCGCGCAACTATCTGCGCGCCATCGCCGATCCAGCCAACGCCCGGTATTTCGCCTATGTGCGCCGCTTCCAGGAGGCAGGCGCGTCCGCCATGCCGGCGCCGGAGGAGCTTGCCGGATGGGTCGCCGACGAGGCCGACCGACAGGCTCTCGCAGCGTCGCTCCGGCATTCCGATCCGGAGGCGATGCTGGGTTACTACAGGGCCAACATTCCGCTCGGCAGGGTGCCGGACATCGGTCAATTGCCTCTGGTCAAAGCACCTACGCTGGTGATGTTCGGCGCCCACGATCCCTATGTTCCGGCCAGTGCTTTCGAAGGCACATTCCGCGAAGTCGACAACATCAGCTCCGTGGTGGCGCTGCCCGACGCCGGCCATTTCATCCATCATGAGGCCGCCACCTTCGTCACGCGTGAGATCGAGGGCTGGGTGTCGCGGCCGCTGTCGAGCTTTCGGGTCGCGGGATAGAGACGCGATCGGCAATCGAGCCGGGCAGCGTCAGCACGGTTGCCACTTTGAGCCCTCGTTGCTGTGAGGTTTCCAGACAAGGCGTTGGGCCTTCTTCATGCCCCTTGCGTTCACCCTTGTTTTCGGATTAGATTTCGCTTGAGAAAACCTTTTCCCAAATCGCCCTGCGCTTGCTGACTCATCCGTCAACACCACGCAGGCCGATAAGAGAAAACCTTTTCCCAACTCAGGGAATGGTTGCACGATATGTCTTCGGATGCCTCACCTGTCTCCGCCAAGCCGCCGGTCACGCTGCGCGAGGTCGCTGCCGCGGCCGGCGTCAGCGTCGCCACGGCGTCGAAGGCGCTGAACGGGCAGGGGCGGATGACGGCGGAGACGCGCGAGCGCATCCGCGAGACGGCGCGGCTGCTCGGCTTCCGGCCGAACAGCCTGGCCCAGAGCCTCCTGCGAAAACGCTCCTTCACCGTCGGGCTGCTCACCAACGATACCTATGGCCGCTTCTCGCTGCCGCTGATGGCTGGCGTTTCGGATGCGCTGGTCGACAAGGGCGTCTCGGTGTTCCTGTGCAATGTCGAGGATGACCAGCGGCTCGGCCAGCTGCATGTCGAGGCCATGCTTGACAAGCGCGTCGACGGCATCGTCGCCACGGGAAAACGCATCGACCGCCATCTGCCGGTCGATCTCTCCAACTTGCGCATTCCGGTCGTCTACGCCTTCACCCAGCCCGATCCCGGCGCGGTCGGCCTTGTCTCCGACGACGCCGGCGGCGCGCGGCTGGCGGTAGAGCAGTTTGTGCGGCTCGGGCGCCGCCGCATCGCCCATGTCACCGGACCGGCGAGCTTCGCGGTGGTGCATACGCGGGCCGGAGCGTACCGCGATGTCCTGACGGAGAACGGCTTGCCCGCAGCCGAGCCGCTGCTGGGCGCATGGTCTGAAGCCTGGGGCCACGATGCCGTGGCAAGACTGTTCAGCAAGGCGGGCAGGGAGGGGTGGCCGGACGCCGTCTTCTGCGGCAACGACCAGATTGCCCGCGGTGTCATCGATGCGCTGCGCGAACGCGGTATCCGCGTGCCCGAGGATGTCGGCGTCATCGGCTTCGACAATTGGGAGATTGTGGCCGAGGCGACGCGTCCGCCGCTGACTTCGATCGACATGAACCTGGCGAGCCTCGGGCGCGAGGCCGGGCTTGCCCTGCTTTCGCTCGTCGATGGCCAGCCGGCCGCGCCGGGCATCAGGAAACTGCCGTGCCGGCTGGTGGTGCGTCAGTCATGCGGCAGTCCGCCGCAATGAAGCAACAAGGCTACGCGCCCGGTTAAGCCGGGCGGCGTGGCCAGAACAGGGAGGAGAACATGAGGAGGAGTAAGATGAAGACCATTTTTGCCAGGCTGGCGCTTGCGGCAGCCGTCATTGGTGGCGGCCTGCAGGCGGCGTCCGCCGAAACCGCCAACATCTGGGTGCGCGCCGACGGCTCGAACTTCATGCCGCGCATCGTCGACGCCTTCAACAAGGCGAACAAGGACCAGGTCAAGCTCGACATCATCCCCAACGCCGAGATCATCCCGAAATATGGCGCGGCCGCCGCCGGCGGCACGGCGCCCGACGCGCTCTCGCTCGACCTGATCTACACGCCGTCCTTCGCCGCCGCCGGCCAGTTGGAAGACATCACCGACTGGGCGAAATCCTTGCCCTATTTTTCGAGCCTGTCGCCGGCGCATGTGAAGACCGGCACCTATAAGGACCGCATCTACGGCCTGCCGTTCTCGGCCGACGCCTCGGTGCTGATCTGGAACAAGAAGCTGTTCAAGCAGGCGGGGCTGGACCCTGAGAAGGGCCCGACCAATTGGGCCGAGATCGAGGCCGACGCCGAGAAGGTCAATGCGCTCGGCGGCGACATCAAGGGCTTCTACTTCTCCGGCAATTGCGGCGGCTGCAACATCTTCACCTTCACGCCGCTGATCTGGGCCTCGGGCGGCGACATCCTGTCCGAGGACGGCTCGAAGGCGACGCTCGACAGCCCGCAGCTGCGCGGCGCGATCGACCTCTACCGCTCGATGGTCAAGAAAGGGCTGGTGCCCGAGGGCGCGCAGACCGATACCGGCGCCAATTTCTTCGCCGCCTTTGCCGGCGGCAAGATCGGCATCTCGCCGTCCGGCGCCTTCGCCATCGGCGCGCTCAACACGCAGTATCCGGACGTCGACTACGGCATCACCTTCCTGCCGGGCAAGGATGGCGGTTGGTCGTCCTTCGCCGGCGGCGACAATTTCGTCGTCACCAAGGGCACCAAGAAGATCGCCGTGGTGAAGGAGTTTTTGGACTTCGCCTATTCGCTCGAGGGCCAGACCATCCTTGCCAAATATGGCAGCTTGCCGGTGCGCAACGACATCGCCAAGGATGCGCTCAAGGATCTCGACCCGCGCTACCAGGTGGCGGCCGAGGCGATGGCCAAGGGCAGGACGCCCTATTCGGTGGTGTTCAACGACCTGATCAACTCTGCCAACGGTCCGTGGACGCAGATGATCAACGAGGTGTTCTTCGGCGACGACGTCGACGGCGCCATCAAGAACGCGCAGGATACCATGCAGTCGATCATCGACCAGGCGCCGAACAAGTAAACACCAGGGCCAGCCGGCGGCGAGGATCGCGCAACGCCTCGCCGCCAAGGCTCCGGCCGGCCGCCCGCTCCGTCTCCCTGGCCGGGCGGCCGGATGATCCATCGCTGAATGGCAGGGACTGACGCGTTGAGAAAAGACCCCTTCATCCGGCCGCTTCGCGGCCACCTTCTCTCCGGTGGGGAGAAGAGTTTGGCGCCGACGCTTGCGATCTCCTCTCCCCTTGGGGAGAGGTCGGATTGCCCCGGATTGCCCTTCGCAATCCGGTCGGCAATCCGGATGAGGGGGCGCCGGCGGGCTGGCTCCCCCTTCTCCCCTTGTGGGAGAAGGGGGAGCCAAGCTCGGTCGGATGAGGGGCGCTCCAGGGAACGCCGACGCCTCACTCCGCTGGAACATCCCTCGTCCGTCTTGGCGATGCGCGCCGATCCACCTTCTCCCGCAAGGGGAGAAGGGGAGGCCCAGCCATGACCGCCATCGCCACCACCTCCGCGCCCGCCCGAGCCCGCGCACGCACCAGCCGCCGGCAATGGGTGGGCCTGCTCTATGTCCTGCCGGCGGTCGCCCTGGTCACCGTCTTCTTCGTCATCCCGCTCGGCATGACGGCGTGGATGTCGCTGCACAACTGGCCGCTGATGGGCGAGCATTCCTTCATCGGCCTCGACAACTACTTTGCCATCCTGCGCGACACGCGCTTCTGGAATGCGCTGAAATTCACCTTCTATTACACGGTGATCGTCACCATCGCGATCTTCGCCGTCGCCTTCCCGCTGGCGATCTTCATCGAAAGACCGCGCCCGCTCACCAATCTCTACCGCACCGCCTTCTTCATGCCGGCGGTGGTGGGTTTTGCTTCGGCAAGCCTGCTCTGGTCGTGGCTGCTTAACGTCGATTCCGGCCTGTTCAGCCCGGCCGCCTTTGACCTCGGCCTGACCGGCAAGAAGGTCAATCTTCTCGCCACCTTCCAGCCGGCCTTCTGGTCGATCATCGCCATGGTGGTCTGGAAGGTCGCCGGCTTCACCATGATCATCCTGATGACCGGCCTGCAATCGATCCCGCAGGATTTGCAGGAGGCCGCTGTCATCGATGGCGCCGGCCCGTTCGCCAGGTTCAGGGCGATCACGCTGCCGCTGATGCGCCGCACACTGGCGCTGGCGCTGATCCTGTCGGTCGCGGGCTCGATCCTGGCCTTCGACCAGTTCTACATCATCTTGCGCGGCGGCCCGCGCAACCAGACGCTGACGGCCGTCTACTGGATCTTCAACCAGTCCTTCGTCTCGTTCAAGCTCGGCTACGGTGCCGCGCTCTCGATGGTGCTGCTGGTCATCCTGGTGGCGCTCAGCCTCATCCAGCTCTGGCTGCTGCGCAAGCCCGAGGGGCTCGACTGATGGCCGAGGCGATGTCGCAAAACCGCAAAGCGGCCTTCAGCCTCGCCAGGCACTCGACCGGCATCGTCGCCTCGGTGCTGTTTTTGGCGCCGATCGTGTGGACGGTGCTGTCGACCTTCAAGCCGGCGCAGGAAGCGCGCCAGCCTCCGCTGCCGCCCTGGCCGACCACCGGCTTCTCGATCGAGAATTATCAGACGCTGAACTCCTTCGGCGACGGGCTCTGGGTCTCGGCGCAGAACAGCATCTATGTCTCGGTGATGACGGTGCTGCTCTCCGTGCTGGTCAGCGTGCTCGCCGGCTACGGTTTTTCGCGCTTCCGCTTTCCGTTCCGGGATTTCTTCTTCGTCCTCATCCTGTCGACGATCATGATCCCGTTCCAGTCGATCCTGACGCCGATCTTCCTGGTGCTGACGAAACTCGGCCTGCACAACACGCTGACCGGGCTGGTCTGCGTCTATGTCACGCTGCAGCTGCCTTTCTCTATCTTCATGATGCGCAACGCCTTCGACGCCGTGCCGCGCGAGATCGAGGAGGCCGCGCGCATGGACGGCGCCAACAACGTCACCATGCTGGTGAAGGTGATGCTGCCGCTGGTCTGGCCGGGCGTCGTCACCATCGCGCTGTTCGCTTTCCTCGGCGCCTGGAACGAGTTCCTGGCAGCACTCGTGCTGATGACCGACCAGTCCAAATTCACCTTGCCGGTGATGATGACCGCGCTTCAGTCCGGCCGTTTCGGCGCCATCGACTGGGGCGCCGTGCAGGCCGGCGTCACGGTGATGATGGTGCCCTGCCTGATCCTCTTCCTGGCGCTGCAGCGCTTCTACATCCGCGGCCTGATGGCCGGGGCCGTCAAGTAATTCGAATGGAGTGAAATCATGACCGCATCGCAGCCCGCCGCGCAGACCGGCACCTCCGCCAGGCCGAAGCTTGCCTTCCGGCCGCTTCCCGTGCCGCAGGTCGATGTCCGCGGCTTCTGGGGCGACCGTGTCGATGCCGTGGCCGCCAAGACCGCCGGCATCCTCTACGACCGTTGTGTCGAGGCGCGCATGCTGGAGCAGATCGATCCGGACGTACCGTCGCCGGGTGTCGTCATCCCCTTCCATGTCAGCGACGGTTTTACCGCGCGCACCGTGACCACCCAGATGTTCTGGGATTCCGACTGGGGCAAGACGATCGAGACCGCGGCCTATTCGCTCTACCGCCGCCGAAATCCCGATCTGGAAAAGAAGATCGACGCCGTCATCGACATGTACGGCAAGCTGCAGCAGGAGGACGGCTATCTGTCGAGCTGGTACCAGCGCATCCAGCCCGGCCTGCGCTGGACCAATCTGCGCGACTGCCACGAGCTCTACTGCGCCGGCCACCTGATCGAGGGCGCCGTCGCTTACTTTCAGGCGACGGGAAAACGCAAGCTGCTCGACATCATGAGCCGCTATGCCGACCATATCGCCGACACCTTCGGTCCGGAGCCCGGCAAGCGGAAAGGCTATTGTGGCCATGAGGAGATCGAGCTGGCGCTGGTCAGGCTCGCCCGCGTCACCGGCAACGACAAATATATGAAGCTGGCCAAATACTTCATCGACCAGCGCGGCCAGCAGCCGCATTACTTCGACGAGGAGGCGCTGGCGCGCGGCGCCGACCCGAAGGATTTCCACTTCAAGACCTACGAATACAACCAGTCGCACAAGCCGGTGCGCGAGCAGGACAAGGTCGTAGGCCATGCGGTGAGAGCCATGTACCTCTATTCCGGCATGGCCGACATCGCGACCGAATATGGCGACGACACGCTCAAGGTGGCGCTCGAGCGGCTATGGGACGATCTCACGACGAAAAGCCTCTACGTCACCGGCGGTCTGGGTCCGTCGGCCGACAATGAAGGCTTCACCAACGACTACGACCTGCCCAACGAGACCGCCTATGCCGAGACCTGCGCTTCGGTCGGCCTGGTGTTCTGGGCGAGCCGCATGCTGGGCATGGGTCCGAACGCGCGCTACGCCGACATGATGGAGCGGGCTTTATACAACGGCTCGATCTCGGGCCTGTCGCTCGATGGCTCGCTGTTCTTCTACGAGAACCCGCTGGAGAGCCGCGGCGGCCACCATCGCTGGAAATGGCACCGCTGCCCGTGCTGCCCGCCCAACATCGGCCGCATGGTGGCCTCGATCGGCAGCTATTTCTACGGCCTCGCCGACGATGCGCTGGCGGTCCACCTCTATGGCGAATCGACCGCGCGCTTCGAGATCGCTGGCCGGCAGGTTACCCTGGTCCAGACCTGCAACTATCCCTGGGATGGCGCGGTCGGGATCGAGGTCGGGCCGGAGGCGCCGATTGCGTTCACGCTTCATCTGCGCGTGCCTGCCTGGTGCCGCAAGGCAGCGCTTCGGATCAACGGCAAGCTGGTCGATCTCGAAGCGGCGACGGTCGACGGCTATGCCGCGATACGCCGCGAATGGCGCCAGGGCGATAAGGTCGAGCTCGATCTCGAAATGTCGATGGCGCGCCTCTTCGCCAACCCGCAGGTGCGGCAGGACATCGGCCGGGTGGCGCTGGCGCGGGGTCCGCTGATCTACTGCGTCGAGGAAACCGACAATGGCGGCGGGCTGCATCGCATAGCGCTATCGCGCACGGCCAGGCTCGAGGCCAACAAGGAGCCGAACCTGCTCGGCGGCGTGGTCACGCTTTCGGCCATCGGCAGCCGGGCCGAAACGAAGAACTGGGGTCACGATCTCTATCGCTCCGAACCGCCGGCGACGAAGGAGACGAAGCTCAAGGCCATTCCCTATTTCGCCTGGGACAATCGCGACCCCGGCGAGATGCTGGTCTGGCTGAGGGAGGGGTAGGGCACCTGCGTCGTCTCGGCGGGACGAACTTCCGCCAGCAAGTCCTTCACGAATGGGCGTGCAAGCCTACTGGATATTTGCAGCGGAGGCGGATAGTGCCGACGCTCGATCGGGCGTTTCGGCATTCATGCTCACTTCCGTCACCAGCTTGCGGCGCAGGGCCGTGACGTAATCGCGCGGCTCCTTCGGTGACATCACGAAGGCCTGTGAGCCGCCGATAACCGACTGCTCAAAGTAGGAAGCCAGCGGTTGGCGAGGGTCTTCGTCGTCGGCCGGAATGGCGATCGCGTTGATCGTGTAACCCTTGGCGATGGCGTTTTCCCGGCTTGGCTGCACAGGCAGCCCGTCATTGTTCTCGCCATTCGAAGAGATGTCGATCACCTTCTTCATGGCATTTCCTGGAAACTCGTCGAGCAGGAGGCTTCCGACGTCGATTGCCGTCGACACCGAAGTTCCGCCCCGGCCTCGACGGATATGGCCGGTGTCGCCCGTCTTGCTGATCACCGACGCGGCCGCCTTGGCATCGTCCAGTCCGCAGATGCGTGTCCAGGGCAGCACGGTGCGCGAGCGACCCGGGCTCGACCATTCGAAATAGGCCACGCCGATGCAACCGAGATAGTTCTGGGAGATGGCGCGGATGATCTCGGGCGAGGTGAGCGCTTCGGCATGGCCTTCACGCTGCATGTCGGCGATCTTGGGATCGATCGAGGAGGAGAAATCCACGGCGAAGACCACGGCTACGTCGACACGCATCGACGCCAGACCGACGTTGTTTGCATCCGCGACAGGTCCCCAAAGTATTGAGGTCGCGAATGTCGCCAGTCTCAGCAATGAATTGATATGCCTGATCGGCCCCGCATCAGAGCCAAATGTCCCATGAATACATTCGACCATCTTATTTCCCCCTCTGACAAGAAACTTGTCGAGAAATCAGTTATTCCTCTTTCAGGGGATGCTAAATGAAGTGCGTCACGATAACGCTTGGAATGGCGGGCTTGGCGTTTGCGAGGCGTTAGTTTTGAGTTAGAATTTCGTCAGGCTGGGGGCCCGTTGGCAATGCAGGGTGGGAAAGGCTTCATTGCTGGCAGGATTTCTCTCTTCGGTGGTTTTCGAATTGAGAGGGAAGCTGGCAGTGAGCTCTTGCTGACCGGAAAGCGCGGTGCCGCTATCCTCGCCTATCTTGCCCTTTGTCCCGGTATGGCGGCGCCACGCGAGCGGCTGGCCGACCTGCTTTGGAGCGACAGCGACAGCGAACACTCACGCAACAGCCTGCGGCAAACGCTCAGTGTCCTGCGCCGGGATTTGTCGCGCGCGGGTATGGATATCATCCAGTCCCACAAGGAGCTGATTGGGATAAAGGCAAACGCGGTGCGGGTTGACGTGGAGGACTTCGAAGCCGGCCTGTCCGGCCGGTCCGCTTCGGAGCTCGAAACCACCCTGGCGCTTTATACGGGGCCGTTTCTCGACGGATTTCATGTCGGCACCAATGTTTTCGACGATTGGGCGGCACAGGAACGCGAAAGGCTGCTGAGCCGCGCGCTTCCGTCGCTGGAGAAACTCGCCCGTCTCGTGGATGCCGAAAGCGGGCTTGCCGTGGCCGATCGAATTCTGGCCATGGAACCGACGCGGGAGGAAGCCTACCGGCTGAAGATGGAACTGCTCGTTGCGGGCGGTCAGCGAGACCAGGCGTTGCGAACCTTCGAGGCTTGCAGAAGCGTCTTGAGGAAGGAGTTCGGTGTCGATGTCAGCGCCGAGACACGAACGCTCTGGCAATCGCTGCTTTCCTCCACAGAGTCACCGTCAAATCCGCAGACGGCCAACGGAGCCATCGCCGGTCAGCGCTCGGGACGCCCATCCATCGCCATGGCCGACTTCGTCAATCTGACGGGACAGCGCGGCGACGACTTCTTCGCCAAGGGTCTGGTCCACGATATCACCACGGCGCTTTCCGAGGTGGCCGACTACATCGTGATCTCGGCCCTCGAGAAAAACGGCGAGGAGCCGAGGGCGCAGGACAGCTTGCGGGCGCGTTACACACTGAAGGGCAGCGTCCAGCGGTCGGGAGACGGGCTGAGGGTGAACATCCAGCTTGTCGATGCCGCGGGCGGCCACAATGTCTGGGCTCAGAAGTTCGACGGCCAATCGGAAAGCGCGCTTCAATTCCAGGACCGGATCGCGCAGTCGGTCGTGCTGGCGGTGAGCCTTGAGCTTCAGTTGACCAACTGGAAGGTTCGCGACAAGAGCCCGCCCGGTCCTCCCGAAGTGCGCCGGCTGGTGAACGAAGCCCTGATGAAATATTTCGAGATGACCCGGGACTCGTTGCTGGTCTCGAAGGATCTCGCCGAAAAAGCTCTGGTGATTGCGCCCGACAACGTCCGCGCGAAACGGACGCTGTCCATCGCGACGACCATGGGGGGTGCGTTCGGCGCCTTGCCTCGCAAGCAGGAGTCTATCGACCGTGCGATCGAGCTTGCCGAGGACGCGGTAAGGGCCGTGCCCGACGACGAAATTGCCCGCTGCATCCTGTCATTCGCCTACGAATGCGATGGCCGGATCGACGAGGCGATCGTGCAATGCCAGCACGCAATCAGCCTCAATCCGAGCTATCCCAGCGGCCACGGCGATATTGCGATGCTCTTCGCGCTGCGCGGACAGGTCAGCGAGGCGGTGCGCGCGGCCAACGAAGCGATCCGGCTTGGAACGCATGACGTCATCGACTTCTGGCGCCACCACGGCCTGGTTTTGGCGCTGTTTGCCGGTCAGGACGATCGGCGGGCACTCGAAGTCGCCCGCAAGGTGGTCAGGACAAAGCCGGGATTCGTGCGCGGCGCCCTTTATTGGGCGGCAACCGCTTCGGCGACAGGGAACAATGAAGAGGCCTCACGAGCCATCCATCACTGTCTGTCACAGCTTCCACATCTCAACCTGGGCAATGTCGCTCCTGGGTTCATGCCCCGCTATGTGAGGGACGACCATCACGGCAGGTTCCTCGAGATGCTGTCGAGAGCCGGCCTTCCTGGCTCGTGATCCGCGTATCTTCGACGGACCGAAGGCCGCTCTTGCGTGGCACCGCTACAAATGCACGAACGCCGTCAGCGGCAGGTGGTCGGAGGCGACGCGCGACAACGGCGTGTCATGCGCCTCGACGCCTGAAACCAGATCGTGCCGGTTGCCCATGATGCGGTCGAGCGCCAGCACCGGCAGGCCGGATGGGAAAGTCGGCACCGCCGGCGGCGTCGGGCCGAATGTCGTGTGCAGCGTGTTCAGCGCCGAGCGGTTGCCGAGCCGCCATTCGTTGAGGTCGCCGAGCAAAAGCGTCGGCCTTTCGTCGGCGCTGCTCATGATGTCGAGCACGACGCGGGCCTGTTCCGAGCGCGAGCGGCGCAGCAGGCCGAGATGCGCGGCAATGACTCGCAGCGATCGTTTCTCGTCGAGATCGATCTCGGCGACCAGCGCGCCGCGCGGCTCCAGCCCCGGCAGCTTGATCTGGTGGACGTCGCGCACGCTGCCGCGCTTGAACAACAGCACGTTGCCGCGCCAGCCATGTCCCTTGCCGTTGCCGATGACCGGCACCGGCACCAGCCCGGTATCGTGTTCGAGGCGGGCGAGATCGAGCAGACCGGCGCGGTCGCCGAAGCGGTTGTCGGCCTCCTGCAGGGCGATCACGTCGGGGCTTATTTCGCGGATGACGCGCCCCGTCCGCTCCGGGTCGAACCTGCGGTCGGTGCCGATGCATTTGTGGACATTGTAGGAGGCAACGACGATCTCGGCGCCGTTGACGCGCTTGCGCGGCGTCGCCCTCGCCTTGCGCGCGCTTCTGCCGCGGATCGAGAGCAGCACCGTCTCGGGCAGACTGCGTCCTTTGATGTCGTCTATCTCCATGATCCCGATGCTCGATTTCCTGCTCTAAAGATAGGGCGATCCCAGCCACAGCAAACGGTCGAAGACGCGGATTATGAACGGTCTTTCCCTCAGCGTCTGCAGCGTCACCGGCTGGGCCGTGGAGATGGCCGCCGCGATGCGGGCGTCGATCTCGGCGGCGAAGTTTTCATCCAGGACTTCCATGTCGATCTCGAAATTCAGCCTCAGCGAGCGGGCGTCCAGATTGGAGGAGCCGACATAGGCCCACACGCCGTCGATCGCCATCAGCTTCGAATGGTCGAACGAGCCTTCGTGGCGCCAGACGCGGCAATAGTGCTTCAAGACCTGGTCAAACTGCGCCGTCATCGCATGGTCGACGAGGAAAAGGTTGTTCACCGCCGGCACGACGATGTCGATTTCGACGCCGCGCCGGCCGGCCGTGGTCAGCGCGCTGATGAATTCGCGGTCCGGCAGGAAATAGGGCGACATGATGCGTATCGATTTGCGGGCCACCGAAAACGCGCCCATCAGCAGCTTGAGATTGGTTTCGTTGGACGCGTCCGGTCCGGTCGCGACCGCGCGCACCAGCATCGGCTGTCCGGGCGGCGGCACCGCGCGCTCGACCTGCCAGGGCCCGTCCTTCAGGGCCTCGTTGCCGGCAAAGCGCCAGTCCTCGGCGGCAACCGAGAACAGATCGGCCACCACCGGCCCAGTGACTTCGAAATGCGTGTCGCGCGAACTGTCGGAACCGGCGAATTCGGCAGAGAAACCCTTGCGGATGTTCATGCCTCCCGTGAACGCCACCGTGCCGTCGACGATCAGGATCTTCCTGTGGGTCCTGAGGTTCGCATAAGGAAGTCTCAGGCCCATGACGATGTTGCCGTTGAAGAGATCGGCGGTGACGTCGGCTTCCCTGAGTTGCTTCAGGATGCTGGGCACCGAGTAGCGCACGCCGACGGCGTCGATCAGCACCCGCACGGTGACGCCGCGCTTGACGGCATTGCCGAGCGACTGGACGAAAAGCGCGCCCACCGCGTCATTGTCGAAGATATAGGTTTCGAGCAGCACGCTTCTTTGCGCCGAGTCGATCGCCCGGCACATCGCCGTATAGGCCTCGTCGCCGGTCTTGAGCACGGCGATGGTGTTTCCCGATGTGAGCGGACGCCGCGCCACCCTGTCGCCAAGCGTCTTCAGCCCGGTGAAACGCTGGCCGTATTCGGCGCTGATCAGGGCTTCGAGCGCGACGTCGCGGTCGTGCCTAGCGGCGGCGGCCTCGGGGGAGGCCGGGCGCATGGCACTGATCGTCGCGCGGCGGATGCGGTTGATGCCGGCAATGGCGTAGATGATCGCGCCGAGAAAGGGTGACAAGAGCATCACGCCCACCCAGCCGGTGGCGGCGCGCACGTCCTCCTTCGTCATGATGGCATGCACGATCCCCACCGCCGCCATCGCCAGCGACAGGATCAGGATAAGCGTGGACCAGTGACTCGCAATCGCCTCGAACATCGGCTCGACTATTGTGCGAGCCGGCGCGGAAGGCAATGCGGGTGAGTTGTTCCTGCGCTCCTTCGGATACCTGAGACCGGGTGGCAAGAACCGCGGTCATGCGCTCGGCGAGTTCCGTGACTGGCCCGGTCCTTTCCCAGGCATAAAGGGAGACCACCATCGACGGCTCGGCGCCAAGTCGAGCATAGGGCCGGACGCGATGCTCGATCGTCACGCTCCGCGGCAGCAGCGACAGGCCGAACCCGGGGCGGCGGCTTTCTCATCGCCGCGATACCGCCCTGGATCGTCGCGGTGCTGCACGACATGACCGGCGGTTTTCGCGCCGGCTGGCTGCTGCACCTGCCTGTATCGCCATCGTGACAGTGCTGACCTTGCGTCTCGCGCCCGACAGCTACGGGCGGTCCATGAGGCTGCCTACCGTCAACGCGCTGGCATAGGTTCGTGCCACGGTGTGACCCAACCGTGTAACCGTGGCTTTGCCGTGTCAGCCATCGGTCGAGATGGTTACGGCCCTCCAGGCTTCGATCTCTTGCTGCAGATGCTGGATACGCTCCGACACGAGCTCGAGGGCGTCGCTGCCAAGCAGGAGCTGCGGTGGCGGGGCTTCGGATTCCACCAAAGCCAATAAGGCCGTCGCAAGCTTGTCCGGATCGCCAAGCTGCTTGCCGCTTTTCGCCTGTCGGGCCTCCCGGATCGGATCGAAAAGCGCATCGTAGTCGCTGATGGACCTTTCGGTCCGGACCATGGAGCGCCCGGCCCAGTCCGTCCGGAAAGAGCCGGGGCAGACGGCCGTGACCCGAACGCCGAACGGAGCCATTTCCGAACGCATCACTTCCGATATGCCCTGGAGCGCGAACTTGCTGCCACAATAATAGGCGATGCCCGGCATCGTGATCATGCCGCCCATCGACGTGACATTGACGATGAAGCCGCGGCGTCGCTCGCGGAACCTGGCCGCACTTGCTGCCACTGGCAAAGAGAGCGTAAGTCTAGGGGATATCTAGGGGCTTTCAGGGCGGTGGGGGATGCTGCGAAACTGGAAAGCGTGGCCGGTTGCTATCGGCCTTGTTCTGGCGATTGGCGGGCTTAGCTGGTCACAAGAGACCCAGCTAAGCCAACAAGGCGGTTCCCCGCAACCAGCTACTGCCGAAGATCAGCAACGTACTCCGCAAAACAGCCAAACCCATACGGTCGCGCCTGCGCCGAGCCAAGTTATCAGCGAAGCAAAGACCACCGATGACGAGCAGGGCAGCGCCGGCAAAGAATGGCGCGAAAACCTGGTTGAACATGCGCCCGATTGGTCGGTCGCCTTCTTCACCTTTGTTCTGTGCGTGTTTACCGGGTTGCTCTGGCGCTCCACCAATAAGCTCTGGCTGGCCGGCGAAAAGCAAATGAAGCTGATTCAGGACAATGCTGCCCAGCAATCCACCGACATGCAGGCGTCTACCAAAGCCGCTCAGGACGCCGTCGCAGTCTCCAGAGAAACTGGCGTGACGCAAGTACGTGCGTACATCAGCGTAACCAAGGCGGAAGTCAGCTTTCATCCACTCCCGTATCTTATTGATGTCGTTACGGGCAAATCCACTAAGCAATATCAAATGTGGGTGGACCTGAAAGTCGGCAATTTTGGTCGAACGCCAGCTCGGCGCATCCAAACTAGTTGGGTTATCTCTCGCTACGCCGATCCGAGTGACGTTTGGGCTGGCCGCAGGAACTTCATCGAAAACATCGACATTCCGCCAGAGCAGACAGACTACATCGTGAGCGATGCACAATTTAAGGCCCCCGCTGAAGCGGGGGAGCGTTTCGCCAACCAGGAAATTGATCTCGTTTTGGAGGGAGCGGTCATCTACGATCCCGTTGTTGGACCGCCCCAGCGCATAACGCCATTCCTCTATCTGCTCAGCTTTGACGAGACGCTCGATAGCGGTGTGAAAATCCGCATGTCGACCTATGTGGACCATGCGACCTAACCATGCAGCAGTCGCGACAATCCATCCCAGCCATGCGCCTAATCGCGATAGCGTTTTTTCTGGCGCTATGCGGCGTCGCCCAAGCCGATCCGTGGTGGCTTGAATCATCTCAGTCAGCTCATCCACCAGGCAAGCAACAGGCCGCCGCCGAAGGCGCAGCCCAAAACCGCGAAAATGAAGGTGGCGAAACCGTTTGGCAGCGGACGATAACCGATCCGATCGCGCTCTATACCTTTATTTTGACGCTCTTCACGGGTGTTCTCGGCGCTTCTACAGTCGCGCTTTGGTGGGAAACCCGCCGGATTCGCAAATCGGCTGCGGAGGACATCCGAACGCTCCAACGGGCATACTTGAGCGTCGAACCATATGGCGTGCATGCGCATAACGAGCGCGGGCGTGCCCGGCTCCCCGGTGACAAGGGGCCGTTCCAAAGCGTGCCGCAAATCAAAATATCCAACGCCGGGAATTTGCCCGCCCGAGAAATTAGGTGGGTGATTGAACACAAGTTCAATCACGACAGGCGACTGGATGACTTCCCGATAGATGAGACTAAATGTGAGGGGCGAAACGTAATACCGCCTTCCGGGCACATGATTCAGGGCGGCATAGTCATCAACGTTGGTGAGGTCGGCACTACCGACCCGGGCGAATTGAGGGAGGAAACCGATCGTTTCCTGTATGTCTGGGGGATCGTCATCTACGATGACGGTTTCAGGGAAACCAGACGGACCCGGTTTTGCCACCGCTACAATTGCGTCAATCTTGATTATGTCTTGGCCGACGTAAGGGCCCCTAAGCGAGGTTACATCGGTCGCTCGATAGCGGCCGAGTTCGCCCGGTATCACCGCTATGGTAACGATGCTGATTGAAGCGGCCCATGCCGCCCGCGCCCGCACGAACCTACTCCTAGCTCACTGACTCCCCCCCGCGATCTAGGGATTGTTGCTCGGGTCGTCCCGTGGCGTTTGCGCCATAATACCGGAATAGTCCGCTCTTGGCGCTCGACCGGCTTCGACGGCCTAAAGCCTGCTGAAGAAGCCCGACAGAATGTTCGGACCCGCTTCGCCAGGCCGCAGCCTGATCCCGTCCTCGAAGCAGTTCAGCGTCACGCACTCGAAGCCGCTGGCCGCGAGGAGCGCCACCAGCGAGTCGCGGTCGAAATGGTGCAGGTGCTCGTTGGGCAGCCGCATGCGCCACTTGTCGAACCATGTGTCGCCGTCGGCGCCGAGCTCGCGCCAGCGGCAATAGGGGACGGCGACGGCAAGGTGACGGGTCTGAAGACGCGAGAGGAAACTGAGATCCGGGATGTGCTCAAGCACATCGAACATGGCGACGAGGTCCCAGGTGCCGGCCAGTGCCTGATCCCAATCGACGAAGCGAACCCCCTTTGGCAAGGGGAATTCAGCGATATCGCAGCCGGCGCAATCGGCGACGCCGGTTATCCTGGCGGCTTCGATGAATGTGCCGGTGCCATATCCGATTTCCAGCACCGAGCGAGGAATCTCCCCGGTGACGCCGAGCACCCAGCCAAGCCGCTGATAGCCGAGCTTGATGGTCCGGTCGCTCAGGTCCTCGTAGTAGGAGATGTATTTCTTGTCGTATTTGATCGGTGTGAAATCGATCTGGTGGATCACGCCGAACCTGTCCACTTCATAGTTGTCCAACATGTCCGCGCGGCCTCCGGATACCGAGTTCCTTACATGGTCAATGACACGCAGCCACGGTTCTAAGCGCCTCGGCACGTGAAGGCGCGGGCAAAGCCCCGATCCGCCGAACAGAGGCATAGAACCTTGGATAGTCGCCGGAGCATAAGTCGAGCAAGCGAAGAAACGCCGGAACCTCTTCGCTGTAGACGGCGATCGCGGCGAGCTTCGCGTTGTTAATAGGGCCATCGAACCAGGCGTCATATCCTCGGTATCCGGCCCATCGCCTGTTGCGCATTTGCCGGTAGCGCATCCGCAACCTGTCGATCGTGGCGGCTTTGGCGGCCGCCATCCGCTCCGGGCTGCGCGGGCTTCGATAGACCTGGCTCAACTCGTCCCGGGTTTTCGATATCAGTCCGAGAAAATCCGCCTTGCGCTTGCGATCGACTTCGTAACTGCGCAATCCGGCGCGATTGCCGGTGGCGCGCAGCCATTTCCTCGTACCGGTGGTTTCGACGGCAACCGCGAAAGCCTCGTTGAACGCGGAGTCGCCGTTCACATAGACTTTCTGATGCGCCAGCTCATGGAAGACAAGGCTTGCCAGATAGGTGTCGTTCTGACGCAGCATGGTGCTGAGCAGCGGGTCGCTGAACCAGCCTAGCGTGGAATAGGCCGTGATGCCCGTCACATAGACGTCCAGCCCCTGTCGCTGCAGTTCAGCGGCATTTTCGAGCGCGTCCTTGCGCGAAAAATAACCCTTGTAGGGAACGCAGCCGAACACCGGAAAGCACCATGTTACCGGCGCGAGAGAGAATTGCGGTGCGGCAAAGACCGCCAAGGTCACGTCGTTCCGACCGAGGTCGACATAACTGCGATAGCTGCTGTTATCGGGCAGCGCCAGTTCTTCCGTGGCAAAGCGACGTATGGCGCTGGCCGACGTCAGCTTGGTGCGCAACGCCTCTGGCGTCGAAGGATCATGGATCAGCTTCGCAACATTCTTGCGCGCGGCCATGATCCCGACATGGCCTTCCAGTGATTGCGCATAGTAGGAAATGCTGGTGCACCCGGTCACGCCGGATGCCATGATCGCAGCGGCAAGCAATCGAAAAACGCGCTTCACAGCTTGCCCACCGCCTGCTCATCTCCATGGAGCAAATGTCTCCATTTGCTCCCCTGTCTCAGGCGCGTCTATTTTCGTCAAGACCTGAAGGGTAGCGGGCTGGACACTCGATTTCGCAGCGGTGATCGGGCAATACGGCGCTCAAACGAAAATCTCACCCTCGCCGCGCGGCCAGCCGCAGCCACGGCGCGAGATGGAACGCCGCCATCAACAGATACATCGGCACCATGCCGCTGAGCGCCGAGGCGCCCGACATGCACATCATGTCGTGTCCGTCATAGGCAGCCGTGAGCAACGCCATCATTGCGAAGGTGGGCGCCGCGGCGAGACAGAGCCAGTCGGCGAGGCCGAAGCCGCTCAGGCCGGCCGGGCGAGGGGAGTCGATGCTCATGATATCCACCTTCTGAAGCGGGCAGGTTTCAAGCCCATAGGAACAAGGGCGAAGCGATCGGCCACGGCGGCGCAACTCCACGCCGCCGGTTCCGCTTCATGCTCAGCCGTTCTTGTTGCGGAACGCCGCTTCGCCGGCATCCGACACCTCGACCCATCTCTGGTCGGGGGCGGCACCTGCTTCGTAACTGTCGTGCCAGTTCCACCATTTGTAGGTCTGGGTCTGCGGATAGCCCTCGGGCGAATCCTCCCACACCTCCTGACGGCCGAGTGGCGTGACGTCGAGATAGCTCCACACGGTGCCGAAGGCTTCGTCGCCGCGGTTGTTGACGAAATAGGTGCGGAAGATGCGCTTGCCGTCATGGATGAAGACGTTGTGGCCGTGCCATTCGTCGACGCCGAAATCCTTATCCCAGCTGTCGGTGATGGTGTACCAGGGCATCTTCCAGTCCATGCGCTCCTTCAGCCGCTGGATGTCGGCCTGTGGCGCGCGCGAGGCATAGGCAAGCGTGGTGTCGCGGGCGTTGAGATGGGCGAGGTTGCCGACCTGGTCGGCGCCGAGCGAGCAGCCGCGGCAGGCATGTTCCGGCCAGCCAAAGACGCCGGGCTCGAAGAAGGCGCGGTAGACGATAAGCTGCCGGCGGCCTTCGAACAGATCGAGCAGGCTCGCCTTGCCGTTCGGGCCTTCGAACACATAGTCCTTCTTGACTTCCATCCACGGCATGCGGCGGCGTTCGGCGGCCAGAGCGTCGCGGGCGCGGGTGACGGCCTTTTCCTTCACCAGCATCTCTTCATACGCGCCTTCCCACGCTTCCTGCGAAACGACCGGCGGTGTCTTCATGTGTTGGGTCATTGCTCTTGTCCCGTTCTTGGGTTTGGTTGGGGGTGACGAGGACAGACATAGGGCCGCATCCGGCGATGGTGAGAGTTACAAGTGTGGCGCGATTTGCTGCAGCGGGCTTTGAGGCGGCGGCATGGACTCGCTGATCAACGCCGCCGGCCGCGCGCTTGCCGCGGGCGATCCGCTCGGCGCCTTGAAGCGCGTCGCGCTGCGCGACGATGCGCCGGCGCTGGCGCTGCGCGGCATCGCGATGGCGCAGCTCGGCGATTTTGCCAAGGCCAAGGCGTTGCTGAAGGACGCCGCCCGCGCCTTCAGCCCGAGGGAAGCGGTAGCGCGTGCGCGTTGCGTCGTCGCCGAGGCCGAGATCGCGCTGGTCTCGCGCGATCTTGGCTGGCCGGAGAAGGCTCTGCGATCCGCCCGTGCGACGCTCGCCGCGCGTGGCGACCGGTTGAACGCTGCCTATGCCGGCAGTCTTGAGGCGCGCCGCCTCATCCTGATCGGCCGCCTCGACGAGGCCGAGCGCCTGCTGGCGGACTTCGATCCGGCGCCGCTGCCGCCGGTGGCGCGCGTCGCGCATGAACTGGCGGCCGCCGGCATAGCCGTCCGCCGCCTCAGGACCAAGGCGGCGCGCTCGGCCTTCGGCCGGGCATCGCTTGCCGCCTATCAAGCCAACATCCCGGCATTGAAGGCCGAAGTCGAAGCGGCGTCCTTGGTGCTGAACACGCCGGTCGGCCGGCTAATCGCGCGCGGCATCGAGAAAGAACTGCTGCTCGACGAGGTGGAAGCGCTGCTGACCTCGGGCGCGCTGGTCGTCGATGCCTGCCGCAACGTCGTACGCCAGGCCGACGCGGTCGTTTCGCTTGCGACCCGGCCTGTATTGTTCGCGCTGGCGCGCACGCTTGCCGAGGCATGGCCGGCGGATGCCTCGCGCGAAGTGCTGCTGAGGCGCGCCTTTCGCGCCAGGCACGCCGATGAATCGCATCGCGCGCGGCTCAGGGTCGAGATGGGACGGCTGCGCGCCGAGCTCGCCGGGCTGGCAGAAATCAACGCGACGGCCGCCGGTTTCACGCTCACGCCGGTCAGCGCCGCTGAGGTCGTCGTGCTGGCGCCGCCGGTCGAGGAGGAGCATGGTGCGGTGATGGCCTTCCTGACCGACGGCGAGGCCTGGTCGAGCTCGGCTCTGGCGATCGCGCTTGGCGCCAGCGCGCGCACCGTCCAGCGCGCGCTGGAGCAGCTTTCGGCCGAACACAAGGTGCAGGCCGTCGGCCGCGGCCGGGCGCGCCGTTGGATGATGCCGCCGGTGACCGGATTCCCGACTGTGTTGTTACTCCCGGGTCCGCTGCCCAGCGACTAGTTTCCCGATACTGGATCGAGGAGACGTCATGAAACTGATCAGATTGCGGGCGCCAGGCGGCCTGGAAAAACTGGAACTGGTTGAGGAGGATCGGCCCGAAGCCGGACCGGGAGAGTTGCTGGTCCGGATCCGGGCGTGCTCGCTGAATTTCCACGACAGCATGGTTGTCACGGGCAAGAAGCCCTGCGCCGACGGTCGTATTCCGCTGTCCGATGGCGCGGGCGAGGTGGTTGCGGTCGGCGACGGTGTCGAAGCATTCAAGGCTGGCGATGCCGTCGTCAGTTGCTATTGGCCCGACTGGCTGGGCGGCGAGGCTTCGCGCGCGAACAAGCGGGGCGAATTGGGCGACGATCTCGACGGCTATGCACGGGAGTATGCGTGCATGCCCTGGCAGGCTTTCACGAAAGCGCCGGCGGGTTACACCCACGTGGAGGCGGCTACACTCACTTGCGCCGGGGTCACTGCCTGGAGAGGCCTGGTGGTGTGCGGTCAGGTGAAGTCCGGCGATACGGTGCTGATCCTCGGCGCGGGCAGCGTGTCGCTGTTCGCGCTGCAGTTCGCCAAGATGGCTGGTGCCCGTGTTATTGCTACATCCTCCTCGGATGCGAAACTCGAAAAGCTACGGCGACTCGGCGCCGATGCTCTCATCAACTACAAGGCCGTGCCGGACTGGGGCAGCAAGGCGAGGGACCTGACCGATGGACGCGGTGTCGATCATGTAGTCGAGGTCGGCGGTCCAGGCACGCTGGCCCAGTCGATAACGGCTTGCAGGATAGGCGGCCACATCGCTCTGATCGGGGTGTTGACCGGCTTCGCCGGAGAAGTGTCGATCCCGGCGCTGTTTTCCAATCAGATCCGCGTTAGTGGAATTTCCATCGGGAACAGGGCTGACCAGGAAGACATGATCCGGGCGATAACGGTCAATGGCCTCAGGCCCGTGATCGGTCGCAGTTTTCCGCTGCACGAAATTGCTTCGGCCTTCAGATCGTATGAGAGCCAAAAGCATTTCGGCAAGGTCTGCGTCGAACTTTAAGGCGCCGGCTTCGGTAAATTCGCGACTGTGTTGTTACTCTCAGGTCTGTAGCCGGGCGGCTAGAGTCGAAGCTGACACAAGAGATCGATGGAGATTGGAAAATGAAACGAGCCGCTGCCGAGATCCTGCGTGAATTCGGACCGTTCCCCGGCGTCGAGCGCGTCAACGGCGTTACCTATGATGGCGAAAATGTCTGGTTCGCCAGTGGCGACAAGCTGAACGCGCTCGATCCCGACAGCGGCATGATCGTGCGTACGATCGATGTCGCCTCACATGCCGGTACTGCCTTCGACGGCGAATATCTCTACCAGATTGCCGAGGATCGTATCCACAAGGTCGACCCGAAGATCGGCAAGGTCGTCGCAACCATTCCTGCCCCCGGCAACGGGGGTGACTCAGGCATGGCCTGGGCCGAGGGTTCGCTCTGGGTCGGCGAATACCGGGCACACAAGATCCATCAGATCGATCCTGAAACGGGCAAGGTGATCCGCACGATCGAATCGAAGCGCGTCGTCACCGGCGTCACCTGGGTCGATGGCGAGCTCTGGCATGCCACCTGGGAGGGCGAGGAGGGCGATCTGGTGCGCGTCGATCCCGACACAGGCGACGTGCTGCAGGAACTGGCGATGCCCTCCGGCGTGTCGGGGCTGGAATCCGACGGCGGCGGCTGCTTCTTCTGCGGCGGCGGGAGCAGCGGCAAGATCAAGGCCGCGCGGCGCCCGGGACACGGCGGTGGCAAGTAACGGGCTAATGGATGGAGCGGCCTGATCAGGCCGCCTCGCGTGCCGGCCGCGGCATGGGCTTGCTGGAGGCCTTGGCGGCGTTCGGCCTGTCGACATGCGCCCAGGCCGGCCGCTCGAACAGGAAGGTGCCGAAGCCGATGCGCTTGACGATGAAGTAGAGCACCACCGGGCTGACGACCGAGACGAGCAATACGGCGAGGCTCAGCATGCCGGTGTCGGTCAGAAGGCCACTTGCCAGCATGACGCCGCGGAAGATCGACATCGGGATGGTGAAGGCGACATAGACGACCAGCGAATGCTCGCCGAGCCAGCGCAGCCATTCCATCGAGGCGAATTTCGACAGGAAGCCGCCGGCGACGCAGAGCGCCACCGCGCCGGCGACGGCAAGCGACAGATGCAGCGGCGGCCATGCCGCCAGGCCCATCTGCATGCCGACCGGCTGCACGGCGTAGCCCGGCGAATAGACGAGCAGGCCGTTGACGAGCGCCCAGGCAAGCAGGCCCGCAACGGCGATCGCCGAGCGAGCCTGTGTCCACTCGACCAGCCGGAATATCAGCGGCGCCAGGACGAAGCCGAGATAGAAGAACACGAAATAGGCCGCGAACTGCTCAAGCGCATAGCTGTCCGGCTTCGGCGCCCACATCTGCAGGGCGGCGGCAGCCAAGATGACGATCCAGTGCGGCACGCGAAGCTCCCGCAGCAGTCGTATGACGATCCCGAACACCGCCAGCATGTAGATGAACCACAGGACGCCGTAGGGCTGGACGGCGGCCATCGCGAGATCGTGCAGCATGCCGGCGGGGTCGCGGCTGAAGATGCCGATCTTCAGCCCGATCGAGATGATCGCCCAAAGCACATAGAAATAGAGGTAATGGACGACGCGGCGGTCGACATAGCGCCGCCATGGCCGGTCGATCACCTGCGACAGGAACAGGCCCGAGATCAGGAAGAATTCCGGCATGCGGAACGGCGTCGCGAAGCCGATGACATAATGCAGGAAGCCGACGCCGCCGGTGTATTCACCGGTGTTGTAGGCGGCATACATCATCACCACCAGGATGATGGAAAGACCTTTTGCCGTATCCACCCACGGCATGCGGTTTGGATTGCTCATGAACGATCTCGAGGAAAATTCAACTGCCGCAATTGTAGCGGACGGGCGCGTGCCCCGCAGCAACAAGCTTACGATATCGTAAACGGAAGCCTTGCCCGGGGCCGATGTTAACCATCGTCCGACGCTGAAACCAAGGCGGCGACGCGCGTCTCGCGCATCGCTATCGCGACGATCGCACCCGACAGGAAGGTCAGCGCCGCGATTGCTCCGATCGCCGCGGAGAAGCCGAAGAAGTCGGCGATCAGGCCTGCCGACAGCGCCCCGATCGCATAGCCAAGATCGCGCCAGAAGCGATAGACACTGAGCGAGCGCGCCCGCCAGGAGGGATGCGATGCGTCCGACACCGCCGCGATCAGGCACGGATAGACCATCGCCGTGCCGAGGCCAAGCAGCAAGCTCGCCAGCAGCCACCAGCCGAAATCGCGCGTCATGGCGGTCAGCAGAAGCCCGGCCGCCTGCACCCACATGCCGGCGACGATCAGCCCTTTGCGGCCCCAGCGGTCGCTCAGCGGCCCGGTCGCGACCTGGAGGATGCCCCACACCGCCGGATAGACCGCCTTGAGGATGCCGATGCGCTCGATGCCGAGCCCGTTGGCAACGAAGAAGAGCGGAAACAGCCCCCAGCTCATGCCGTCGTTCAGATTGTTGACCAGGCCGGCCTGCGAGGCCGCGAACAGGTTGCGATCGCCAAACGAGGTCCGCATGAAGATCTCGCGGAAGCCGAGCGGCGAAGCTGCTTTCGGATGGTTCGCCAGCTCCAGCCGCACATGCTCGCGCGTGTCGCGCACAAGCAGGATCGATAGCGCGGCACCCAGAATCGCATAGCCGACGCCGAGATAGATCGGCACGGGACGAAAGCCGTAGCGGCTCGCGAGGTAGCCGGTCAGAAAAGCGGTGACGCCGACGGCGAGGTAGCCGGCGAACTCGTTGAGGCCGACGGCGAGCCCGCGCGATTTCGGTCCGACCAGGTCGACCTTCATGATCACCGTCATCGACCAGGCGAAGCCCTGGTTGATGCCGAGCAGCGCGTTGGCGGCGACAATCCAGCCCCAGCTCGGAGCTGAGATGATGATGAAGGGCACCGGCAGGCCGAACAGCCAGCCGAGGATCAGCACGCGCTTGCGACCCCATCTGTCGGCGAGCTGGCCGGAGACGAGGTTGGCGCAGGCCTTGACCACGCCGAAGCTGACGATGAAGGAGACGACCAGCGTGGTGGAAGCGACGCCGAACTCCTCCGCGCCGATCAGCGGCACGACGGTCCGTTCGATGCCGACCATGCCGCCGACAAAGGCGTTGATCAGCACCAGGAGCGAAAACTGCTTCCAGTTGGCCTGGAGGCCGAGCGCGACGGCGGACGCCGCTGTGCTCAAGGTTTCGCTCCGGCGTTGACGACCCGGTTCCGGGCGGCCTCCGGCGGCGGGGGAGGGATGTCGGCGGTCATGGCGGCGACGAACTCACCCTCGTCCTCGATGCGGAAGGCCTTGTTGAAGCGCCGCTCGAAGCCGATGGTCGATGTCGGCTTGCCGCTCAGCGAGCGGCCGCAGACAGAACCGGAATAGGCGCCGGGCAGCACCTCGATGTGATCGGGCAATTCCTTCAGGCGGCGCACGCTGGCGTAGAGCGCGCGGGCGCCGTCCTCGGCGTTTGAAGCAAGCTCGGTGCGGCCGAGATCGCCGACCATCAGCGTGTGCCCGGTGAGCACGAACCAGGGTTCGGTCGATCGCGTCCGGTCGGTGACCAAAAGGCTCAAATGTTCCGGCGTGTGGCCCGGCGTATGCATGACGGTCGCCGTCACATTGCCAAGCTCCAGCACCTCGCCGTCCTTGACACGCCGGAACGGGAAGTCGGCCGCAGCGCCTTCGAACAGCACGTATTCGGCGCCGGTCGCTTCGGCAAGCGTACGCCCCACCGAGATATGGTCGGCGTGGATATGCGTGTCGACGACATAGAGGATGCGCATACCGGTCGCGCGCGCCGCCTCGACATAGGGCGCGATGTCGCCGAGCGGATCGACGACTGCCGCGGACGCCTTGCCGCCGCAGCCGAACAGATAGGAAGCGGCCACCGGGTCGCTATGCAGGAACTGCCTGAGAATCATCGCTTTTTCCTCCGATCAGGCGAACGTGCCGGGCAGCGCGCACTGCTTGACAGCCCGAGCTGAAACTGACATTCAATAATTCTATTGAATGACGATGCGTTAGTGAAAAGGCGATGTCAATCCGCAATCCGAAACAGGCGCTGTACGAGCAGTTCGCGATCGTCGCCAAGGCGCTCGGTCATCCGCTGCGCCTGGAAATGATCGAGCATCTCGCGCAAGGCGCGCGCAGCGTCGAGGCGCTGGCGGTCAAGCTGGGCCAGCCTGTCGCCAACATCTCCCAGCATCTGCAGGCGCTGCGCCGCGCCGGCATCGTCTCGGCCGAGCGCGACGGCAAGTTTGTCCGCTACGCACTCGCGGATGAAAGCGTGCTCTCCGCTTTCGCCTCGGTGCGCGGCGTCGCCGAACGGCATCTCGCCGAGGTCGACCGCATCGTGCGCGGCTATTTCGACGCGCGCGACGACATGCGGCCGGTCACGCGCGACGAGCTCCGCACGCTGATGCGCGACGGGCTGGTGACGCTGATCGACGTTCGTCCTGCCGATGAATTCGCGCTCGGCCATGTGCCGGGCGCAATCAACGTGCCGTTGGGGGAAGTCAGGGCGTGGTCTGCCACCGTCGCTCCCGACCGGGAGGTCGTCGCCTATTGCCGCGGCCCGTGGTGCGTGATGTCCTTCGAGGCGGTCGCGGCGTTGCGCTCGCTCGGGTATTCCGCGCGCCGGCTCGAGGACGGCATGCCGGAATGGAAAGCCGCCGGTCTGCCGGTGGAAGTGACGGCCTGATCGTGGCCAATTGGACAGCGCGGAATGCTCGCAAGCGGATAGGCCGCTGAGCACCAATTGCAGACGCTTGGTGACAACATGGCGAATGCCTTGAGCGGGGCCGTGAGCCGATTAAGCAGGTTTTCGCCCTTTTCCGGGCAAACCATCTCGACCGCTTAGTAGGTGATCTTCGGGTACCAGTCGGTCCCGCGGCCTTCCGGCGTCCAGTCCAGGACGTTCCACAGCATCATCAAGTCCGGCTCGGTTGTCGGGTCTTTGCCCGGATCGGCTGACTCGAAACCCAGCTCCGCGCCCCAGAAGTGCCGAATGGTTCCGTCGCGTCGGGTGAAGACGTTTTCGGCGGCGGTATCGGTCCCATCGTCCATGATCGCGTGGTAGTCCCGGCTAAAATTCCCGTTGACGTCGGCGTAGAAAGGCAGGTTCTTCCAGCCACGCTCTACCTTGAAGGCGATCTGCCGCTCGATGACCGAAAGGCCGACGACGGAGAGGGCGATTCGCTGGCGGAGGTGGTCGGCGTTGCCATCCAGGCAACTCAGGAGCGAGGTGCACATTGGGCAAGGGCGCTGGCGCTTGGGGCCATACATCCAGTTGTAGACGAACAGAGTATCCTTATCGCCGAAGAGCTCCTCGAAGCCGACGGGATTGGCGCCGGCCACGCTACTGGCTTCGCCAATGAACTGATAGTCGCCCTTCACCTCGCCGCCAGGCGGCAAGGCGCGACGCTGGGCGGCGACGCGCGCGATGTGGCGGTTGAGTTCGATCTCCTCGATCAACAGGGCCTCGCGCGCCTTGCGGTACTCGACGCTCTCGTTCGGCTGGCGGGCGCGGTTCTTGTGAGCGATCGCAGCAGCGGGTTGCAAGGTGGAACCGTCGGCCATGACGTGTCTCCTTTCCAATCCCTTTCAACTGGTCACCCGCCTTAGGGTTCCGCCTGGATCGCTGCTGCGCGCGATACGCAGACTGTCGTATTAAACGGTGCTTTATTGCGCTTCGTAGAGTTCCAACGGCAGTCCATCCGGGTCGCTAAAGAAGGTGAAGCGCCGATCCGTATATGGGTCGATCCGGATTGGCTCTACGGCAACGCCGGCGGCTTCCAGGCGCACAACCACGAGGTCGATGTTCCCCACAGCAAACGCCAGGTGCCGCAGCCCTGTCGCCTCTGGATAAGACGGCCGCGGCACCGGGTCAGGGAAGGAGAATAATTCCAGCTGGGCGGATCCGATTCGCAGGTCGGCCTTCCAAGACTGCCGGTCCTCCCGATAGACCTCGCGGATCAGGTCCAGGCCGAGGAGCTCGACATAGAACCGTCGCGACCGATCGTAGTCGGTGCAGATAAGCGCGACGTGGTGAATGGCGTCCAGCATCTTTCGAACTCTAGCCAAGCCGGGCTTTTGGGCCAAGGTCAGGCTGTCGCGCGGGAAACTCCCATGTCGGCTTTTCGAGCGCAACATTTGCCCGAGGTAAACGTACGGCGCCTTTCAGGATTGGCTCGCGGTCGTTGCACGGCGACATTTGAGCGCGGCTGCCCTTCACGTCGCGGCAAATGTAAATTCGCTTCGGGTCAGAGCCTGACATCCAGACAACCGTACCATGGCCCGCTTGGTCGCGGGCGGGCCATGGCGGTTGGGCTGCTGTGAAACTGCGGACTCTCAGTCCTTGGCGCGCTCGACATAGGAGCCGTCGGCGGTCATCACCACCACGCGCGTGCCGGCGGAGATATGCGGCGGCACGGCGGTGCGCACGCCGTTGGAGAGCATTGCCGGCTTGTAGGACGAAGACGCCGTCTGGCCCTTGGTGACCGGCTCGGTGTCGACCACCTCGAAGGTGGCGCGCTGCGGCAGCACCAGCGAGATCGGCACGCCGTTGAACTGCGCGAGCTGGACGGCCATGCCTTCCTGCAGATAGGGCGCCATATCACCGACCACGGCTTCCGAGGCCACGACCTGGTCGTAGCTTTCCGGGTTCATGAAGTGAAAACCTTCGCCGTCGGAATAGAGGAAGGTGTGCTCGCGCTCCTCGACATAGGCGCGCTCGACCATTTCGGTCGTGCGGTAGCGCTCCGAGACCTTCACTCCGTCGCCGATGCGGCGCATGTCGAGCTGGGTCACCGGCGTGCCCTTGCCAGGGTGGATGTTTTCGGCAAAGAGGATGACATAGAGCTTGCCGTCCTTATCGACGACGTTGCCTTTGCGTAAGGAACTGGCGATGACCTTGACCACGGTATTCGATCCCATTCGAGTTTTTCGGCCTGCAGGCGTCGATTTCCGCGAAGCGGCGACGGCGGCCATCGCCTGCGCCCTAGCGCATCTTGCGCTGAACCGCCAGCCTGCCGAGCGATTTTCCTGCCCATGACCGCCGCCTCGCCCTGGTGGACGCCGCATATCCATGCCGACCGCCGGCCCCGGCTGATGGCGCGCAATGCTATCGCCGCCGCCCTTCGCGGCTGGTTCGCGCAACGCGATTTCGTCGAGGTGACGACCTCGGCGCTGCAGGTTTCACCGGGCAACGAGGCGCACCTTGCCGCCTTCGCCACCGAGGCGATCGGGCCCGACGCGTCGCGCCGGCCGCTCTATCTCCACACCTCGCCCGAATTCGCCTGCAAGAAGCTGCTCGCCGCCGGCGAGGAACGCATCTTCAGCCTCGGCCCCGTCTGGCGCAACCGCGAGCGCGGGCCGCTGCATCACCCTGAATTCACCATGCTCGAATGGTACCGCGTCGGCGATACGGTTGAACGCCTGATGGACGATTGCGCCGACTTCCTGGCGCTCGCCGCGGAAAAAGCAGGCGCCACAAGCTTCCGTTTCCGCGGTCGCGAGGCCGACCCGTTCGCCGAGCCCGAGCGGCTGAGCGTGGCCGAAGCCTTTACTCAATATGCAGGCATCGACCTTCTTGCGACCGTCTCGGTCGACGGCGGCACCGATCGCGACGCGCTTCACGAAGCGCTGGTCCGAGCCGGACTGCGCACCGCGCCCGACGACAACTGGGCCGACCTGTTCAGCCGGGTGATGGTCGAAAAGATCGAGCCGGCGCTGGGGCAGGGGCGCGCCACCATCCTTTACGGCTATCCGATTTCGGAAGCGGCACTCGCCCGGCCGAGTGCCGAGGATCCGCGTGTTGCCGAGCGCTTCGAGCTCTATTGCTGCGGCGTCGAGCTTGCCAACGCCTTCGGCGAGCTCACCGACCCTGCCGAGCAACGTCGCCGCTTCATCGCCGAGATGGACGAGAAGGAGCGCGTCTATGGCGAGCGCTATCCGCTGGACGAGGATTTCCTCGCTGCCCTGGCCAACATGCCGCAAGCCAGCGGCTCGGCCCTCGGCTTCGATCGGCTGGTGATGCTGGCGACGGGCGCCGCAAGGATCGACGACGTGATCTGGGCGCCGGTGGCGTGATGTCAGCCGCCGTTGGCCTTTGAGTCAGGTCGGGATTTTCCCCGACTCTGCAAGGCCAGGAATTGTTTGTAACCTTTGCGCCCCATGCGGGCGCGCAA
Organism: Mesorhizobium sp. B3-1-9; assembly: GCF_006439595.1. Taxonomy (NCBI): domain Bacteria; kingdom Pseudomonadati; phylum Pseudomonadota; class Alphaproteobacteria; order Hyphomicrobiales; family Phyllobacteriaceae; genus Mesorhizobium; species Mesorhizobium sp. B3-1-9. The sequence goes on from NZ_VFTJ01000003.1 coordinate 258,274, forward strand.
AGCCTCGCGCGTCTCGGCTTCTCCGCATGCCGCCAGGATCTCGTCGAAATGATCGGCCAAAATATCCTGAATTGTAGGGTCGTTGAAATATGCATTCAACGGAACCCCATCCGGCACGCTGGGGGCATCCATCAGGGTCCAGAAAGCACGTCCGTGGGTGGAGACAAAATCCCGGGCACGTGAAGCCAGTTCGCGCACGATGGCGCTTCGCCGCGCGCACGAGCGCTGATGGGCGGCTTTGCTGAATGTCCTCAGGCCCGGCATGGAGGGCTGCGCGCCATGCACGTTGCTTCCGTGAATTCGGTAGGCCGAAAGCGGAAGATCTATGCAGGCCGAACCAGCCAAGGCATGCACGAACGGCATGAAATAATTGTCGGTCGCGGCATTGCCGACAACGGCCCGAGATGGCTTGCATCGGGCAAGATAATGCCGCTTGTACATGTTCGCCGTTCCAGGCGACCAGTGCCAGCCGGGCTCGTGTGGTTCTATCACCGTGGACTGTTGCCAGAGCAACTCGCGCTCTCGTCCTCCCAAGATCATGTGATCTGAATTTGCACGATCGGGATCGAAGGGCCGGCCCACCCTGCGGTGCAGCAGCCATGCAAAACCGGAAGACAGCGGCCGCCCGACATGGTCGGTTTCAAGAACGCCGCTCGACGTCGCCGCGATCGTCGGGCAGTCGCGATGAAGCTGGGCGTGGAAGGCCGCGAAGGTCGCGAACAGGAAATCGTCGGCGTCCACGATACAGACCAATTCGCCCGTCAGGCGATCCACGACGTGAAGGAATGCGCCCATCTGGTGCAGGTTGCTGTCCAGATATTCGAACGCCAGCCTGGGGTCGGTATTCTCGAACTCCGCGATGACATCGCGGCTGTCGTCGGTCGAGGCGTTGTCGACGACGAGGCATTCGAAGTCGTCATAAGTTTGCGACAGAACGCTCGATATCGCTTGGCCGACATAGCGGCCGTAATTGTGGTTGATGATGAGGAAGCTGATTTTCGGCGCGGTCATTATCGTCTCGGCTTCCTCTTCAGGAAGGCGCGGAGATCGCGGGACAACATTTTGCGAAGGACGCGCATCGGAATTCCGCCTCCGAAACCGGCTCTGAGGATAGATCTTGCCTGTGCGCCGGAAAACCGGGCCGTGACCTCCTTGCTGAATCCTTTGGCACCGAAGACAGACCTCAATTGCGGCGCGTTGCGCTTGAATATCTCGACCGCGATCTCATTGCTGAAATAGTCGCGCAACTTATCAGGGTTTTCCCGTGTGACCCGGTCTACGACAGGCCAAAACTCTGCCCCCAGAACCCAGTCGAAACGGTCGCTTTGTTCGATCAGGAACCTTACGCTTTCATATGTGAATTGCTCCAATCTGACAGTGTAATCTCTTGTTCCGCTACGCATGCCCTCGATGCTTTCACCGGTCGCGAAATAATTGCTCGAATGCAGGCGATAGCCGGACAAGGGCATATCGATCAGCGCGCTGCCGGCAACGGCATGGCAGATCGTATTGAAATAGCCGTCCGCCGATGTCATCCGCGGGCTGCTGCCGTCGTCCAGGCTCAACAGACGCAGCACCGATGTACGGAACATGTTCGCGCTGCCCGGCGCCCAGAGCCAGCCTATTTGCCACCGCGGTATGGTCGCCGTGTTGGCGTCGAGGAGCCGGTATTGCGAGGGGGACACCGTCGGCAGTCTCAACACGGTCCGCTCGCCTCGAAGGCCTCGTTGCGCGTCCGGTCTGTTCAACTGGAGTTGCTGGTAGGAGGCCGTCAGGGCCTTGCCAGTCGAATCCATCTCGGCGACGTTGGCTGACGTGAAGCCGACGCTTCGTTGCAACGCCATGTGCACCTGGATGTGCGTCGAAGCGTAGTTGTCGAACAGCACATCATCCGCGTCCACGAAGGTCACGAATCCGCCATTCACCTTGTCCAGAGCCCACAGGGCGGCGCCGAGCTGGCCGCCGTTTTGCGCCAGCGTCTCGACCCGGAAACGCGGATCGCCCTCGACATGCCGGGCAATCACCTGCACGCTGTCGTCGGTCGAGCCGTTGTCGATGACGATGCACTCGAAATGCGGATAGTCCTGCCGGCGTATGGAATCGATCGCGGCGCCGACATAGCGGCCGTAATTCCAGTTGATGACGACGAAGCTGACGAGCGGCGGCGACAGCGCGCCGCCGGCCAGTTCGCCGATGTCGCGTCCAGCGATCGTGAATGACTTGGCCGCGACGATCCCGTTCTTGCGAATGATGATCTGCTGGTCCCGGTGCAACAGCTCGTATTCCCCGGCGACCTGGCTCAGGAAGGCTTCGATCCCTGCCTCGGGGCGCCTGGCCATCGGCAGATCTGGCCCCCACGGATGATCGTCCAGGATCATGACACCATCATTGTCGAGCAGGTCCCAGGCCAGTCGGGCATCGCTGTAAGTGGCTGTGGCGGAATGGTCGCCGTCGACATAGATCACGTCGTATAGCCGGTGTTCGGCGGCAAGGCCCGGCAGGATCGTTACCGAGTGGCCCTTGCGTTTCTCGACCCGGCCGGCGAAGGGCTTGAGATTGCGGTCGAAGCGTCGTTCGACCTCGGCCATGTCCGATTCATACTTCGAGCCGACATGCTCTTCGCTGCCCTGGAAGCTGTCCACGCAGGTGATGTGGGATTTTGGCAGGAACTGCAGGAAAAACAGCGCCGAACGGCCCTCGAGCGAGCCGATTTCGAGCACCGCCGTCGCCGTGCCGGCCTTGTCGCCGAGAAGCTTCTCCCAAAGCTTCAGGTGATGGGAGGTCCAGTCATAGGTAAACTCTCCACCGACGAAATACTCCATCCTTCCCCCATTTTAGCCCGGCGCCATCAGCTCGGCGCTGACGCGCGCGGCCAAACCCCTTCATCAGAGCGTGAACGCTCTTCCCGCGATCGGAACCCCTTCCTGTCGCTTTGGGCGATTTGGTCGCGGTATCCTGATTGCCCGCCGCCCATTGCACAAGCGGCAATGGAACAATAGATGGTGCGGTGGCATCCATAGATGGTGCGGTGGCAGCCACGGATGGACGCGGCCGGATCCGGCTTGGCAGACCGCGTGAACAAACAGGAACAACCTTATGACCGATAAGCTCGACGCAGCGAAATTGACCGATCGCGTCGCGGCGCTCGTCGAGGCTGCCAGGCGCGCCGGCGCCGACGCGGCCGACGCGGTCACGGTGCGCGGCCGTTCGGCCGGCGTCTCGGTCCGGCTGGGCAAGGTCGAGGGCACCGAATCGTCGGAGAGCGAGGATATGTCGCTACGCGTCTTCGTCGGCCAGCGTGTGGCGAGCGTCTCGGCCACCGCCGCATCCGACCCGAAGGCGCTTGCCGAGCGTGCCGTTGCCATGGCCAGGGTTTCGCCCGAGGATCCGTTCCAGGGCCTCGCCGATCCGGCGCTGCTCGCCCGCAATTTGCGCGATCTCGACCTCTTCGACCCGACCGAAGTTTCCGCCGACCAGCTCAAGGAAGCTGCCCTTGCCGCCGAAGCGGCCGCATTGGCGGTCAAGGGCGTCACCAATTCCGCGGGCAGCAGCGCTGGCGCCGGCCTTGGCGGCCTGGTTCTCGCCACTTCGCATGGCTTTGTCGGCCATTATGTCGCCTCGCGTTTCTCGCGCTCGACCAGCGTCATTGCCGGAGAGGGCACAGCGATGGAGCGCGACTATGAATTCTCCTCGCGCCAGCATTTCGCCGATCTCGACGCGCCGGAAGAGATCGGCCGCAAGGCCGGCGAACGCGCGGTGCGCCGCCTCGGCGCCCGCAAGGCGGCGACCGGCCCGGTCGACGTGGTGTTCGATCCGCGCGTCGCGCGCGGCATAGCCGGCCATCTGGCCGGCGCCATCAACGGCGCCGCGGTCGCCCGCAAGACCAGCTTCCTGCGCGACATGATGGGCAGAGCGGTGGCCTCGGCCGCCATCACCGTCACCGACGAGCCTTTGCGGCGGCGCGGCCAGGCCTCGCGCCCGTTCGATGGCGAGGGCGTCGAGGGCGACAAGCTGCTGATGGTCGAGAAGGGCGTGTTGAACCACTGGTTCCTGTCGACCTCGGCCGCGCGCGAGCTCGGTCTCGTCACCAATGGACGCGGCTCGCGCAGCGGCTCGTCGGTTTCGCCGTCCTCGACCAACTTTGCCATCGAGCCAAGCGAGCGTTCGCCGCAGGATTTGATCGCGTCGTTGAAGAGCGGCTTCTATGTCACCGAGGTCTTCGGCCAGGGCGTCGACATGGTCACCGGCGAATACAGCCGCGGCGCTTCCGGCTACTGGATCGACAACGGCGCGCTGGCCTATCCCGTGGCCGAGGTGACGATCGCCTCGAACCTGAAGACCATGTTCCTCAACATGGTGCCGGCCAACGATCTCGACCGCAATTTCGGCACGGCGGCGCCGACGCTCCTGATTGAAGGGATGACCCTTGCCGGCGCTTGACCAATTGACTTCGAATGAGGCCCGCGACGACCTCGCTCTGCTGCGCGAGGCCGCCCGCGAGGCCGGCATCATCGCCATGCGCTATTTCGGCAACAGCCCGCAGGTGTGGATGAAGGGCGGCACCTCGCCGGTGAGCGAGGCCGACCATGCCGCGGACGCCTATCTGCGTGAGACCTTGCTCCGGGCGCGTCCGGATTATGGCTGGCTGTCGGAGGAGACCGCCGACGACCATGCCAGGCTGTCGGCCCGCCGCACCTTCGTCGTCGATCCAATCGACGGCACGCGCGGCTTTCTCGATGGCCTGCATTCCTGGTGCGTCAGCGTCGCCGTGGTCGAGGACGGGCGTTCGCTGGCCGGCGTGCTCGAATGCCCGGCCAAACGCGAGACCTATTGGGCGCTGCCGGGCGAGGGCGCCTATCTCAACGACAAGCGCATCCACGTGCGGCCGCTGGGCGAAAGCGTCGATATCGGCGGACCCAAGCCGCTGGTCGACTTGATGCCGCAGGCTTGGCAGGAAAGGCTGCGGCGGACCGCCTACATTCCTTCGCTTGCCTATCGGCTGGCGATGATCGCCGCAGGCAAGCTCGACGCGACCTTCGTCAAGCCGAGCGCGCATGACTGGGACATCGCCGCCGCCGATCTCATACTCACGGAGGCGGGCGGCGCATTGCTCGACCGTACCGGCAAGCCGCCGCGCTACGCCGGCGAGGTGATCAATCACGGCGCGCTCGCCGCCGGCAGCGGCGAGCTGCTTGCCGTGCTCGCCGGCGTAATTGCCGGCATTGACCAAGGGTGAGTCGGCCCGCAGTTCCAAAATCGACCGCTTTGGGCTAAACGTTTCACAAAACTCATGAATCTGCGAAGGGTCGGCATGGCCGTGGAAGACGGAAAGAAGCAGCTTTTGCACCTGGTTTTCGGTGGCGAGCTGAAAAAGCTGGGTGGAACCGAGTTCCGTGACCTCGACTCCCTCGACATTGTCGGCATCTATCCCGACTATCAGACCGCGCTTGGCGCCTGGAAAGCCAAGGCGCAGGCCAGTGTCGACAATGCCCATATGCGCTATTTCGTTGTTCATCTGCACCGTCTGCTCGATCCAGAATCGAAGGTCGGCGGTTGACGTCGATGGAGCATGAAGCGGTGAAAGGGGCGACCAGGCGGCGCGCCGCCAGGCGCGGCGGAACGCGCACGCTGTGGCGGCGTATCCGCGAGCCGTTGGCGCAGTCGAGTTTCGTCAAGAACTTCATCGCCAGCCTGTTCGCCTGGTTCCTGCGGCTGATTCGCCTCACCAGCCCGCTCGTCGAGGGCTCGACGCAGGTAGCAGGCGGCGCTTATGCCCATCTCGAGCCCGGCATCATCGCGCTCTGGCATGGCCAGCATCTTTTGACCCCCGCCTATTACCCCAAGGGCCGGCAGCTGGTCGCCATGGTCTCGCGCAGCGCCGACGCCGAGCTCCAGGCGCTGATGATCGAGAAATTCGGCATCGAGGCGGTGCGCGGCTCCGGCGGCCGCAACAGTTCGAGGCATCTCGACAAAGGTGGCGCCAAGGCCTTGATCGCGCTCAAGAAGTCGCTCGTCGCGGGCAAGAACGTCGCCATGATTGCCGACATTCCGAACGGCACGCCGCGCGACGCCGGGCTTGGCATCGTTCTCCTGGCAAGGCTTTCCGGCCGGCCGATCCTGCCCTCGGCGATCGCCACCAGCCGCCGCAAGGTGCTGGAGAAGAGCTGGGACAAGACCACCATCAACCTGCCTTTCGGCCGCTCTGCGGTCATCGTGGGGCCGCCTGTCTTCGTGCCCGCCGATGCCGACGACGCCGAGATGGAGCGCAAGCGCCAGGAGCTCACTGCCTCTCTCAATGTCGCGACGGCTGAGGCTTATCGCCTCGTGGACGGCGGCAAATGAGCGAGCGCTGGGCGCGTGCGGCCCTGACTGCCTATCGCTATGCGGGGGCGGCCGCCTATCCGCTGATCGGCCCCTATGTCGCCTGGCGCGCCTCGCGCGGCAAGGAGGATCGCGTCCGCCGCCGCGAACGCTATGGCGTCGCCGGCCGTCCCCGTCCGGAAGGGCCGGTGATCTGGATCCATGCCGCAAGCGTGGGCGAGACGATCGCGGTGGTGCCGCTGGTCGAGAGCATCCTCGACTATGGCGTCAACATCGTCCTGACCACCGGCACCGTGACCTCGGCCAAGGTCGCCGAAGAGCGTCTTGGCAACCGCATCATCCACCAATATGTGCCGCTCGATCTGAAGCCGGCGGTAAGCCGCTTCCTCGATCACTGGCGGCCGGAACTGGCGATCATCGCCGAATCGGAAATCTGGCCGATGACCATCCTGGAGCTTGGCGCCCGCAACGTGCCGCAGGTTCTGGTCAATGGCAGGTTGTCCGACCGCTCCTTCATGTCCTGGAAGAAGCGCGCCGGCGTTGCCGAGGCGCTGTTCGAGAATCTTGCCCATGTCATCGCCCAGTCGGATGTCGACGGCGAGCGGTTCCGCGCGCTCGGCGCCAGGCCGGTCACCGTCTCCGGCAACCTCAAGGTCGACACCAGCCCGCCGCCGGCCGACGAGCGAGCCTTAGCCACCCTGCAGCGCCAGATCGGCGGCCGTCCGACCTGGGCTGCGATCTCGACCCACGATGGCGAGGAGGTCGTGGCCGCGGAGGTCCATGCCAGCCTGCACAAGCGACATCATGGGCTCTTGACCATCATCGTGCCGCGTCACCCCGATCGCGCCGATGCGCTGGCCGCGCAGATTTCCGGCATGGGCCTGTCCGTGGCAAGGCGCGGCAAGGGTGACCGCATCTCCCACGATACCGACATCCTTCTCGGCGACACGATCGGCGAAATGGGCCTTTACCTAAGGCTGACCGAGATCGCTTTCGTCGGCCGCTCGCTGACTTCGCAAGGCGGCCAGAACCCGCTCGAGCCGGCGATGCTCGAAACCGCAGTGTTGGCCGGCCGTAACGTGCAGAATTTCCGCGAGGCCTATCAGCGTCTGCTCGACAGCGGCGGCGCCAAGCTGGTGCGCGACCGCGACATGCTGACCGGAGCCGTCAATTTCCTTTTGAGCAACGAAGTGGCGCGCCACGAAATGATGGCGGCCGGTGCTGCCACCGTCGACGAGATGCGCGGCGCGCTTGCCCGCACGCTGAAATCGCTGGAGCCCTATATCCAGCCGCTGGTCGTCAAGGCGCGCCTGAAAGGCGCAAACGGGCGCTAGATCATGATGCCAAAAATCGGGACCGGTTTTTGGAAAAGTCCATGCGCGAAGCCGAGACGCATGGGGCAGGCGCGATGACCAGCGAAGCGCCACCCTTCTGGTGGGAAAAGCCGGACTGGCGCGTGCTTGCGCTGTCGCCTGCATCGGCGATCTATGGGCTGGTCGCCGGCCGCCGCATGCGCCACGCCCCGCGCGAGAAGGTCGCAGCGCCGGTCCTGTGCGTCGGCAACCTTACCGTCGGCGGCAGCGGCAAGACGCCGGTCGCCATTGCTCTGGCCAAGCAAGCCAGGCGCATGCGGCTCACGCCAGGCTTCCTGTCGCGCGGCCACGGCGGGTCGTTCGCCAGGCCGCATGTCGTCGATGCGCATCATGACGCCGCCAAGCATGTCGGCGACGAGCCGCTGCTTCTGGCCGAACATGCGCCGGTTGCGGTGACGGCGAACCGCGCCGCCGGCGCGAAGCTGCTCATCGAGGAACATGGCTGCGACTTCCTGATCATGGATGACGGCTTCCAGTCGGCGCGAATCCACATCGACTATGCGCTGGTCGTGGTCGACGCCCGCTTCGGCATCGGCAACGGCCGTGTCATCCCGGGCGGGCCGCTCCGCGCCAGGGTCGTCGACCAACTGGTCTTCACCAGCGGCCTGCTGAAGATGGGCGAGGGGGCCGCCGCCGACGGCGTCGTGCGCCAGGCGGCGCGCGCCGGCCGGCCAATCTTCCTGGCGCAGGTCGAGCCGGCCAACCCGTCACGCTTCGCCGGCGGCCGCTTCCTGGCCTTCGCCGGCATCGGCCATCCGGAGAAATTCTTCGACACGGTGCGCGGCGCGGGCGGCGAAGTCGCGCTGTCGCGAGCCTTCCCGGACCATCATTTCTACGCCCAGGACGAGCTAGGCGACCTCCTGACGCTTGCCTGGCAGGAGGGGCTGCGCCTCGTCACCACGGCAAAGGACGCCGCGCGGCTGCGCCATGGCGAGACGCCCTCCGGTTTCCTCGACCAACTGGACGTGCTCGATATCGAGGCCGTGTTCGAGCTCGATCATGTGCCCGAACGCATCGTAGACGAGACGCTCGACGCCTGGCGCCTGCGCAAGATGCGGGGCTGAGCTTCGAGCGTGGTGCCGAAAAGGATCAAGCGGTCTTCAGATCCAGCGCCGGCTTGCCCGGTGCCCGCCGTCAATTGCCGTCGATCAGCCGGCGGAAGTAGCGAACCGTCTCGCCGAGCCCATCTTCGAGAGTGACGCGAGGAGACCAGTCCAGCGTCGCTCGCGCCAGGCCTATGTCGGGTTGGCGCTGGCGGGGATCGTCCTGCGGGAGGGGCTTGAACTCGATTTTGGACTTGCCGCCGACGATACCCAATACAAGTTCGGCCAGTTCCAGGATCGTGACTTCCGTCGGGTTCCCAACGTTGAGGGGGCCCACGAAATCGTCGGGCGTAGCCATCATCCGAACCATCGCGTCGACGAGGTCGTCGACATAGCAGAAGCTGCGCGTGTGGCTTCCGTCGCCGTAGATGGTTATGGGGTCGTTCCGCAGGGCTTGGACGATGAAATTGCTGACCACCCGTCCATCCGACGGGTGCATGCGCGGCCCGTATGTGTTGAAGATGCGCACCACCTTGATGGGTAATTTCGACTGGCGCCAGTAGTCGAAGAACAGCGCCTCGGCGCATCTCTTGCCTTCGTCGTAGCAACTGCGCGGCCCGATCGGATTGACGTGACCCCAATAGGCCTCGGTCTGAGGGTGGACTTGCGGATCGCCATAGACCTCGGATGTCGATGCCTGAAGGATCCTGGCTCCGGAAGCGCATGCGAGATCGAGCATGTTGATCGCTCCATAGACGCAGGTCCTGGTCGTCTCGATCGGAATGCGCTGATAGTGAACGGGCGAGGCCGGGCAGGCGAGATTGAAGATCTCATCCGTTTCGACTTTGAGCGGCACGGTAACGTCGTGCCTGAGAAACTCGAAATTTGGATTGCCCAGAAGGTGACGGATGTTTTCCTCCGAGCCGGTCGAAAAATTGTCGGCACATATTACCTGGCGTTCTTGTGCCAGCAGCAGGTCGCATAGATGCGAGCCGATAAAGCCGGCCCCACCCGTCACAAGAACCTTCACGATAACCCCCGTACCCATCGCCCTTTGCTGTCTAATAGCCTCAGAAAAGCGAAAGTGTCAGCACTGAAATGACGGCCTGGGACCGTCGATGGGAGGGGGAAGAGGAGGTGGCTACGGCTATCCTGCGCGCCGCATCGCCTTCAGGACCGCCTCGTCGCGCTCGACATTGAGCTTGCTTTCGAAGTCGAAATGCCAATCCCTGTCGCGCAGCGCGGAAGTCGAGGCGTCGCGGCGCCGGATTTTCTGGTCGAGGTCGGCGAGCGAGCGCGACCAATAGTGATTGATCCTCAGGATATCGAGCTGGGGAGGCACGCCGGGCGCGATGGTCCGTCGATGGGTGTCCATCCCTTCACCGGACAGGAATTTCGACTGATGGACGCCCGGCTTGTAGACCAGGCGGGGATTGAGGATTGTCTTGACCGTCGTGATGTCCAGCCCGGCTCGCATCGTGTAGGCCTCGACCACCCGCCGTTCCGGGCGCTCGACATGGCCGGAGGAGCCATAGAACGCTTGCCAGACGCAAACGCCTGGCAGGTCGCGATAGTCCCTCAGAACCGAGGGAACGTCACGTCCGTCGGGCGCGAAAAGAAACTCATCGATGTCGAAGAATCCGATCCACAACGCTTCACGCCAGTGCCTGCGGATGCAGTCCCTATAAGCCGACAGCTGCCCCACCGGCCGCGGCCAGTCGACCAGCGTAACCAGCCCCTCCTGCATGAACGGGTTCAACACGGCTTTGAAGTCGTCGGTCGAGAAGTTGTTGTAGAGATAGAAATGCTCAAATCCCACATTCTGGTGGAACCTGATCCATTCGGCCAGGAACGGCGCTTCCTCACGGAAGATGGCGCAGGCCGTCAGCTTGAATCGGGGCGCCCTCGACACTGCCCGATCGCGCAATCTCGCACGCATGACAAGCGGCATGCGAACAAGGGTCTTGAGAGATTTCCTGAAGTTTTTCAATGCAGTGCCCTAAGCGGTCGAGGTCGATGGCCGCGGTGCCATGGGCTCGCATGGCCTATCCCCGCTTGCGCAATTCCGGGTGCATCTCGATCTCGCGGGCAAGCGAGACCGCCGCGTTCACATAGGGCTCCTGCCGGGCGACGCTCCAATATTTGAGCTCGTCGAGGGGAATGTTTTCGCCCGTCACCGCGCAGCGCACGAAAGAGCCGGGACTGGTGACCTGGAAGTCGCCGTCGAGATAACGGATCCGGGCTTCCCTGCCGCCCGGGCCTTCGAAACGGTTCATCATGAAAGGACGCTTGAGTTCATCGGGTTTCAATCGCCACAAATCGCAAGCAACGTCAAGCTTGACGCAATGCTCATCCAGTATGGCTGAGCGGCAAAATGGTTTCCGGAAGCCGGCATGGACATCGCCTCGACCCGCTTGAACACGCTGATCAATGAGGCGCTCACGCCGCAAGTGGTGCCCTCGCCCAAGGCCGATCCGGCGACGACGGCTTTGATCAAAGCGCTGATCCAGCCGCCAGCGCCCACGACGGGGCAGGCGGCGCAAATCGCGGCCCAGTCGCTGCAAAGCGCGCAGCCGCGCCAGGCCGCTCAGGCATCGCAACGCTTGTCGTCCTCCGAGGTCGAGGACGCCTACCGGGCCGTCATGGAGCCCGATGCCGCCGCCGACGATGCGTCGGCAAGACCCTCGACCGGCCGGGCGGCGACGGATACCGATCAGGCCCCACGCGGCTTCGTACCGCCACCGACGGCGGTTACCGACAATACGTCCAGGCCCGCGGTTGCGCCGGCATTATCCACGTTTTCGCCGGCCATCGCTTCCGCTGCAGCGCTGGTCGCGGCCAATGCCAACGCGCCTCAGCCGCGCGGTGCCTCCGTCCGCCCGGCTGGACACGCCCCGCGATCGGAAGCCGCGCCGATATCCCTTTGGACGATCTCGGTTGTCACGGCCATCGTCTCTGCGGTGACGGCAACGATCATGGTGCTGCTGCTTCGCTAACCCCGCTCAGAGCAATGCCAGGAAAAGTGTGAGCGATTAGGCTTGGCGACTTCGCCGTTGCCTTTCCGTCCGGGATTGCGTCAAAAAATAAGGAGATGGAGTGGTTCGCCGTTTTCGTGAAACGGTGAAACGCTCCGATGCATGTCGCCCGGAAGTGCGCAGCGGTTCTGGGACAACGACATGCATCAAAACAAAGACTTAAGCGCGTCGCCTGAATCCGTTTCAGCGCGACGCGCTTTAGCCGTCGTCCTGAAGGAAAGCTTCGAGCTTTTCCGGAGCAAGCCCTGCCTGTTCGGCGATGCGCCTGGCAAGGTCCGCCGCCGCCGCGCGCGGCCGGCCGACCGGGCGGTCCATCCAATAAGACACCGGATTGAGCGCGACGCGCTCATCGACCGCGACGATACGGCCGGACCCGATCTGGTCCGCCGTGAGTGGCGGTCGCGCCAGCGCGATACCCAGCCCGTGCGCCGCCGCGTCGAGCACCAGATTATAGTCTTCGAAACGCCGGTCCTGCGGGCGCGGGCGATAATCCACGTCCTGCGCCGCGAACCAGGCGCGCCAAGCGGAAGCGTCGGAATCGTTGATCAGCGGGAATTTCAGCAGCCGGGCTGGGTCGCCTCGTCCGATCTCCTTCGCCAGCTCGGGCGAGGCGATCGGGAAAATATGCTCCTCAAACAGCTGCACCGAGACGCGGCCCGGGATGCGGCCGCGCCCGCAGCGCACCGAAAGGTCGATGCCTTCGTCGGCGAGGTCGGCCTGGCGGTTGTCGACGTCGAGCACGATGCGCAGCTTGGTCGGATGGTTCTCCAATACGGCCATGCGCGGCATCAGCCACAGCCCGCTCACCGACGGGATCGAGGCCAGCCGCACCACGGCGGTGCCGCGCGGCTCGACCCAGCGGTCGGAGTTGGACGAGATCAGCGCGAAGGCCTCGGTGGTCCGCAAATGCAGGCGGTTGCCCTCGATCGTCAGCGTCACGCCACGCGCGTTGCGCTCGAACACCTTCAAGCCAAGCCAGCCCTCCAGCTTGGCGATCTGGCGGCTTACCGCGCCATGGGTGAGGTTGAGTTTTTCAGCCGCCGCGGAAAAACTCCCCATACGCGCCGCCGCATCGAAGGCGCGCAAGGTTTCGAGCGGCAGTATCTGGTCAGAGCTGTGAGCCATGTTCACAGCTGACCCTCGAATTGGTCGTTTGTCAATTGCCCGGCAATGGCGTTTTCTGCGTCCATGGCACAGAAAGACAAGGTTACGGCAATGAGCGCTTACACCGGCACGTTGAATGAGACACAGCGCATGGACACCGCCGCCGCGGTCGCGATGACGTTGACGGTCATCGGCTGGGCCTCGGCTTTCCCGGCAATCCGCGCCGGCCTTGCCGCCTTCCAGCCGCTGGAGTTAGGGGCGCTGCGCTTTGCCATCGCGGCGGTTCCCGCCGCCATCTTCCTCGCGGTGAAGCGCCCGGCGCTGCCCAGGATCGACGAATTGTGGCGCTTCGGCTTCGGCGGCGCCATCTTCGTCGCGCTCTACACTGCCATGCTCAATTTCGGCGAGCTCACCGTCTCGGCAGGCGCGGCCGGCTTCATCATCAATGTCAGCCCGATCTTCACCGCCATCATGGCGATGGCGCTGCTTGGCGAGCGCTTCTCGGGGCTTGCCTGGCTGGGGACCATCATTTCCTTCGCCGGCATCGGCATCATCGCGGTCGCCGACGGGCACGGCCTGCATTTCAACGCCGGCGCGCTGCTGGTGCTGGGCTCAGCACTTTGTTCCGCCGTCAACACCATCGTGCAAAAGCCGCTCTTTGCCCGCCATCATCCGCTGACGATATCCGCTTCCAACATGGTGCTCGGCGCGCTCTGCCTGTCGCCGTTCCTGCCGGAAGCGTTTTCGCAGGCAGCGGTCGCCAACACCGCCGGTCTCGGCGCCGTCATCTATCTCGGCATCGTGCCCTCGTTGATCGCCTATGCCGCCTGGGCGACCGCGCTGTCGCGTCTGCCGGCCGCGCGCGCCTCGAACTTCCTCTATCTCGTCTCGCCGACCTCCGCCCTGATCGGCTTCTTCTGGCTGGGCGAAGTGCCGTCGCTGCTCGGCATCCTCGGCGGCGCGCTGGCGCTGGGCGGCGTGATCGTGGTGAATTTGAAGCGGTAGATCAGAGAGTTGGGATCGTTTCCAGACTCGATCGATGATTTGCGATCCGTCACCGATGCCCTCTGTGATGTAGGCACAGGGCGAGCTATCCTGATCCGACTTGATGAGGGGGACCGGGATGGGAAGAGGGCTTGTAGCCGCGTTTTTCTGTTTGCTCATGCTGAACGGGAAAGCCGACGCGGGCTGGTACCAGGTGGAAAACTACGAAGGCTCCATCGGGCCGAACCCGGTCCATTTCTCCCTGCAGCGCTATGCCAGCTTCGGCAGCGGCATCACCGTCGAGGGAAGCTATTTCTACGACGCCAGGCAAAGTCCCATTGCAATCTACGGCAAGGCGGACGGCCAAAGGCTCACGCTGTGCGAAATCGCGGACGACAAGGAATTCGAGCGCGTGTTGGTGATGGGGTCGAAGACACCTGTCGACACCACGGAATGTCCTTTCTCTCTCGAGATCGGTGACAGCGGCGCGGCGGGAAGCTGGAGCAAAGGCGTGGACAAGTTTCCCGTTACGCTCAGAAAGGTCGCGAGTCTCGACGATACAGGCGACCTGAAGATCGACGGGACCGTCGAAATTCCCTTTTGGGCTGAAACGAACCGCGACAGATTTGCGGGGATTTACACGAAGTCCGACGCCGGCATCTGCATGACGAAAATGCTGGTGATCGATAAGAAGAAAAAGAAGGCCGTTCAGGAGATCGGCTTCGACGACGAGGACTGCAACGCCGGTATGTCGACGACGCCCATTTACATGAACGTGCAAAAATGGGTGGAGGGCGGCAAGGTCATCATTTCAGTGGATTTTGGAGGCGGGAAATTCGCAAGCGCGAACGACTATGTCCTCAACCTCAAGACAAGAAAATACCATCTGAAGAAATGATGCTCAGGCACATCTCACCAACCTTGGCAATGCGCAACAGCCAAGATCACCGCCGCCCGAACAGCCTTTCTATGTCGGCCAGCTTGAGCTCGATATAGGTCGGGCGGCCATGGTTGCAGGTGCCAGACCCGGGCGTCGCCTCCATCTGGCGCAGCAGCGCATTCATCTCCTCGGCCTTGAGCAGCCGGCCCGAGCGCACCGAGCCGTGGCAGGCCATGGTCGCGGCGATCTTGTCCAGCCGTTCCTTCAGCGTCTCGACGGTGTCGTTGTCGGCGATCTCGTCGGCAAGGTCGCGCACCAGCTGCTGCACATTGGTCTCGCCCAGCATCGACGGCGTCTCGCGCACCGCCACCGCGCCGGGGCCGAAGCGCTCGAGACCGAGGCCGAATTTGGCGAGCGTGTCGGAATGCATCGCCAGCCGCTCGGCGTCTTCTTCCGGCAGGTCGACGATTTCGGGCAAAAGCAACATCTGCGACGGCACCGCGCGCGCATGCAGCGCATTCTTCAGCGCCTCGTAGACCAGCCGCTCATGCGCGGCATGCTGGTCGACGATGACGAGCGAATCCCGCGTCTGGGCGACGATGTAGTTCTCATGCACCTGCGCGCGCGCCGCGCCCAATACCATGCCGAGCAGCGCCTCGGTCGGCTCAGCGACGCCGGCCCGAGCGTCGGCACTGGCGAGCGGGCCGGTGTCGAAGGCGGCCTGCTCGTTCTCGGCAAAGCCATTGGACCGCGGCCTTGGTTCAGCGTAGCCCATGTCGAGTGGCCGCTGCGCCGAGCGCAACGGATCGAAGCCTCCGGAGCCGGAAGCGTGATAAGCGGCCTCGTAGCTGCGATGGCCGTTGGCCGGGCCGGCATGCGAGTAGGGCGCCGCCCCCGGCCGGAATGCCGCCATCATGCCGGCGGCACCCGTCGTCGCCGCGCGGATGCCAGCGCCGGCCAGCGCCTCGCGGATGGCGCCGACGATCAGCCCGCGCACCAGCCCGGGATCGCGGAACCGCACATCGGCCTTGGCCGGATGCACGTTGACGTCCACGGTCGATGGATCAAGCGACAGGAAGAGCACCGTCACCGCATGCCGGTCGCGCGGCAGAACGTCGGCGAAGGCACCCCGGATCGCGCCGGCGATCAGCTTGTCGCGCACCGGCCGTCCGTTGACATAGGCATATTGCTGCAGCGCGTTCGCTCGCGTGTAGGACGGGATCGAGACGTGGCCGGCGAGGTGGACACCCTCCCGCGCGGCATCGATGGCAATGGCATTGTCTGGAAAATCCTTGCCCATCACCTGCGCGACGCGGGCAAGGCGGCCTTCCGGCGTGTCGTCCGTAGCCGGCAGTTCCAGCGTCGAGCGGTCGGGACCGGCAAGCGTGAAGCGCACGGCCGGGAAAGCGATCGCGATGCGCTTCACCACGTCGCCGGTGGCCGAGCTTTCGGCGCGCTCGCCCTTCATGAATTTGAGCCTGGCCGGCGTGGCGAAGAAGAGGTCGCGCACCTCGACCGTGGTGCCGCGATTGGCCGCCGCCGGCTTCACCGGTAAGACGCGCCCGCCGTCGATGCCGATCTCGGCCGCGCTGTCGCCGCTTGCCGTGCGCGAGCGGATCGACAGCCGCGCGACGGAACCGATCGAGGGCAGCGCCTCGCCGCGGAAGCCGAGCGAGCGGATGTCGTGGATGTCGTCGGAGAGCTTCGAGGTGCAGTGCCGCGCGATCGCCAGCGCCAGCTCCTTTTCGGGAATGCCCGAGCCGTCATCGGTGACGCGGATGAGGTTCAGACCGCCGCCCGCCGTGACGATCTCCACGCGCGAGGCGCCGGCATCGAGGGCATTCTCGACCAGCTCCTTCACCACGCTCGCCGGACGCTCGATGACCTCGCCGGCGGCGATCTGGTTGATCATCGTTTCGGAAAGCTGGCGGATGGGCATGCGATCATTATAGGCGGATTCGCGGCCGGTGGGGGAGGGACAGAATGACGGCGGCGGTGGATCAGCTGGCGGCGCGGATCTCGCGCACCCCCTTGCGCAGCCGTCGCCGCAACAAGTTGCGCAACGTCACCCCATCGCCGTAGCCGACCTTGGCCGCGATCTCCTCTACGCTGTCCGATGTGGTTTTCAAGAGATGCACCGCCTGTTCGACGCGCAGGTCCTGGAAGAAGGACAGCGGCGTCTTGCCCAGCACATCGTTGACGCGCCGTGACAGTGTGCGCTTGCTGGCGCCGAGCGCCGCGGCCGCCTCATCGAGGTTGAAACCGTCGGCAAGCCGTCCACGCGCCCAGCGTTCGAAGCGCTCGACCAGCGGATTCGAATGGGCAAGGTGATCTGAAATTGCGTAGGCAGATTGGAGCGGCCGGCTGTCGACGATCAGATATTTCGCGGTCAGCGCAGCGAGTTCCGGACTTGCTTGCCGGATCACCAGCAAAGCGAGATCGATATGGCCGAGCGCTGCGCCCGCGGTGACGAATTGGCCGTCATTGACCAGCATGCGCGAAGCGTCGAGCCGTACTCCGGGATAACGCTGCCTGAACATCGGCGCCAACCACCATGTCGTCGTCGATGGCCGTCCGTCGAGCAGGCCGCTTTCGGCGAGAACGAAGGTGCCGATGCACGCCGCGCCGATGCGTGTGCCGTCGCCGGCACGAGCCTGCATCGCTTCGACCGCCGCGCCGACATCGCTCCGCTTCAGGGCAGCGCCCAGTGGCTCGGGCATTTTCTGGCCGAGCGCAGGGATCAAAAGCCAGTCGGGGGCTGGTTCGCTGCCAATCGGCACGGCTGGCACTTGCATTCCCTGTGCGGTGCGCACGCTGTCGCTAACCCCCACGATGGTGGTGACGAAGCGGTTGGGCGGCGCCGGCAGCATGGCGGCGAGTTCGTTGGCCGTGCCGAAGACGTCCAGAACGCAGGCCAGCCCGGTGTCGAATGCGCCGTCGAGAACAAGTACGGAAATGTTCATGGCAAGAATGATATCAAAGAAGTCATTTCTGCCAATACTGTTTTCGCTTTAGTGCTGCGACCCTGCTCCGCGACGGTCGATCTGGCCGTGCACCGAAGGAGAGAAGAAATGATCAAGCTTGCACTGTTCGCCCGTTTCGAAGCCAAGCCCGGCAAGGAAAAGGACGTCGCCGCCTTCCTGCAGGCCGGGCTGCAGCTTGCCAACCGGGAGGCCGGGACGCCGATCTGGTTTGCCCTGCAGCTTTCGCCAAGCGTCTTCGGCGTTTTCGACGCCTTTCACGACGAAGCCGGGCGCGAGGCGCATCTCACCGGCGAGATCGCCAAGGCCTTGATGGCCAATGCCGAGACGCTGTTTGCCGGACCGCCGACCATCGACAGGATCGATGTGCTCGGGTTGAAGAACGACGGCTCGGTGTGAGCCTGTCGGCCGCACCGTGAACTGGCTATACGCCGGCTTGCGGTGCGCAGTTTCACGCCTGCGCCACCAGCCAGTCCCTGACCCTGCGCGCATTGTCGCTGAGGTCGCGGTTCTTCGGCCAGATCACGTGGAAGCCGATGCCGGTCCGCATCACATGGTCCGTCACCGGCACCAGCAGCCCCGATGCCACCAGACGCTCGACCAGATGGCGCCATCCGAGCGAGATGCCTTGCCCCTCCATCACCGCCTGGATCACCAGGGCATAATCGTTGATGCGCAAGCCGCGCTCTGCGTTGCGCAGGCTGGTTCCGGCCGAAGCAAACCATTCGTCCCAGTTCGGCGCCTCGCGATAGGGCTCCTCGAGATGGATCAGCCGGTGCGTGGCCAGTTCCTCGACCGTCCTCGGCTTGCCGAATTTGGCGAGATAGCTCGGTCCCGCGACCGGGAAGATCTCCTCGTCGGAGAGCGACAGCGAGTGATAGTCCGGCCAGTCGCGCGGCACGCCGCCGCGCACCCCGAGCGGAATGCCCTCGGCGATGATGTCGAGATCGCGGTCGGCGGTCTGGATGCGCAGGTCGACGCCCGGCAGTTCGTCGCGGAACTGCTGCAGGCGCGGCATCATCCAGAACGAGCCGAAGGCTGTCGAGGCGGCAAGCGTCACGTGCCCGCCCGTCGCCTGCAGGCGCAGGTCCTCCGCCGATTTGCGGATATGCGACAGGCCGAGCGAAACGTCGGCATGGAAGCGCTCGCCGGCCTCCGTCAGAATCACCTGGCGGTGGCGCCGTTGGAAGAGCTTGGCGCCGAGCTGCTCCTCCAGGCCGCGCACGGCATAGGAGACGGCCGCCTGGGTCATGCCGAGCTCGCGTCCGGCGGCGGTGAAGCTCGACAGCCGGCCCGCGGCTTCGAAGACGATGAGGCTGCCGGCTGAGGGCAGGAGGTGGCGCAGGCTTCGCATAAGGTGAGCTTATACAGAAGATCAGGATTTTCCAGCGTCACAGCCATATTTTGCCTCGCTAACGTGAGTGGCGGGAAGAAGGAGGCTCCATGAACGCACCGGCCGTTGAATTGACCGAACAGACCCACCGCCGCGGCGGTGGCCGTCTTGGCCGCAAGGCGCTGAGAAGCGCGCCGATCGCGTCCTTCCCGACCCTTGTCCGCAAGATCCCCGCCTATGAGATCGTGCCTGACGAGGCGGTGGAGCTGATCCACGAGGAATCGCTCAAGATCCTCGAGGAGGTGGGGTGCGAATTCCGCGACGACGGGGCGATCGAGCTCTGGAAAGCGGCCGGCGCGGACGTGCAGGAGACGCGCGTCCGCATCGACCGCGCTTTGCTGATGGAACTCGTCTCGAAGGTTCCGGCGGAATTCACGCTCAACGCGCGCAACCCCGAGCGCACCGTGCGCGTCGGCGGCAAGAACTCGATCTTCGTGCCGATGTATGGCGCGCCCTATATCCGCGACCTCGACAACAAGCGCCGTTACGGCACGCTCGCCGACCTCAACAATTTCCACAAGATGGCCTACATGGCGCCGGCGCTGCATTCGTCGAGCTCGGTCATCTGCGAGCCGATGGAAATCGCCGTGCCGAAGCGGCATCTGCACATCATCCATTCGGCCCTGAAACATTCCGACAAGCCGTTCATGGGCATCGTGACGTCGAAGGAACGCGCCGAGGACACGATGGCGATGGCTGGCATCGTCTTCGGCGAGGACTTCGTGCGCGACAACCCTGTGCTGGTGGCGATCACCAACTGCAATTCGCCGCTGGTGTGGGACGCCACCATGATCGACGCCATGCGGGTCTATGCCAGCCACAATCAGCCGCTGATCCTGGCGCCCTTCGCGCTGTGCGGCGCGTCGACCTCGGCCTCCGCCGTCGGGGCTGTGGCGCAAGTCAACGCCGAGGCGCTTGCCGGCGTGGCCCTGACCCAGCTCATCCGCCCGGGCTCGCCGCAGATCTACGGCCAGTTCATGGTCACGGTCGACATGAAGACCGGCGCTCCGATGGGCGGCACGCCGGAGGCGGCCCAGATGATGTATCTGATGGGCGCGCTGGCCAGGAAATACAAATTGCCCTGGCGCACATCCGGCTTCCATGTCGGCTCCAAGCTCAACGACGCGCAGGCCGGCTATGAGGCGAACATGCTGATGCATGCCGCGATCCTGTCCGGCGCCAATTACATCTGGCATTCCGCCGGCTGGCTGGAAGCGGGCCTCACCTGCGGCTATTCGAAATTCGCCACCGACTGCGAGCAGCTCGTCGGCTGGTATAAATATGCCGGCGGCGTGCCTTTCGACGATTTCAAGGAAGCGATGGCGGCGATCCGCGAGGTCGGTCCACAAGGGCATTTCCTCGGCACGCAGCACACGCTCGAGCATTTCGAGAGCGCCTTCTTCATGCCGAACATCATGGACTTCAATTCCTTCGAGCAATGGAACGCCGAAGGCGCGAAGGACCATGACACGCGCGGTCGCGAAAAGGCGCGCGCCATGCTCGCCGACTACCAGGAACCGAAGCTCGACGAGGGCATTGCCGAGGGTCTCGCGGATTTGATCGCGCGGCGTGAGGAAAAGCTGCCGGACAGCGTTAGTTGATGGATAGCAGCGTTAGTTGAAACCAACCGGGCGAAGACCTGAAGAAATCAATGGGAGAACGAGAATGACACTTTTCAGAAGCAATGGTGACCGGGTCCCGGCCGCTATCGAAGCGATGGCAGAGGAAGCGCGGGCGGGTCGTGTCGACCGGCGCGAATTCCTGGCTCTGGCGAGCGCCTTCGGCGCGTCGACGGCTTTCGCCTATGGCATGCTCGGCCTTGCCGCGCCGACCAAGGCACTCGCCGATGAGCCCAAGAAGGGCGGAACGTTGCATGTCGCGATGTCGGTCAAGGCGCAGAAGGACCCGCGCACCTATGACTGGACGGAGATGGCGAACATCACCCGCACCTGGCTGGAGCCGCTGGTACGCTACACGCACCAGTTCACCTTCGAGCCGGTGCTGCTCGAAAGCTGGGACGTCAATGACGACGCCACCGAATACACGCTGCATCTGCGCAAGGGCGTCACCTGGAACAATGGCGATGCCTTCAACGCCGACGATGTGGTCGCCAATCTGAACCGCTGGTGCGAGAAGGGGGCGTCCGGCAATTCCATGGCCGCCCGTGTCGGCGCGCTGATCGACGCCAAGACCGGCAAGGCCAAGGATGGCGCGATCACCAAGGTCGACGACCACACGGTCAAGCTGAAGCTCAACGAAGCCGATATCGCCATCATCCCGGGCCTCACCGACTATCCGGCCCTGGTCGTCCACCGCGACTTCGACAAGGATGGCGCCGATCCGATCAAGAAGCCGATCGGCACCGGAGCCTTCGAGCTGGTGTCTTATTCGGTGGGGTCGAAGGCGGTCGTCAAGCGCCGCGAGAACGGCAAGTGGTGGGGCGGCGAAGCACCGCTCGACGGGGTCGAGTTCATCGACTACGGCACTGACTTCAACGCCACGCTGAATGCCTTCGATTCCGGCGAGATCGATCTCGATTTCGAGACGCCGGCCGACTTCATCGACCCGCTCGACAAGATGGATCTGGTGAAATCGGAGGTGGCGACGGCAACCACGCTCGTTGCCCGCACCAACGTCACGCACAAGCCCTATGACGACAAGCGGGTGCGCAACGCGCTGCAAATGGCGGTCGACAACAACCAGGTGATGCAGCTCGGCTACAATGGGCGCGGCACGGTCGGCGAGAACCACCACGTCAGCCCGATCCATCCCGAATACTACCCGCTGCCCAAGAAGGAGCGCGACGCCGCCGGCGCCAAGAAGCTGATGGCCGACGCTGGCCAGGCCGACTTCGAGCATGAGCTGATCACGGTCGAGGACGAATGGCAGAAGAATACCGGCGACGCGATCGCCGGCCAGTTGCGCGACGCCGGCATCAAGGTGAAGCGCACGGTGCTGCCGGGCTCGACCTTCTGGAACGACTGGACGAAATATCCTTATTCCATGACCATCTGGTACATGCGCCCGCTGGGCGTCCAGGTGCTGGCGCTCGGCTACCGCACCGGCGAGGCTTGGAACGAAACGGCTTATTCCAACCCGGATTTCGACGCCAAGCTCAAGGAGGCGCTGTCGCTCATCGACGTCGCCAAGCGCAAGGAGGTGATGAAGGATGTCGAGACGATCCTGCAGGACTCCGGCGTCATCGTCCAGCCCTTCTGGCAGAAGCTCTACTGCCATATGAACAAGAAGGTGAAGAACTACACGATGCACCAGACCTACGAAATGGACTTCCAGAACGTCTGGCTGGATGCCTGAGCGCGCCTGGACTTCATGAGCCGCAAAAAAGCCGATATGCAGGATGCGTGGTGGCGATCTTGCCACCACGCCGCCGAACCTCCGGAGATCCTGCATGAAGCCGATAGTGCTTGCCGCTGCCATGTCGATTGCGTTGCCCGGCGCCACGCTTGCCGGGCCGGCATCCAACGCCGTGAAGTTCTTCTACGTGCCGGAAGTGAAGTTCGAGGCGGACGCCAAATATCGCGACCGCTTCACCGAGCCGGTCACCAGGCTGTTCGAAGCCAACGACAAGGCGCAGAAGGAGAAGCCCGACGAGGTGTCCTGCATCGATTTCGACCCGGGCCTCGACGCCCAGGATTTCGATCAGAAGACCCTGTCGAAGACGCTGAAGCTCGCCGAGACCGTCAATGGCGACACCGCCGAGGTGACGGCGAACTTCAATCTTTTCCCGGAAGGCGATGACTCCAAACGCGAAATGGTGTGGTCGCTGAAGAAAGTGGACGGCAAGTGGAAGATCGCCGACATCACCTCCAAGACCAGCGGCTGGAAGCTCAGTGCGCTGGAATGCGGCGCCTCGACGGAGTGATGCCGTGCTTCGTCGTCTCGTCCTTTCGTTGTCGAGCTTGTCGATGCTGGCCGCGGGGCTGAACGGCGGCGCCTCGGCGCAGGGGCTCTTCGGCGCGCCGCCGCCGAGCGCGTCCTCGGGCGACAATGCGCCGGCGGACGACAAGTCGCCGCCTGCGGTCGGCAAGTCGCCGCCGGCGGTCGATACCTCGCCGCCCGCCGCAACCCAGGCGCCGGAAAGCAAGCCGGTCGAACTGCCGCCGCCCGCGCCTGTCCTGCCTGGATCGCCGACGGCGGTGGTCAAGCCCTTCTACGAACATCTCGGGCTCGAGCTCGATCCGGCCCAGCGCAAGAACTTCGTCGATCCGGCGAAAACCGTGCTCGACAAGAGCGATGCGCTGCGCGCCTCGGGGCAGGGCGAATGCCTGGATCCCAACATGGCGCTCGACAATGCCGACTATGACAAGCTCGCCATCGACAAGAGCCTGCGC
This sequence comes from Mesorhizobium sp. B3-1-9, assembly GCF_006439595.1. Taxonomy (NCBI): domain Bacteria; kingdom Pseudomonadati; phylum Pseudomonadota; class Alphaproteobacteria; order Hyphomicrobiales; family Phyllobacteriaceae; genus Mesorhizobium; species Mesorhizobium sp. B3-1-9. Next base: position 281,740 of record NZ_VFTJ01000003.1, read on the forward strand.
ACCATCGAGGCCGTCAATGGCGATCAGGCCAAGGTGGTCGTCGCCTTCGTCGTCGAAGGCCACCAGCATCGCCTTGAATGGAAGCTGAAGAAGGTCGGCGGCGGCTGGAAGATCTCCGATCTTCTGTCGGTGACCGGCGAATGGGCGCTCAGCCAGTACCAGTGCGAGTGATGGCGATTAAAGATCAGCGCCGGCGATCCTTCGCGCACCCTTCTGTCCTGCACAGAGGGGGGCGCTGTCCCGCCGGCTTCTCGCAACAAATTTCAACCCCTTCCGCGATAAGGCGCGACGCCGGTATCCGGCAGCCATACGTCCTTGGGCGGCGCGCCGGTCTGCCAGAAGACGTCGATGGGGATGCCGCCGCGCGGGAACCAGTAGCCGCCGACGCGCAGCCAGAGCGGTTTCGTCGCCTCGACGATGCGGCGGCCGATCATGACCGTGCATTCCTCATGGAAGGCGCCGTGGTTGCGGAACGAGGTCATGAACAACTTCAGCGACTTCGATTCCACCAGCGTCCGGTCGGGCGCGTAGTCGACAACGATGTGGGCGAAGTCCGGCTGGCCGGTGACCGGACAGAGCGAGGTGAATTCCGGGCAAGTGAAACGCACGATCGCCGGCGGGCCGTCGCCGCGCTGGAACGGCACGGTCTCCAGGACCGCCTGTTCGGGGCTCTGTGGCGTCTCGACGTGCTTGCCGAGCTGGGTGAGGTTCTTGGCGTCGGTCATGGGCAACTCCTTGCTGCCGCCGACGGTTCGACGGGCGGCAGCGCGATCATCTGGCGCCGCGTTCAATCGGGCGCGGCGCGCTCATTAGCACAATTTGATTTTGAAACGGCAGGAAGAAGATGACCAGCAGCGACCCGCTTCTCCAACCTTACCAACTCAAGCACCTGACGCTGAAGAACCGGGTGATGTCGACCAGCCATGAACCGGCCTATTCCGAGGACGGCATGCCGAAGGAGCGCTACCGGCTCTACCACGCCGAAAAGGCCAAGGGCGGCATGGCGCTGACCATGACGGCGGGCTCGGCGATCGTCTCGCGCGACAGCCCGGCCGCCTTCGGCAATCTGCATGTCTATGACGACAGGATCGTGCCGTGGCTGGCTGAGCTCGCGGATGCCTGCCATGAGCATGACTGCAAGGTGATGATCCAAATCACCCATCTCGGCCGCCGCACGGGCTGGAACAAGGCCGATTGGTTGCCGGTGCTGTCGGCCTCGCCGGTGCGCGAGCCGGCGCATCGCGCCTTCCCGAAGACCATCGAGGAGTGGGACATCGAGCGCATCGTCGCCGACTATGCTTCGGCCGCGCAGCGCTGCCAGGCGGCCGGCCTCGACGGCATCGAGTTCGAATCCTACGGCCATCTGATGGATGGCTTCTGGTCGCCGCTGACCAACCATCGTGACGACGAGTTCGGCGGCTCGCTCGACAACCGGCTGCGCTTCACCGACATGGTGCTCGACGCGGTGCGTGCCGCCGTCGGTAAAGAATTCATCGTCGGTATTCGCATGGTCGCCGACGAGGATTTCGAAAAGGGCATCTCGAAGGAGGTGGGCGTCGAGATCGCCAAGCGGCTCGCCAATTCCGGCAAGGTCGATTTCCTCAACATCATTCGCGGCACGATCGAAACCGATGCGTCGCTGACCAAGGTCATTCCGGTGACCGGCATGCGCTCATCGCCGCATCTCGATTTCGCCGGTGAGGTGAGGGCGGCGACGAAGTTCCCGACCTTCCACGCGGCGCGCATTTCCGACGTCGCCACCGCCCGCCACGCCATCGCCACCGGCAAGCTCGACATGGTCGGCATGACGCGCGCCCATATCGCCGATCCGCATATCATCCGCAAAGTGATGGAAGGCCGCGAGCACGAGATCCGCCCCTGCGTCGGCGCCACCTATTGTCTCGACCGCATCTATGAGGGCGGCGAGGCGCTGTGCGTCCACAACGCCGCGACCGGCCGCGAGGCGACCATTCCGCACGTCATCGCCAAGAGCGAGGGACCGAAGAAGAAAGTCGTGGTGGTGGGCGCTGGCGCCGGCGGCCTGGAGGCCGCCCGCGTGGCGGCCGAACGCGGTCATCAGGTGACGGTGCTGGAAGCCTCAAGCCAGGCCGGCGGCCAGGTGAGGCTCGCAACCCAGAACCCGCGTCGCAAGGAACTGATCGGCATCATCGACTGGCGGCTCGCCGAATTGGATAGGCTCGGCGTCGAGATCCGCTACGATACCTGGGCCGAGAGGGACGATGTGCTGGCGCTGGCGCCGGATGTGGTGATCGTCGCCACCGGCGGCCTGCCGCAGAACCCGCCGCTGACGGCCGGCGACAATCTCGTCACCTCGAGCTGGGACATCATGGCCGGCAGCGTCAAGCCGGCCGACAACGTGCTGCTTTACGACGACAATGGCGGCCATCAGGGCATGGGCGCCGCCGAGCTCATCGCCAAGAGCGGCTCCAGGCTGGAGCTTGTGTCGCCCGAGCGCTTCTTCGCGCCGGAGATGGGTGGCCTGAACCACGTGCCCTACATGCGCGTCTTCCATGAAAAGGGCGTCACCGTCACCATCAACACCCGCCTGCGCTCGGTGCGGCGCGAGGGCAACCAGCTCATCGCCGAGCTGGCATCGGACTTCGCCGATGGCTGGCGTGGCGAGCGGCGCGTCGACCAGGTGGTGGTCGAGCATGGCACCGCACCGCTCGACGATCTTTATCTGTCGCTCAAGCCCCTGTCGAAGAATGGCGGTGCGGTCGACTATGAGCGGCTGGTGAGCGGCGGCGACATCTTCCCCGCGCGCAATGCCGAAGGCGGCTTCGTGATGTTTCGCATCGGCGACGCGGTCGCCTCGCGCAACATCCACGCCGCCATCTATGACGGCATCCGCTTCGGGATCCGGATCTGATTGGCCGGGGCATGATCCCCGAGATCATGCTCAAAAACAGGCGCGCAACGGACCTTTGCAAGGAGAGCCACCTGCCGCTTCGGTCCGTTGCGCGCCGCGCCCGGTCGGTTTCGCCGGCCGTGCGATTTCAAAATAGCTTGGCAGTCGCCATGCAAAACACGGTGATGACCAGCAGCCCGCCGGCGATGCGTTCGCCTCTGGTCATTTTCGCCCGCAACTGGGTCTGCGTGGCTTGATCGGCCCCAGCCAGCTGCCTGCTGGCGGAGGCAACAAGCGCGCCCTGCACGCCGGCGGCGATCAGCGCCGTCAAAATGCCGAGCGCCAGCACCTTCTCCATCGAGCCGAACGCGCCCTCGTGGAAGAAATACCAGAGCAGTATGCCGGTCAGGAAAACTATGCCGGAGGCGCCGAACTGCGGCCGGATGAAACGCTCCGCCTTGATCTCCGGATCGCGGGCGACAGCGATGGTCGTGCCGGCCCAGAACACGCCGGCCATCACATGCAGGCCGATGGTGACGATATAGACATATTGCATGACCGCATTCCTCTCTGCCGCCCGCCGCGCGTCGCAGCATGTCGACGCCATCAATAAGACAAAGTTAGATATCTAACGGTTAGATGTCAATCATGAAGCCAGGTTTCATGTTCCAATCGCTTTGCTCTACTGTCAGGTCATGACACCGTTTGACCGTCCGCCCGTCGGCATGAATCTCGCCCGCACCTCGAAAGTGGTGGCGCAGGCTTTCGATGCCGCGATGGTCGAGGCCGGCGGCACGCTGCCGGTCTGGGTGACCCTGCTCTCGGTCAAGTCCAAGGAACTGGCGAACCAGCGCGAGCTTGCCGGGATGATCGGCATCCAGGGCGCGACGCTTACCCATCACCTCAACGGCATGGAGGCGCAAGGGTTGCTGACACGCCGCCGCGATCCGGAAAACCGCAGGGTCCACCAGGTGGCGTTGACGGAAGCCGGCGAAGCGCTGTTCGAAAAGTTGCGCCTCGCGGCGGTCGCCTTCGACAAGCGTCTGCGGGCTGGTATCCCCGATGACAAGCTCGCCGAATTCACGGAGGTGCTTGCCGCACTTAGGCGCAACGCTGAGCCGCCTCAGTCGTAACCCGTTATCGCGCCGAAGGCGTAGTGGCGCAGCTTGAGCGCCGCGATCAACGCCGTCAGCTTCGCCTTGCCGTCGAAGGTGTCCTGGAACATCTCGTCATGCATGAGCAGGATCAGCTTGTTCGGCTTGGCGAAACGACCGTAGCCGAACAGATGATCGATCTCGCTGACCAGGTGGTCGACGCTCTGCACCGGCTTGCCGCTGTCCTCATGTACCCATTCGTGGTCCCAGCCATAGAGCCAGAAGCCCGACGCCGCGACGAACTCGTAGTCCGGATCCTCGCGCCCCGCCTCCGCCAGCCCGAGCGAATTGTCGTCCTTCGAGTAATTGGGCAGCCGGAACACGTCGCGTCCTGGCAGCCGCGCATGCACGGCCGGCTTCAAGCCCAGCACGGCGTTCGCCCTGAGCATGTCGGCGGCCACGCCTTCGGTGTCGCCGTAGAAATGCCGGTAGTGATTGTAGGCATGGCTGTAGCTGTGGTTGCCGATCGTCACCAGCGGCATCGATTTCGCCCGCTGCAGCAGTGCCCGGTTGATGGCGTTCGCCTCGGCATGCATGCCGACCATGAACAGCGTCGCCGGCACCTGCTCGGCCTGCAGCACGTCGAGGATGTTGCTGGTGCCGTTCAGCGGCCCGTCGTCGAAGGTGAGATATACAGTGCGGTCGGCGGCCAAAGCCGGCGACGCGACAAGCAGCAGAAGCGACAGGATAAAACGAAGCGGCATCCGCAAGAACTGCTTGCGATCATGGCAAGACGCTATGGCAGCGTGGATCTTATCGAGCATGGCTGGATGCCGAGATGCGTTGAGATTCAGGTCAGGCCGAGTCGAAAATGGTGGTTTCCGAGAACCGGCCTAGTCCGGCCGTAGCCCTGATTTAACTGCCACATCACTCATGAGTGCTTCGGCCGGCGAAGGCCGGAAGCGCAGGAAGCCGCCATTTGCAGGCCGGCCTCACCTGAATATCGGCGCATCTCAAGCCAAGCTGCCTTGCAGCACTTTCAGCTTCGCCTTTTTCGGGCTGCGCGCCAAAAGCCATTCGCGCGCCTTGTCCTGCGGCATCGGGAAGGCGATTGAATAGCCCTGCACCTGATCGCAGCCGATCGCCATCAGCGAGTCGAGCTCGGCTTCAGTCTCCGCACCCTCGGCGACGATCGAGATGCCGAGCCCGCGGGCAAGCTCGGTGATGGCGCGCACGATCTTGGAATTGTCGCCGTTCTCGTTGATGTTCTGGACGAAGCGGCGGTCGATCTTCAGCCGGTCGATCTCGTTCGGGTTGACGTGGCTGAGCGAGGCATAGCCGGTGCCGAAATCGTCGAGCTCGAGATGCACGCCGGCGGCGCGGATGTGGCGGAGCTTCGCGGCGATGCCGGTCTTCTCGTCGTCGAGGATGACGGATTCGACAATTTCCAGCGCCAGCTTCTGCGGCCGCAGCCCGGCACGCTCCAGCGTGTCGAACAGGAAGGTGTCGAAATCGGACTCGCGCAGCTCCGTGCCCGAGACATTGACGGCGATGCGCCCGAAATCGATGCCGGCGCGGTCCCATTCGGCGGCTTCCTCGATCGCCTTGCCGATGACGATGCGGCCGATATCCGGCATGAAGCCGCATTTCTCGGCGACCGGAATGAACTCGCCGGGCGAGATCATGCCGCGCGTCTCGTGCTTCCAGCGCACCAACGCCTCGATGCCGCTGATCTTGCCGCTGGTCAGCGACACCTGCGGCTGGAAATAGACCTCGAAGCTCCTGTTGGCGATCGCCGTACGGATGTCCTGTTCGAGCTGCTTGCGATAGTCGAGCTCGCGGCGCAGCTCCTCGGAGAAGAAGGAGAAATTGCCGCCGCCGAGTTTTTTGGCCGAATAGAGCGCGAGATCGGCATGGACGAGCAGGTCCTGCGCGTTGTCGGCGTCGACCGGATAGACCGCTATGCCGGCGCTGGCTCCGGGCATGATGGTCGTGCCCTGGAACGTGATGGGCTCGTTGATCTCATCGAGGATGCGTTTGGCCAGCGCATGGATGTCCTCGGTGGTGCCGGCGCCGTTGAGGATCATGACGAACTCGTCGCCGCCAAGCCTGGCGCAGAGATCCGACGCGCGGCAGGAATCGCGCATACGCTGCGCCGTCACCACCAGCACATAGTCGCCGGCGGCATGGCCAAGCGTGTCGTTGATCTGCTTGAAGCGGTCGAGATCGAGCTGGATCACCGCAAGGCGCTCGCGGCGGCGGTGCGCTCCCTTGATCAGCGTTTCGAAATGGTCGGTGAGGAAGGTGCGGTTGTGCAGCCCTGTCAGGCCGTCATGCACGGCGATGAAGGCCATCGAGTTGCGGGCATCGACCAGCTCGCGCGTCTTGCGCAGGATAGCGTTGGACATCGGCCGGAAGATGAACAGCGCCACCAGCACGATGACGCCGAGCGTGGCGAAGAACAGCGTGCGATGCAGGTCGAGGATGTTGCTGGATTTTTCGTCGGCGAAGGCGCTGATGCGCTGGCCGAGCGCGGCATAGCCGGACATCGTCGCGTTGGCGACGGAGGCGTCGAGGCCGACGCGTTCGCCGCTGCCTTTATAGCCGTCGTTCTGCATGCCAAGCTGCGAGGCGAAGGAGGAGACCAGCCTGTCGCCATTGGCGACGAGGCCGATCGAGAAGTAATCGAGGTGGAAAGGCTTGCTGAACAGGACGTATTCGATCGACTTTGGGTCGTTGCGCGCCGGCGAGAGCGGGTCGGCGCCGGTCTCCTTGAGCAGCCGGTCGTAGTTGGTCTCGAACTCGCCCGTCGCCTGCTTGAGCGCGGTGACCAGTGCCGGCTGCTTGTCGCGCGAGGCGGCGCCGGTGGCGCTGGCCAGGAAGACGATGCGCTGCGACAGCGCCTTCTGCGTCGAGACGATGTCGAGCAGCGCATGATTATGCTGCTGCTGCGCCATCAATTGCTGCAGAAGAATGAAGGAGGCCACCACCATGGCGGCGATGATCGCCAGCGCCAGCCAGTAGCCGGTCTTGATGAGCAGGATCAGCTTGCGCGAAACGCTATGCACTGGCTGCTGCGACATAACTGGGTGACCCCTCCGGTCGACGGGTTTCTGCCTGGATCCGTGGCGGGAAAACGCTTGCCTTGAAAGGGTTAACAGGTCGGCAAGGGACGCTGGCGGCATGCGCGGCGGCGCGGCAAAGCTCGCAAGATGGTTATCATGTCCTTTCCCGCTCACCCCATTTTTGATCGTATCGCGGCCGCGCCTTCGCAAAGAATTGCGACCGGGCTTTCGCGGCGCCACCGAAGCGGTCGCTTTTGCGATGGATTTTTTGCAGCCATGGCGCGACAGTCCGGCCTCGAACCGAACAGGGCCGGACCATGAGCAAAGCATTCCTTTCCCACATCGACAGCGAGCTCCAGGGCCTCAAATCGGCCGGGCTCTACAAGTCCGAGCGGGTGATTTCCTCGATGCAGTCCGCCGAGATCGAGGTCGGCGGCGAAAGGGTGCTGAACTTCTGCGCCAACAACTATCTCGGCCTCGCCGATAGCCCGGATTTGCGCGACGCGGCAAAGCACGCGCTCGACCGCTACGGCTATGGCATGGCCTCGGTGCGCTTCATCTGCGGAACGCAGGAGGAGCACAAGCAGCTCGAGGCGACGATCTCGTCTTTCCTCGGCACGGACGACACCATCCTCTACTCCTCCTGCTTCGACGCCAATGGCGGCCTGTTCGAGACGCTGCTCGGCGAGGAGGACGCCATCATTTCGGACGCGCTGAACCACGCCTCGATCATCGATGGTGTCAGGCTTTCCAAGGCCAAGCGCTTCCGCTACGCCAACAACGACATGGCCGATCTCGAAGCGCGGCTGAAGGAGGCGAAGGACTGCCGCTTCCGGCTGATCGCCACCGACGGCGTGTTCTCAATGGACGGCATCATCGCGAATTTGCACGGCGTCTGCGACCTCGCCGAGAAATACGACGCCATGGTCATGGTCGACGACAGCCATGCGGTCGGCTTCGTCGGCAAGAACGGCCGCGGCTCGGCCGAGCATTGCGGGGTCGAGGGCAGGGTGGACATCATCACCGGCACGCTCGGCAAGGCGCTGGGCGGCGCCTCCGGCGGCTACACGTCGGGCAAGAGCCAGGTGGTCGACTGGCTGCGCCAGCGTTCACGGCCCTATCTCTTCTCCAACACGCTGATGCCGGCGATCGCCGGCGCCTCGATCAGGGTGTTCGACCTGATCCGTCATGGCGACGCCCTGCGCGAGCGCCTATATGCCAATGCGGACCGGTTCCGCTCCAAGATGGGCAAGCTCGGCTTCACGCTGGCGGGCGCCGATCATCCGATCATCCCGGTGATGCTGGGCGACGCCGCACTGGCGCAGGAGATGGCCGCGCGCATGCTGAAGCGCGGCATCTACGTCATCGGCTTCTCCTTCCCGGTGGTGCCGAAGGGCCAGGCGCGCATCCGCACGCAGATGTCGGCCGCCCATTCCAGCGCCGATATCGACAGGGCGGTCGCGGCCTTCGGCGACGTGGGAAAAGAACTGGGTGTAATGGCTTGACCCACGCCGAGGAAAACAGAAGTCGGCCATGACGATCGATGTCACGAGCAGGATCGAGATCGCCAGGCCACGCGCGGTCGTCGCCGCCTTTTCCGCCGATCCGGACAACGTGCCCCGCTGGTACGTCAATATCAAATCGGTCGAATGGAAGACGCCCCGACCCGCGCAGGTAGGATCGAGAATTGCATTCGTGGCGCAGTTCCTCGGACGGCGGCTTGTTTACACCTACGAAATTGTAGATCTCGTGCAGGGCGAGCGGCTGGTGATGCGAACTGCCGAAGGACCGTTTCCCATGGAAACGAGTTATGCATGGCGCGATACCCGAGAAGGCGCTACCCATATGGCGCTCCGGAACCGCGGCACCCCGACAGGCTTTTCCCGTCTCGTGGCACCGTTTATCGCCCTGGCCGTTCGGCGTTCGACCGATCGAGACTTGCTGCGGCTGAAGAACATTCTGGAGGCGGCGCACTGATGAAACCGATCCATCGAGACAGGCAAGATTTTTGAGGAGCGCCTAATGTCCAACATGATGAAGGCGCTGGTGAAAGCCAAGGCCGAGCCGGGCATCTGGATGGAAGAGGTGCCGGTGCCGGAGATCGGCCCCAACGATGTGCTGATCAAGGTCAAGAAGACCGCGATCTGCGGCACCGACGTCCATATCTACAATTGGGACCAGTGGGCGCAGAAGACGGTGCCGGTGCCGATGGTGACGGGCCACGAATTCGTCGGCACCGTTGCCGACTACGGCGCCGCGGTCACCGAATATAAGGTCGGCCAGCGCGTCTCGGGCGAAGGCCATATCGTCTGCGGCCATTGCCGCAACTGCCGCGCGGGTAGGGGGCATCTCTGCCGCAACACGCTGGGCGTCGGCGTCAACCGCCCCGGCGCCTTCGGCGAGTATCTGGCCATCCCGCAGCACAATGTCGTGCCGATCCCCGACGACGTGCCGGACGAGATCGCGGCGATCTTCGATCCGCTCGGCAATGCGGTACACACCGCATTGTCCTTCGATCTCGTCGGCGAGGACGTGCTGGTCACCGGCGCCGGGCCGATCGGCATCATGGGCGCGCTGGTCGCGCAATGCGTCGGCGCGCGCAAGGTCGTCATCACCGATATCAACCCGGTGCGGTTGGATCTGGCGCGAAAACTCGGCGTCCAGCACGTCGTCGACGCCTCGAAGGAAAAGCTACGCGACATCATGCCGTCGATCGGCATGACCGAAGGTTTCGACGTCGGGTTGGAGATGTCGGGCGCCGCCCCCGCCTTCCGCGACATGATCGACACCATGAACAATGGCGGCAAGATCGCCATCCTCGGCATCGCGCCCACCGGCTTCGAGATCGACTGGAACAAGGTCATCTTCAAGATGCTGCATCTGAAAGGCATCTACGGCCGCGAGATGTTCGAGACCTGGTACAAGATGATCGCCCTGGTGCAAGGCCCGCTGGATGTCTCGGGGCTTATCACGCATCGGATCGGGATCGACGATTTCCAGGTCGGATTCGACGCGATGCGCAGCGGCAGTTCGGGCAAGGTGGTGATGGATTGGTAGGGGCCTCTGGAGAGATGTCGAGTTCCTTCGCCCCCCTCTCTGTCCTGCCGGACATCTCCCCCTCAAGGGGGGAGATCAGCCGTCACGCCGGCCTTCGCCAATCGCAGACGCTGCAAGATGAGCGCCGTCGCCAAAGCTGCCGATCTCCCCCCTTGAGGGGGAGATGTCCGGCAGGACAGAGAGGGGGGCCTCGCGCTAGCGTCTATTTCCATTCAGATGCCAGACTGGTCTCCAGCGCAGCCACGCCCTTCGCTATCGCCGTCCGTTCCTCCGCACTCAACCTCCCCAGCAACGCCTGCTCAAACGCCTTCGCCAGCGGCACCATCTCGCGATAGGCGGCGAGCCCCGCCTTGGTCAGCGCCAGATGCTCGACACGCCGGTCGCTCTCATCCGGCGTGCGCGTCAACCACCGCCGCCGTTCCAACTCCGCCACCGCCCTCGACACCTTGGTCTTGTGCATGGCCGATTGTTCGCCGAGTTCCGTTGCCGTCATCGTGCCGCGCTGCCCGAGCCCTGAAAGCGTGCGCCATTCCGGTCGGGTCAGGCCGTGGCGCTCCTTGTAGACGCGCGAGAACTCGCGGCTGACGGTGTCGGCAAGCCGGTAGAGCCGGTAGGGCAGGAAGCTTTCCAGCTCGAGGATATCCGGTTCCATGGAGTGCTCCCGGGGTGCAACACAGCCGTTGATAGTTACATTTTCAATGGTTACAAATGAAACCAGTTTGGTCAACATCGCCGGCAAGCCTCGCTTAGCGAGGCCGACGAGCCGGAATCAGGGAGGATCGGATGGCCTTTTCCTACATGCCGGGTTTCGGCAACGACTTCGAGACCGAGACGCTGCCTGGCTCGCTTCCGCAGGGGCGAAACTCGCCGCAGCGGCCGGCCTACGGCCTCTATGCCGAGCAGCTTTCCGGCTCGCCCTTCACCGCGCCGCGCGGCACCAATGAGCGGTCCTGGCTCTACCGCATCCGTCCGAGTGTGAAACACACCGGCCGCTTCAAGGGGGCGAGCTATCCCTTATGGAAGACCGGGCCGAATATCGGCGACCACGAGCTGGCGCTCGGCCAATATAGATGGAATCCGACGCCGATGCCCGGCGAACCGACGGACTTCATCTCCGGCATGCGCACCTTCACCACGGCCGGCGACGCGGTCGGCCAGTCTGGCATGGCCGCGCATGTCTATGTCGCCAACCGCTCGATGGTGAACGACCATTTCTTCAACGCCGACGGCGAATTGCTGGTCGTGCCGCAGGTCGGCGCGCTGCGCTTCGTCACCGAGATGGGAGTGATCGAGCTTCGGCCCGGCGAGATCGCAGTGCTGCCGCGTGGCCTCGTCTTCAAGGTCGAGCTCGCCGACAAGGAAGCGCGTGGTTATGTCTGCGAGAACTACGGCGCCAAATTCACCATGCCCGACCGCGGCCCGATCGGCGCCAATTGCCTTGCCAATCCGCGCGACTTCAAGACGCCCTGCGCCTGGTTCGAGGACAAGGAGACGCCCTGCCGGCTGATCGTCAAATGGTGCGGCTCTTTCCATGTCACCGAGCTCGGCCATTCGCCGCTCGACGTCGTCGCCTGGCACGGCAACTATGCGCCCTACAAATATGATCTGGCGACGTTTTCGCCGGTCGGCGCCATCCTGTTCGACCATCCCGACCCGTCGATCTTCACCGTTCTGACGGCGCCGAGCGGAGAAGAGGGCACGGCCAATGTCGATTTCGTCATCTTCCCGCCGCGCTGGCTGGTGGCGGAAAACACGTTCCGGCCGCCCTGGTACCACCGCAACATCATGAGCGAGTTCATGGGCCTGATCCACGGCCAGTACGACGCCAAGGAGGAAGGGTTTGTCCCCGGCGGCATCAGCCTGCACAACCAGATGCTGGCGCACGGGCCGGACGCCTCCGGCTTCGAGAAAGCGACGCGAGCGGACTTGAAACCGGTCAAGCTCGACAACACCCTGGCCTTCATGTTCGAGACGCGCTTTCCGCAGATGTTGACGCGCTACGCTGCGGAACTCGGCACCTTGCAGGAGAACTACATCGACTGCTGGGCCGACCTGAAGAAGCGTTTCAACGGCACGCCCGAGGGCGACTGGTCTTGAGTACCGAAAAGCTGGATCGGCTGGTCGTGCTTGGCTCCAAGGGCGGCCCAGCGGTCCGGCCGGGCGGACCTTGGCCGAGTTCGTCGCTGGTGGAGATCGGCGGGCGCAATATCGTCGTCGATTGCGGGCTGGGCGTCACGCGCGGCCTGGTCGATGCCGGCATGAGCCTCAAGGCGCTCGACCTGATCTTTATCACGCATCTCCATTCCGACCATCTTCTCGAGCTCGGGCCGCTGATCCACACCGCATGGACGGCGGGTTTGGCGACACCGGTGACGGTCTACGGGCCGTCAGGCACCCACGACCATTGGCTGCATTTCTGCCGGGCGATGGAGTTCGACATCGAGATCCGCATCGTCGACGAGGGGCGGCCAGATATTCGCGAACTGGTCTCCGTCAAGGAACTTGGCGAGGGGACCATCCTGGCGGAGGGTGGCCTGACGGTGACGGCGCTGCGCGTCGACCACCCGCCGGTGATCGACTGTTTCGCGCTGCGTTTCGAGCATGGCGGCAGAAGCGTGGTGTTTTCCTCCGACACGGCGTTCTTTCCGCCGCTGGCCGACTTTGCCAAAGGGGCCGATGTCCTCGTCCACGAGGCCATGCTGGAGGAAGGTGTGGAAAGGCTGGTCGCTAGGACCGGCAATGGCGCTCGGCTGAAAGAGCACCTTTTCGCCAGCCACAGCCTCGCCGAGGAGGCGGGTCACATCGCCAGCGATGCCGGCGTGAAGCGACTGGTGCTCAACCACCTCATTCCAGCCGACGATCCCGCGATCGGCGAGGCCGACTGGGTCGCCGCTGCTAGGAAATCGTGGGCCGGTGACTTGACGATTGCCCGAGACGGCCTTGTTGTGGAGTTAAGCGGTCAGAAGGCCGCGTCAGGAGAGGAAACCGCATGAAGCTTGCCACATTGAAGAACGGGACCCGCGACGGAAAACTGGTCGTCGTCTCGCGCGATCTGACCCGGTTCACCGACGCTTCGTTCCTGGTGCCGACGCTGCAGGCCGCGCTCGACGATTGGCGCCGCATCGCCCCGCATCTGGCGGCGATGGCGGAATCGCTCGAGACCAACGCGGTGCCTTCGGCGCGCTTCCACGAGCATGACGCCCATTCGCCGCTGCCGCGCGCCTATCAATGGGCGGACGGCTCGGCCTATGTGAACCATGTCGAACTGGTGCGCAAAGCGCGCGGCGCCGAGATGCCGGCAAGCTTCTGGACCGATCCGCTGATCTACCAGGGTGGCTCCGACTCCTTTATCGCGCCGCGCGACCCGATCCGTATGGCCGAGGAAGCCTTCGGCATCGATATGGAGGCAGAGATCGCCGTCATCGTCGACGACGTGCCGATGGGCGCCGGGCTGGACGCGGCAAGAGAGGCGATCCGGCTGGTGATGCTGGTCAACGATGTCACGCTGCGCGCCATCACCGGACCGGAACTGGCCAAAGGCTTCGGCTTCTTCCAGTCGAAGCCATCTTCGGCCTTCTCGCCGGTCGCGGTCACGCCGGACGAATTGGGCGACGCCTGGGACGGCGGCAAGGTCAGCCTGCCGCTGCTCGCCGATCTCAACGGCAAGCCGTTCGGCCGCGCCAATGCCGGCATCGACATGACTTTCGACTTCCCGGCGCTGATCGTGCATGCCGCCAAGACGCGGCCGCTCGCCGCCGGCACCATCATCGGCTCGGGCACCGTCTCCAACAAGCTCGATGGCGGCCCGGGCAAACCGGTTTCGGCGGGCGGCGCCGGCTATTCCTGCATCGCCGAGCTGCGCATGATCGAGACCATTGACAGCGGCGAGCCCAAGACGCCTTTCCTGCATTTCGGCGACACGGTGCGCATCGAGATGAAGGACAAAGCCGGACATTCGATCTTCGGCGCCATCGAGCAGAAGGTCGAAAAATACGAGGGCTAGGCGATGCCTGGCGAAGCGCTCTATGTGCTGTTCGGGCTCTGGACGCCGGCCATGCTGGTGGTCTTCGTCCAGGCGACGCGGCTGAGCTACCGCATCGAGGCGCGTTCGCGCCTCGACAGCGATGTGGTCGCCCGCTTCCGTGCCGGCGGACCGGGCTGGCAGAGCTGGATAAACGAGATTCTGCGGAAGGCCGCCGGCCTTTAGGATAGCCGGCGGTTGGTCCTTCGGCTGGCTACGCCGCCTTGCCGTCCAGCTTGATCACGCCGCGCTTGATCTGGTCCTGCTCGATCGACTCGAACAGCGCGCGGAAGTTGCCTTCGCCAAAGCCTTCGTCGCCCTTCCTCTGGATGAACTCGAAGAAGATCGGTCCGATGACGGTCTTGGAGAAGATCTGCAGCAGGATCTTGGTCGTGCCGCCGTCGACGACGCCTTCGCCGTCGATGAGGATGCCGTGCTTCTTCATGCGCTCGATCGGCTCGTCATGGCCGTTCACACGGGTCTGCGACATCTCGTAATAGGTGTCGGGTGGGCCGGGCATGAACTTCAGCCCGTTGGCGGCGAGCTTGTCGGTGGCCTCGTAGATGGCGTCGGTGCCCACCGCGATGTGCTGGATGCCCTCGCCATTGTACTTCTTGAGATACTCGGCGATCTGGCTGGTCTCGTCCTTGGACTCGTTCAGCGGAATGCGGATCTTGCCGCAGGGCGAGGTGATGGCGCGGCTGACCAGGCCGGTGATCTTGCCGTCGATGTCGAAGAAATGGATCTGCTTGAAGCCGAACAGGTCGCGGTAGAAATCCCACCACTTGTCCATGTTGCCGCGATAGACATTGTGGGTGAGGTGGTCGAGGAAATAGAAGCCGACGCCTTCGGGCTTCGGGTCGCGCGCGCCCAGCCACTCGAACTCGGCATCATAGGCCGAGCCCTTCTCGCCATAGGCCTCGATGAAATAGAGCAGCGAGCCGCCGATGCCGACGATTGCCGGCACGTCCAACGCCTTGTCGGCGCCTTCATAGGGCGTGGCGCCCTTCGATACGGCGTGGTCGAAAGCATGTTTGGCATCGACCACGCGCCAAGCCATCGAGGCGGCGCAGGGGCCGTGCTTTTCGACGAACTTCATCGCATGCGAGCCGGGCTCGGCATTGACGACGTAGTTGATGTCGCCCTGGCGCCAGACGGTGATGTCCTTGCTGCGATGCTTGGCCACCGCGACATAGCCCATGCGGGTGAAAAGCTCGGCGAGTTTTTCGGGCTCCGAATGCGCGAACTCGACGAATTCGAAACCGTCGGTGCCAGCGGGGTTCTGCTTGCTGATCCTGGCGGGTGGGGCGTCGTGCGGGAAGGGGCCCATGGCAGTCCTCCGAAAGCTGTTGCGGCCGTGCTTGGCCAACTTTCATGATAATAGCGCGGAGCGTCCGCACGGTGCTTGCATTCAACCGCTTGAAATGCTCATCATGCGCGCAAATTGTGCATGATTGGAGAAAAATCCATGGATGATGCGCGCCTGGACCAATTTGACCGCAAGATATTGGCGCTTTTGCAGGATGATGCGCGATTCACCAACAACGATCTGGCAGAGCGGGTGAACCTCTCGCCATCGCAATGCTCGCGCCGCCGCCTGCGGCTGGAGGACGATGGCTATATCAAGGGCTACCGCGCCGTGCTCGACCGCGATCGCCTGGGCTTTTCGCTGGTCAACGTCATCTCGGTGACTTTAGCCACCCACAACCGCGACAACGCGCGCCGCTTCGGCGAACTGGTGGCGCGCCTGCCCGAAGTGCAGGAGGCGCACGCGCTGACCGGCGAGATGGATTACATCCTGAAGGTGGTGACGCCCGACCTCAAATCATTGTCCGAGTTCGTCAACGGCGTGCTCTTGCCGCATGAATCCGTACAGCACGTGAAGACGGCGATCGTGCTGGAGACGCTGAAGGAAACCGGCGCGCTGCCGATATAGAGAAGCGGATTTCGCGGATTGGCATCGTGCCAACGCGCTAAGCCTCAGTCTCTCTGCTGCTGGATCAGCCCGTAAAGATTGGTGCAGCGCGCCCCTGAACGGCAATAGGCGAACACCGGGCCTTCGAGTTCGTCGAGCGCCTGGGCCTGGTCCTCGACATTGTCCATGGTGATCTGGCCGCTGATCACCGGGATATAGCGGAAGCCGAGCCCGGCTGCCTCGGCCGCCGCCTGGACGCTCCCGGCGGAAGGCTGGCCGGGCTGCTCGTCGTCCGGCCGATTGCAGATCACGCTCTTGAAGCCGGCGTCCTTGATGGCGGCAATGTCCTGCGGCTGGATCTGGCCGGAGACCGAATAGTCGTCGCTGATCTGGCGGTATTCCATGGTGTCGTCCTCGCAATCTCTTTGGCCGCAGTCTTGCCACTCGGGGTGAGGGGCGGCAATCCATGCCGCCGCAATTCCCTGCCAAATAGACATAGCCGGCTGGAAAATCCAACTAGGCCAATTTTGACCCGGTTGGGAACGCGCCTGGATCCGCAGCAGAGGGTGGCATGCCGGGCTATTGGCACAACTCAATCTTCTTGCGCGCCGCATGGATTTGGCGACCCGGCCTTGCCCGGAGTTGGAAGCGACTTTAAACAGGCGCGACCCTCAAACGAAGGAACCTCCAATGAGCATTCGTCGTATCGATGTCGGCCCGCGCATGAGCCAGATCGTCATTCATGGCAACACCGTCTATCTGGCCGGCCAGGTCGGCGAACCCGGCGGCAACGTCGCATCGCAGACCCGCGACATCCTGAAGACCATCGACGAATTGCTGGCCAAGGCCGGCACCGACAAGACCAAGATCGTGCAGGCGATCATTTGGCTGGACGACATGAAGACCTTCGCCGAGATGAACGCGGAATGGGACAAGTGGGTGCCGCAGGGCCACACGCCCGCCCGCGCCACCGGCGAAGCCAAGCTCGCCACCCCGGAGTATCTGGTCGAGATCATTGTCACGGCGGCGCTGTAAGGGCGCGGCGCCGGAACTGCCAATCTCCCCCTTGTGGGGAGATGCCCGGCAGGGCAGAGGGGCGCTGTCCCGGCACGCCACCGCGATCGTCATCCTCGGGCTTGACCCGAGGATCCATGCCGTGACCTCTGACGTAGGGCGCAACGGTGCAGAATTCTGTAAACGTTGCAAAGCCTTAGCGTCACGGCATGGATCTAGGGTCTGCGCGCGTCGCTTCGCTCCTTGCTTCGCCCTAGAATGAAGACAGCGATGGGCGGGGATCACTCATCCCTGCGATGGCGTGAACCGCGCCACCAGCGTGTGGCTCTCGGCCGGATAGACGAACCGAACATGCGTCACCGGGTGCTCGGCGCTCCAGGTCCGGCGTTCGACCACCAGGCAGGGCGCGCCCGGGTCGATGTCGAGCGCGTCGGCGATTGTCTCGTCGGCGGCCATGGCGCGGATTCGGTGCTCGGCCTCGCTCCACGGCACGCGGCCGATCAGCCAGGGGCCCGGCGCGATCTCGAGAAATTCCTCCTCGCTGGCTTCGGCCACGGCTGAGAGATTGATCAGCCGCTGCTCGAGCGCGAATGGTCGCTCGCCGGCGAAATGCAGGCCCTCCAGCGCCAGCACCGGACCCGGAGCGGAAAGCCCGAGCAGCGCGCGGTCCTCGGCGCTGCTGCGCCGCTTCAGGCGTTCCAGCCGTTCATAGCGATAGGGCAGGCCGAGCGCCTCGACTTCGATCCGGATGTCGTGCAGTTCCAGCACCGCTGCCTGCGACTGCGGCTGGCGCACGAAGCTGCCGGAGCGGCGGCGGCGCTCGATCAGCCCGGCCTTGGCGAGTTGAGACAGCGCCTTGTTCACCGTCATGCGCGAGCAATTATAGTGAGCCGTCAGCTCATGCTCGAAGGGGATGCGATGGCCCGGCGCCCAGGCGCCCGAGAGGATCTTTTCGCGGATGTCGGACAGGATGCGCTGATGCAGCGAGAGGATCTCGCCGCCCTCGACATCATCCGTTTCGACAAGGCTCATCGGATGTTTCCTGTTCAGCTCTGCGAGAGCGCGGTCATGACATCGCGGAACCGCTTGGCAACCGCCTCGCGCCTCGCATGCTTGCCGCCGCTGACCTGCTTTTCGCCATGCACCCAGACGCAATCGACATTGCTGCCATTGGCAAAGATCCAGGCGTCGAGGATCGCGTCGCCCGCCTTGCCGGCCAGCGATGGATGGTTTTGGTCAAGCGAAACGAGATCGGAAGGGCCGCCGGCGGCAATTCGCGACGGGCCGGCGCCGAGTGCCTGGCTGCCACCGTCGAGCGAAGCGTCGAACAGCGCGCGTCCCGTGGATCCGCCGGCGCGGGCCAGCACATTGCGGGCACGGTGGACGAGGCGCTGCGAATATTCGAGCTGCCTCAACTCGTCCGGCAGACCGATCAGCACATTGGAATCGGAGCCGACGCCGAAGCGGCCGCCATGCTCGATGAACAGCGGCGCGGCAAACGTGCCATCACCGAGATTGGCCTCGGTGATAGGGCAGAGCCCGGCGATGGCGCCGCTTTTGGCCATGGCGATCGTTTCGGCCTCGGTCATATGCGTGGCGTGGATCAGGCACCAGCGCTCGTCCACCGTGGCATTGGCAAGCAGGAATTCGACCGGACGCTTGCCCGACCAGGCGATGCAGTCCTCGACTTCCTTCACCTGCTCGGCGACATGGATATGGGTCGGCCCGTTCGGCGCCATCGCCGCGACGGCATTGAGCTCGTCCGGCGTTGCGGCGCGCAGGCTGTGCGGCGCGACACCGACGACAGCCTGCTCCAATGGGCGAACGCCCTCGCGAGCTTTCTCAAGCAATCGCCCAAAGCGCTCGACATCATTGATGAATCGCCGCTGGCTTTCGTTGGGTGCGGCGCCGCCGAAGGCTGAATGAGCATAGAAGACCGGCAGCAGCGTCAGTCCGATGCCGGTGTCGGCAGCCGCGGCGGCGACCCGCTCCGCCATCTCCGCGATATTGGCGTAAGGCTGTCCGTCGCGGTCGTGATGCAGGTAATGAAATTCGCCGACGCGCGAGAAGCCGGCCTCCAGCATTTCGACATAAAGCTGTGACGCGACCGCCTCCACCTGGTCGGGCGTCATCGACAGCGCGAAGCGGTACATCACCTCGCGCCAGCTCCAGAAACTGTCGGCCGAAGGGCCGCGCAGTTCGGCAAGACCCGCCATGCCGCGCTGGAAGGCGTGGCTGTGCAGGTTGGGCATGCCGGGCAGGACGATGGCATGACACTCGTCGCCGGCTTGCGCAAAAGCGCCGGCCTCGACCGTGGAGATGCGGCCGCCGTTGAAAGCGATCCTCACATTGCCCTGCCAACCACCGGGCAGCAGCGCCTGTTCCGCAAAGATCACCGTCACCTTTATCTCCGAATCTCGATGCGAGAGCGACATTACCACTTGCGTCGCTTTTCAATATGTATATACATAATCGTCATCCAAGCAAACGGAAAAGATGATGGGTGGAGCAAACAACAAGAGCGGCCATCGGGTCTGGCGCAATGCGCGCCTGGCGACCATGGCTGAGGGGGCGGCCGGGCTCGGCATCGTCGAGAAAGGCGCGGTCGCCGCGCGTGATGGGCTTATTGTCTATGCCGGTCCCGAGGCCGATATGCCGGCCGCTGCCGGGCAGGGCGCCGAGGCCGTCGATTGCGAAGGCCGCTGGATCACGCCCGGCCTGATCGACTGTCATACACATCTTGTCTATGCCGGAAACCGCGCCAACGAGTTCGAGATGCGGCTGGCCGGCGCCACGTATGAAGAAGTGGCGCGCGCTGGGGGCGGCATCGTTTCCTCGGTCAAGTCGCTGCGTGCCGCCAGCGAGGACGAACTCGTCGCTGAGACGCTGCCGCGCCTCGACGCGCTGATGGCCGAAGGCGTTACCACCGTCGAGGTGAAATCGGGCTACGGCCTCGACCTCGAGAACGAGAAGAAGTCGCTGCACGCCGCCCGCCGGCTGGGCAATGAGCGTCCTGTCACGGTCCGCACGACTTGTCTTGCTGCCCACGCGCTGCCGCCCGAAGCCCAAGGCGACAAGGACGCGTTCATCGATCTCGTCTCCGGCACGATCCTGCCGGAAGTCGCCGCCGAAAACCTCGCCGACGCTGTCGACGGTTTTTGCGAGGGCATAGCTTTCGCGCCGGAGCAGATGGCGCGCGTCTTCGACAAGGCCAAGGCGCTTGGCCTGCCTGTAAAACTGCACGCCGACCAGCTTTCCAACTTGCATGGCGCGGCCCTTGCCGCCCGCTATGGCGCGTTGTCGGCCGACCATCTCGAATATACGGACGAGGAGGGCGCCACGGCGATGGCCAAGGCCGGCACCGTGGCGACGATCCTGCCTGGCGCCTACTACTTCATCCGTGAGACGAAGAAGCCGCCGGTCGATCTCTTCCGCCGCCACGGCGTGAAGATGGCTGTCGCCACCGATTCCAATCCCGGCACCTCGCCGCTCACCTCGCTGCTGCTCACCATGAACATGGCCGCGACGCTGTTCGGCATGACTGTCGACGAATGCCTTGCCGGCGTCACCCGCGAGGCCGCGCGTGCGCTGGGGCTTCTCGACAAGACCGGCACTTTGGAAACCGGCAAATCGGCCGATCTCGCCATCTGGGACATCGAGCGCCCGGCCGAACTCGTCTACCGCATGGGCTTCAATCCGCTCCATGCCCGTATCTGGAGAGGACAATGACCGAACTGACCCTGACGCCCGGCAACGCGACGCTTGCCGACTGGCGCGCCATCTATCGCGGCGCCGTGCCGAAGCTTGACGCCGCTTGCCGGCCGAAGATCAAGGCCAGCGCCGAGGCGGTCGCCCGCATCGTCGCCAAGGGCGAGCCGGTCTATGGCATCAACACCGGCTTCGGCAAGCTCGCCAGCGTCCGCATCCCGGCCGACGATCTCGAAACCCTCCAGCGCAACATCGTGCTTTCGCATGCCGCCGGCGTCGGCGAGCCGATGCCCGTCGCCGTTGTGCGGCTGATGATGGCGCTGAAACTCGCCAGCCTGGCCCAGGGCGCCTCCGGCGTGCGCCCTCAGACCATCGAATTGCTGGAAGCCATGCTCGCCAACGACGTTATCCCCGTCGTGCCGGCGCAAGGCTCGGTCGGCGCGTCCGGCGACCTTGCGCCGCTCTCGCATATGACCGCGGTGATGATCGGCGTCGGCGAATGCTTTACCCCACATGGCCGTTTCCCGGCCAAGGTCGCCTTCGTCTCGCATGGGCTGGAGCCGGTGACATTAGGCGCCAAGGAGGGCCTTGCGCTGCTCAACGGCACCCAGTTCTCGACCGCCTATGCTCTGGCCAGCCTGTTCGAGGCCGAGGTGCTCTACCAGTCGGCGCTGGTCGCCGGTGCGCTGTCGACCGACGCGGCACGAGGCTCCGATGCGCCTTTCGATCCGCGCATCCATCTTTTGAGAAAGCATCGCGGCCAGATCGAAACGGCGGATGCGCTCCGCAATCTCATGGCCGGCAGCGCCATTCGTGAATCGCACCGTGTCGGCGACGAGCGCGTGCAGGACCCGTACTGCCTGCGCTGCCAGCCGCAGGTGATGGGCGCCGCGCTTGACGTGCTGCGCAAGGCGGCCGACACGCTTGAGACCGAAGCCAATGGCGTCACCGACAATCCACTGATCTTCGCCGAGGACGACACGGCGCTTTCGGGCGGCAATTTCCATGCCGAGCCGGTGGCCTTCGCCGCGGACATGATCGCGCTTGCCGTCTGCGAGATCGGCTCGCTGTCGGAACGGCGCATCGCCATGCTGGTCGATCCAGCGCTGTCCGGCATGCCGGCCTTCCTGACGCCGAAGCCCGGCCTGAACTCGGGTTTCATGATCCCGCAGGTGACGGCGGCGGCGCTTGTCTCGGAAAACAAGCAGAAGGCCTATCCGGCAAGCGTCGATTCGATCCCGACCTCGGCCAACCAGGAAGACCATGTTTCCATGGCTGCCCACGGCGCGCGTCGGCTGCTCGGCATGATCGAGAACGCCACCGCCGTCATCGGCATCGAGCTCCTGGCAGCCGCGCAAGGCTGCGATTTCCACGCGCCGCTTGCCTCGAGCGAAGCACTGGAAGCGGTGCGCAAGCTGGTCCGGGCCGAAGTGCCGCATCTCGACAATGACCGCCATTTCCATCCCGACATGGAAAAGGCGATCGCCATGGTGCGCAGCGGCGCCACCGTGAAGGCGGCGAGCATTGTCGCGCTGCCGTCGATTGCGGGAGCGGCATGATGGCAACGCCGTCCTGGCTCACCGTCACCCAAGGCACCGCGCCGCTGTTGGTCTCGATCCCGCACACCGGCATCGATCTTGCCGGCCTCGATAACCGGCTGGTCTCGACGTGGCTCGGCCAACGCGACTGCGATTGGTGGATCGACAAGCTCTATGATTTTGCGACCGATCTCGGCGCGACTGTCGTACATACCGCGATCTCGCGCACCGTCATCGACGTCAACCGCGATCCGTCGGGCGTTTCGCTCTATCCCGGGCAGGCGACGACCACCCTTTGCCCGACGGACACTTTTGACGGCGATCCGCTCTACCGCATGGGTGATGAGCCGACGCCGGCCGAGATCGACCAGCGCCGCGAGACTTATTTCAAGCCTTATCACGCCGCCCTGCAGGCCGAGATCGATCGGCTGCGCGGCATGCACGACAAGATCGTGCTCTACGACTGCCATTCGATCCGCTCGGTGCTGCCGCGGCTGTTCGAAGGCACGCTGCCGGTCTTCAACCTCGGCACCAATGACGGCAAGAGCACCGATCCTGTGCTGCAGCAGAAGGTTGCCGCCATCCTCGCCGCGACCGGCGAGACCTGGGTGGTCAATGGCCGCTTCAAGGGCGGCTGGATCACCAGAAGCTTCGGCCGGCCTGAAAATGGCGTGCACGCGCTGCAGATGGAGCTCTCCAACCGCGGTTACATGCGTGAGCCGTCGGAAAGGGGTTCGCCGGAAAATTGGCCGGTGCCTTACGACGCCACCTACGCAGCGCCGATCCGCGCCACGCTGAAAACCATCCTCGAAACCGCCATTGAATGGGCCGGGCGCTGAGGCGCCGCCTTACTCGAAAGGGACAATGATGAACGATCCCCGTCACAACATCCGCGAAGTGCGCAGCCCCCGCGGCGACAAGCTCAACGCGCGCTACTGGACGACCGAGGCGCCGCTGCGCATGCTGATGAACAACCTCGACCCGGAGGTCGCCGAGAATCCGAACGAATTAGTCGTCTATGGCGGCATCGGCCGGGCCGCGCGCACCTGGAACGATTTTGACCGCATCGTCGCGTCGCTGAAGACGCTGGGCGAGGACGAGACGCTGCTGGTGCAGTCCGGCAAGCCGGTCGGCGTCTTCAAGACCCATTCCAATGCGCCGCGCGTGCTCATCGCCAACTCCAACATCGTGCCGCATTGGGCAACCTGGGAGAAGTTCAACGAGCTCGATAGGAAGGGCCTGATGATGTACGGCCAGATGACGGCCGGCTCCTGGATCTATATCGGCACGCAAGGCATCGTTCAGGGCACCTACGAAACCTTCGTCGAGGCCGGCCGCCAGCACTACAACGGCAACCTCAAGGGCAAGTGGATCCTGACCGGCGGCCTCGGCGGCATGGGCGGCGCCCAGCCTCTGGCCGCCGTCATGGCCGGCACCTCCTGCCTAGCCATCGAATGCAACCCCGACTCGATCGATTTCCGCCTGCGCACCCGCTATCTCGACGAGAAGGCCGAGACGCTCGACGAGGCGATGGAAATGATCGACCGCTGGACCAAGGCCGGCGAGGCGAAGTCGGTCGGGCTGCTCGGCAACGCCGCCGAGATCGTGCCGGAGATGTTCAGGCGCGGCATCCGTCCCGATATGGTCACCGACCAGACCTCGGCGCACGACCCCATCAACGGCTATCTGCCCAAGGGCTGGACCATGGCCGAATGGCGCGAGAAGCGCGTCTCCGACCCCAAGGCCGTCGAGAAGGCCGCCCGCGCTTCGATGCGCGAGCATGTCGAGGCGATGGTGGCGTTCTGGAACGCCGGCGTGCCGACGCTCGACTACGGCAACAACATCCGCCAGGTCGCCAAGGACGAGGGTTTCGAGAACGCCTTCGCTTTCCCGGGCTTCGTGCCGGCCTATATCCGCCCACTGTTCTGCCGCGGCATCGGTCCGTTCCGCTGGGCGGCACTCTCCGGCGATCCGGAAGACATCTACAAGACCGACGCCAAGGTGCGTGAGCTCACCCCCGGCAACACCCATCTGCACAACTGGCTGGACATGGCGCGCGAGCGCATCTCCTTCCAGGGCCTGCCGGCGCGCATCTGCTGGGTCGGCCTTGGCGATCGCCACCGGCTCGGCCTCGCCTTCAACGAGATGGTGGCCAAGGGCGAGCTCAAGGCGCCGGTCGTCATCGGCCGCGACCACCTCGATTCCGGCTCGGTCGCCTCGCCGAACCGCGAGACCGAAGCGATGAAGGACGGCTCCGACGCCGTTTCCGACTGGCCGCTGCTCAACGCGCTGCTCAACACCGCGTCGGGCGCCACATGGGTGTCGCTGCACCATGGCGGCGGCGTCGGCATGGGCTTCTCGCAGCATGCCGGCATGGTGATTGTCGCCGACGGCACGGCGGATGCCGCCAAGCGCCTGGAGCGCGTGCTGTGGAACGACCCGGCGACCGGCGTCATGCGTCATGCCGATGCCGGCTACGACATCGCCATTGAGTGCGCCAAGGAGCACCAGCTCAACCTGCCGGGCATCCTGGGCTAGAGCATGATGCCGAAAAGTGTGAAGCGGTTTTCGGACAACATCATGCTCCCAACCAAAAAGACAGAGCCGGATGATTTCAGGTCGAATCGACTTGAAATCGTCCGGGGCTAGGCCGATGCGAATCCTTCGTGCCGCCGATTACCGCGTCATGCCGTGGAAGAATGGCGGCGGCACGACGACCGAAATCGCCGTTTCCCCGGCCGGCGCCGGGCTCGAGGATTTCGACTGGCGCGTCTCGATGGCCCGCGTCGAGACCAGCGGGCCGTTCTCCAGCTTCGCCGGCATCGACCGCACATTGTCGGTGCTGGAGGGCGAGGGGATTATCCTCGACATCGCCGGCCAGCCGCCGGCGCCGCTGACCATGGCTTCAGTGCCGCTCGCCTTTCCGGGCGACGTGCCGACCGGGGCGGCGCTGATTGGCGGTCCGATTACCGATCTCAACGTCATGACCCGCCGTGGCCGCATGGCCCACAAGGTCGAGTGTCGGCCGCTTGCCAGTGAGATTCGCATCGCGCCGCGCGCCGACACGACGCTGGTTCTGGCGGTCGGCGGAGGCTTCACGCTCTTCACGGGCGATGCGCCGAGCCTGGGACCGCTCGACACGCTGATCCTCGACCGCGACAGCCTGGAATTGCGGCTTCAACCCAAGGGGCAGGGCCGGCTTTTCGTGATCGAACTCCATCGCCTCGCCGCCAACCATTAACGGCTGTTGCCAAACATGATCGCGGCTTGGGTGAATTATCGCCCGGCCCCTTGCATGTATCACGAAAAAGCCTGAATTCTTGCCCTGATCCAACCGGGGCGGAGAGCGAGGGGCGTTCGCCTACGAGCTGTCGAAAGGGCACGCCCCTGTTGTGGTGCGCAAGACAAACTTTCGGCCAACCAGTCATGCAACCAATTGCAATTGAACCGGTTTTAGGGGCATTGCCGTGGCGGTGACGCCGCATTGCGCCCCCGC
This sequence comes from Mesorhizobium sp. B3-1-9, assembly GCF_006439595.1. Lineage (NCBI taxonomy): Bacteria > Pseudomonadati > Pseudomonadota > Alphaproteobacteria > Hyphomicrobiales > Phyllobacteriaceae > Mesorhizobium > Mesorhizobium sp. B3-1-9. Next base: position 307,517 of record NZ_VFTJ01000003.1, read on the forward strand.
TTACGGAATTTTCAATGAACATTCAGACGAACCCGAACAAGATCGAACAGACAAGCGCCGGCTTCCCGGTGGTGACGGAAGCGCCGATACGCTCCAATTTCCTGCCCGAGGACCGGCTGCGCGCCTTGGGCGTTGCGCTCGCCAAGGGCGAAGTCAAGGAATTGTTCGGGCTCGCTCCATTCGAGTTCCAGGCCCGCATCCGCGACAGCGCCAAGAAAATCCTCGAAGTCTACCGTTCGACCAACGCCGCCCAGGCCAAGGGCGAGACCATCACGCCGGCCGCGCAATGGCTGCTCGACAACAACTACCTGGTCGAGGAGACCATCTTCCAGGTCAAGCGCGACCTGCCGCGCCGCTTCTATCGCCAACTGCCGACGCTGACACTCGGCGACGGCACGGTGCTGCCGCGCGCCTTCGTCGTTGCCTGGGGCTATGTCGAGCATTCCGACAGCTCCGTCTCGGCCAATATGTTCAAGGCGATCGTCGAGGGCTTCCAGTCGGTCGAGCCGATGAAGATCGGCGAGCTCTGGGCGCTGCCCTCGCTGCTGCGCTTCGTGCTGATCGAGAACCTGCGTCGCATCGCCGTGCGCGTCGATCGCACCAGGCAGATGCGCCACATCGCCAACGAGGTCGCCGACCGCGTTCTGGCGACCGACGACAATGCCGACCGCACGAGGATCCTGTCCAACTACGGCACGCATGCGCAGGACACCACCTTCGCCACCCAACTGCTCTATCGCTTGCGCGACGGGTCGCAGAACGCCGGGCGCGCCCTGGAATGGCTGGAAGGCGAGCTCGAAAAAACCGGCTCCGACGCCGAGGAGATCATCATCTCCGAGCATCAGACGCTCTCCAGCGGCAACGTCACGACCGGCAACATCATCCGCGGCCTGCGCCTCATCAACGACGTCGACTGGACGGTCTGGTTCGAGGGCGTCAGCCGCATCGACACGCTGCTGCGCCAGAAGACCGATTTCGCCGACCTCGACTTCTTCTCGCGCGACCAGTACCGCACCGCGATCGAGCAGCTGGCGCGCCGCTCGGATCTGTCCGAATACCGGGTGGCCGAAAAGGCGATCGAGCTTGCCGGCCATACGCCCGGCGTCACCGACGCGTCCGGCGTGCCCGAAACCGCCGACCCCGACGTGCATACCGATGTCGGCTTCTTCCTGGTTGGCCCGCGCCGCCAGGAACTGGAAAATGCGATCGGCTACCGGCCGCCTTTCTATGTGACCTTCAAGCGCGGCTTTGCCAGCGCCGGCTGGTTGGGCATCGTCGTGCCGGTCTTCCTTTTGACGGCGCTGCTGCTCGTGCTGTCGGGCAGGGCGCTTGCCAATCTCGGCCTGTCGGTGGAATCGATCACGCTGATGCTGGCGCTGTTCGCGGTGCCGGCAAGCGAAGGCGCTCTAGCCTTCTTCAACACCGTGGTGGCGCTGTTCCTGAAACCGACCAGGCTTGTCGGCTACGATTACAACAAGCACGGCATCCCGGCTGAATCGCGCACTCTGGTCGTGGTGCCTTCGCTGATCGGCTCGCGCGACGACGTCGAGGAAAATATCCGCAACATCGAGGTGCATCACCTCGCCAACACGGCCGAGGAGATCCACTTCGCGCTGTTGTCCGACTGGCCGGACTCCAAGACCGAGATCGACGCCGCCGATATCGAGATCCTGCAATATGCCCGCGACGAGATCGCCAGGCTGAACGCCCGCTATCCGTCGGAGGGCTCGCCGCGCTTCTATCTCCTGCATCGCCGCCGGCTCTACAATCAGGCGCAGGGCTGCTGGATGGGATGGGAGCGCAAGCGCGGCAAGCTGCATGAGCTGAACCTCCTGCTGCGCGGCGACAGCGACACCACCTTCCTGCCGCTCAACGTGCCGCTGCCGGAAAAGGTCGTCTATGTGATGACGCTCGACGCCGACACGCGCACCACGCGCGATGCGGTTTCGGACCTGGTCGGCAAGCTTGCTCACCCGCTCAACCGCCCTCATTTCGATCCGGTCAAGCACGTCGTCACCGCCGGCTACACCATCCTGCAGCCGCGCATCACCGCCTCGCTCACCAGCGGCGACGACGCCTCCTTCTTCCAGCGCGTCTTCTCGGCCAATCGCGGCCTCGACCCTTATGTGTTCGCCGTTTCCGACGTCTATCAGGACGTCTTCGGCGACGGTTCCTTCACCGGCAAGGGCCTCTACCATGTCGACGCCTTCGAGGCGGCGCTGAAGAACCGCATCGACGAAAACACCATCCTCAGCCACGATCTGCTCGAAGGCGCGCTCGCGCGGGCCGCGCTGGTGACGGATGTCGAACTGGTCGAGGACTATCCGACACGCTACTCGGTCGACGCCTCGCGCCACCATCGCTGGGCGCGCGGCGACTGGCAACTGCTCGGCTACATCTTCGACCCGCGCTCCGGCGTGCCTGCGCTGTCGCGCTGGAAGATGGTCGATAATCTGCGCCGCTCGGTCACCCCGATCTTCTGGGTGATGGCCTGTATCGCCGGCTGGACGCTGCTGCCCTTCACCCAGGCGGCGCAGTGGCAGGCCCTTCTGATCCTCAGCCTGTTCATGGCGCCGACCTTCGACATCGTGAACGGCATCCTGCCGAAGAGCGGCGACCAGACGCCGCGCGGCCATTTCTCCGCTTTGGCGCGCGACACCGTGTTCGGCACCGCGCTTGTGGCGCTCAAAGTGCTGTTGATGGCGCATCTCGCCTGGATGATGGGCGATGCCATCGTCCGCACCATCTACCGGCTCTTCGTCAGCCGTCAGAACCTGCTCGAATGGCGCACCGCCTCGCAGGCCGCCAAGAACAGCGGCAGCGATCTCGGCGCCTATTACGGCATGATGTATGGCGCGGTGATCATCGGCGTCGTCGGCCTCGCGATTCCGGTGCTGGCCGATTCCACCGGCGCCTTCGTCGCTTTCTTCTTCGCCATCTTCTGGATCGCTTCGCCGGCCGTCGCCTGCTGGATCAGCCGCTCGGCCGAAACCGAGGACAGGCTGCGCATCTCGAGCGCCGACATCCACGCGCTGCGCACCTTCGCGCGCCGCACCTGGCACTATTTCGAGACCTTCGTGACGGCCGAGCAGCATCACCTGCCGCCGGACAATTTCCAGGAAAGCCCGGCGCCGGTGGTGGCGCCGCGCACCTCGCCGACCAATATCGGCGTCTATCTGCTTTCGGTGGTTTCGGCGCGCGATTTCGGCTGGATCAGCCTGTCGGACGCCATCACCCGCATCGACGCCACGATGACGACCATCGAGAACATGCCGCGCGATCGCGGCCATCTCTACAACTGGTACGACACGACGACGCTGAAGCCGCTCTATCCGCTCTACATCTCCGCTGTCGACAGCGGCAATCTCGCTGGACATCTGGTTGCGGTGGCCGCCTCCTGCGCCGAATGGGCCGAGGCGCCGTCGGTGCACCTGCAGGGCGATTTCGAAGGCATCATCGACACCGTCACCATTCTCGACGAAAGCCTGGACGAGCTGCCGGACGACCGTCGGCAGCTGCGGCCGCTGCGCCAGCGCCTGGCCGATCGTCTCGACGGCATGCGCCGCGCGGTGGCGACCATCAAGGCACAGCCTGAGATGGCGTCGATCCGCACCATCAACCTTGCCGTGCTGGCTGGCGAGATCCGCAAGCTCGCCACCGCCATCCACACCGAGGCGGCCTCGCCGAAGAGCGATGTCATCGCCGACTGGGCGGAGCGGCTGGAAGCGACCTGCGAGGCGCATGTGCACGACTCGCACAATGACGAGAGCGCGGTCGCCGCTCTGCGCGCCAAGCTGCTCGCCTTGCGCGAGCGCTGCCGCCGCTATGCCTTCGAGATGGATTTCTCCTTCCTGATGCGCCAGGAGCGCAAGCTGCTGTCGATCGGCTACCGCGTCGAGGACCGCCAGCTCGACGAGAGCTGCTACGACCTGCTTGCCTCGGAAGCGCGGCTCACCAGCCTGTTCGCCATCGCCAAGGGCGACCTGCCGACCGAGCATTGGTTCCGTCTCGGACGGCCGATCGTCGAGATCGGCTTCCAGGGCGCGTTGATGTCCTGGTCGGGCTCGATGTTCGAGTATCTGATGCCGCCGCTGGTGATGAAGGAGCCGCAGGGCTCGATCCTCAACCAGACCAGCAAGCTCATCATCAAGCGCCAGATCCAGTATGCGCGTTCCAAGAACGTGCCCTGGGGCATTTCGGAAGCGGCCTACAATGCCCGCGACCGCGAGCTCACCTACCAGTACACCAATTTCGGCGTGCCCGGGCTCGGCCTGAAGCGCGGCCTTGGCCAGAACACCGTGATCGCGCCCTATGCGACGATCCTCGCCGCGCAGTTCAGTCCGCGCGAGGCGGTGCAGAACCTGCAGCGGCTGCGCTCGATCGGCGCGCTTGGCCGCCACGGCTTCTACGACGCTGTCGATTTCACGCCGCAGCGCGTGCCCGAAGGCACCGACCACGCGGTGGTGCAGAACTACATGGCGCACCATTCCGGCATGTCGATCGCCGCCGTCGCGGACGCCATTTTCGAGGGCCGGCTGCGCGAGCGTTTCCATAGCGATCCGGTGATCGAATCGGCCGAGCTTCTGTTGCAGGAGAAGGCGCCGCGCGACATTCCGACCGCAACCGTCAGGACGGAAGCGGACGAGCGATCCAAGGACGAAACCGAGACCGAGAGCCCCGATAGCCGCGTCATCCTCGATCCGATCAAGGCGCTGCGCGCGACCAACGTCATGTCCAACGGCCGCTATTCGGTCATGGTCACCGCGACGGGCTCCGGCTACAGCCGCTTCGGCGAGCTTGCCGTCACCCGCTGGCAGCCGGATCCGAGCGAGGACCGCCTCGGCTCCTACATCTTCCTGCGCGACACCGCGACGGGTGACTGGTGGTCGGCCACGGCGGAACCGAAGCGCGCCGAGGGCGAACGCGTCCAGACGCTGTTCGGCGACGACAAGGCGAGCTTCACCAAGACATTGGGCTCGCTGCGTTCCGAAGTCGAATGCATCGTCATTTCCGAAGGCAATGGCGAAGGCCGCCGCATCACCCTCTACAATGACGGCGCTGCCGACCGGCATATCGAGGTGACCTCCTTCACCGAACTGGTGCTCGGCAACGAAGCCTCTGACAACGCGCATCCGGCATTCTCCAAGATGTTCGTCGAGACCGAGATCGCGCCGAACAACGGCGCGATCTTCGCCACGCGGCGCAAGCGCGACAAGAACGACCCCGACCTCACCATGGTGCATTTCGTCACCGACCCGTCGGGCCCGTCGCGCGATGCCGAGGCCGAGACCGACCGGCGCGCCTTCATCGGCCGTGGCCGCACCATTGCCGATGCCGTCGCTTTCGATCCCGGCGTCAGGCTTTCGGGCAGCCAGGGCTTCACGCTCGACCCGGTGGCAGCACTTCGCCGCCAGGTGCGCGTGCCGGCCAACAAGAAGATCTCGCTGACCTTCTGGACCGCCGTCGGCGCCAATCGCGCCGAGCTCGACGAGGCGATCGCCCGCCTCGACCACCAGGAGAGCTTCGCCCGCCAGGCCATGCTGGCCTGGACGCGGAGCCAGGTGCAGACGCGCCATCTGGGCCTCAGCCTCACCGACGCCGCCAATGTGCAGAAGCTGGCGCGCTACCTGATCTATCCCGATCCGTTCCTGCGCCTGCCGGCGGAATCCATCGCGTCGGGCCTCGGCCGCCAGTCGAGCCTGTGGCCGACCAGCATCTCCGGCGATTTCCCGATCTTCCTGGTGCGCATCGGCGACGTCGCCGATCTCGAGATCGTCGCCCAGGCGCTCCGTTTCCAGGAATATATGCGGGCGCGGGGCATGATGATCGACTTCGTCGTCGTCAACGAGCAGGCCTCGTCCTATGTGCAGGACCTGCAGCGCGCGGTGGAGACGCTGTGCGAGAACAGCCGCCTGCGCGGCCGCGAGCTCGGGCCGCGCCAGCACATCTTCGCGGTGCGCCGCGACCTGATGGATGAGCCGACCTACAAGACCTTGCTGTCGGTGGCGCGCGTCGTGCTGCACACGCGCAACGGCACGATCTTCGACCAGCTCGAACGCGCCGAGACCGCGGCCCTCCAGGCCCGCGATGCCTTGCTGCAGGCCGAGGGCGGCTCGCCGCGCGAACCGGTTCCGCCGCTGCCTTTGCCGGTGCCGGCAAGCCATGGTGGAAGCGATGTCGCCGCCGACGGCAGCGGTCTCAGCCTGTGGAACGGCTTTGGCGGCTTTGACGGTGACGGCCGCCACTATGTGACGCGGCTGACGGGCCGGCGCTCGACGCCGCAGCCCTGGATCAACGTCATCTCCAATGCTGCCTTCGGCTTCCACGTCTCGGCGGAAGGCGCCGGCTTCACCTGGAGCCGCAACAGCCGCGACTACCAGCTGACGCCGTGGTCGAACGACCCGGTGTCGAACCGGCCGGGCGAGGGCTTCTATGTCTTCGACCACGCCAGCGGCAAGGCGTTCTCGCCGATGGCCGCGACGGTCCGCGATCCGTCGATGACCTATGAGACCTGGCACGGCCAGGGCTTTTCCACCTTCCGCTCGAAGCGCGGGCCTCTGTCGATGGACCTGACGCAGGTGGTCGATCCCGTCGATCCGGTGAAGATCACCCGGCTGCGCATCCAGAATTCGGGCTCCGTGCCGGCGCGCCTGCGTGTCTATGCCTATGCCGAATGGGTGCTGGGCGGCCACCGCTCGCGCACCGCGGCGACCATAGTGCCGACGCGCGACGCGGCGACAGGCGCGCTTCTGGCGCAGAACCCCTATGGCCTCGATTTCGGCGAGCGTGTCGCCTTCCTGGGGGCCAGCCATCCAATCCATTCGGTGACCGCCGACCGCTCCGAATTCGTCGGCAGGCACGGCACGACGGAGTATCCGCAAGCCGTGCTCGGCGGGCTTGCGCTTTCCGGGCGCATCGAGGCGGGCGACGACCCTTGCGCGGTTGTCGCCAGCGACATCGACATTCCGGCCGGTGGCGACGTGACGCTGCTCTGGCTGCTTGGCGACGCGGCCACGCCCGCCGAGGCAAGCGCCCTGGTGCAGACCCATCGCGGCAAGGATTTCGACCAGCGCCTGGCCGACAATGAAAAGGCCTGGCGCGGCTTCCTCGACACCATCCAGGTCGAGACGCCCGACGAGGCGATGAACGCCATGGTCAACCATTGGTTGCCCTATCAGGCCGTTGCCTGCCGCATCCGCGCGCGCTCGGCCTTCTACCAGGCGAGCGGCGCTTTCGGCTTCCGTGACCAGCTGCAGGACACGCTCGCCCTTCTGGCGCACGACCCGAAGCTGGCGCGTGACCAGATCCTCAATGCCGCGCGCCGGCAGTTCCCGGAAGGCGACGTGCAGCACTGGTGGTTGCCGCGCACCGATGCCGGCGTGCGCACCATGATCTCGGACGACGTCGTCTGGCTGGCGCATGCGACGGCCCGCTACATCGAGGTGACCGGCGACGCCGCGATCCTCAAGGAGCAGTTGCCCTTCATCGACGGGCAGCAGCTCGGCGAGGATGAGCATGACGCCTTCTTCACGCCCGAGATCACCAAGAACACCGCGCCGCTCTATGACCATTGCGCGCGGGCGCTCGATCTGGCGATCAAGCGCAGCAGTCCTGCCGGCCTGCCGCTCATCCTCGGCGGCGACTGGAACGACGGCATGAACCGTGTCGGCGAGGGCGGCAAGGGCGAGAGCGTGTGGCTGGGCTGGTTCCTGCTGAAGACGCTCACCGACTTCGCGCCTGTCGCCAAGGGACAGGGCGACGCCAAGCGGGCGCAGGCGTGGGTGAAGCACGCGGACGCGCTGAAGCGGGCCCTGGAAAGCACCGCCTGGGACGGCCAGTGGTATCGGCGCGGCAGCTTCGACGACGGCACGCCGCTCGGCTCGCACAATTCGCACGAGTGCAAGATCGATTCCATCGCCCAGTCCTGGAGCGTGCTGTCGGGCGAGGGCGATCCCGCGCGCTCGACGACGGCCATGGAACAGGCGACCGAGATGCTGGTCGACGATGATCTCAAGATCGTCAAGCTGTTCACGCCGCCCTTCTCGAAAAGCGAGAAAGACCCCGGCTACATCAAGAGCTACCCGCCGGGCGTGCGCGAGAATGGCGGCCAGTACACCCATGCCGCCACCTGGTTCGTGATCGCGCTGGCCGAAATGGGGCGCACCGACGAGGCCTACCGCTGCTTCTCGATGCTGAACCCGGTCAATCATGCTGCGGACGAGGCAGCGGCCGAACACTACCGCGTCGAGCCCTATGTCGTGGCCGCCGACATCTATGCCGGCGAAGGCAAGGGCGGCCGTGGCGGCTGGACCTGGTATACGGGGTCAGCCGGCTGGCTTTACCGCGCCGCGGTGGAAGGCATCCTCGGCATCGAGCGGCGCGGCAAGGAGATCACGTTTAGGCCGAAGCTGCCCGCGCACTGGGACGGCTACGCCGCGACGCTCAAGATGTTCGACGGCGAAATCAAGCTTCGCGTCATCCGCGACAAAAAGACCAAGTCGATCTCGCTAGAAGTCGACGGTTCGAAGAAAAAATCGGCCTCTTTTGAGCCGAAGGCCGGCGGCAAGGCCGAGGTCGTCGTCAGGATACCAGCGTAAAATCAAAGGCTTGGCCTATCGGCCGCGCATCTATCGGGATGCGCGGCCGATCGCCGTTTTTTACTTGGCGAGGCTCCCGCGCCTGAGCGCGTGCCTTACTTTACGGCAGGCTAAGCAAGAGGCTTGTGATTAAAAATGTGGCAGCGCGGGGCAAGTGCCATTATTTTGCCGCAAGGCTGACATTTCACCTTTTATCTCAAACCGTTAGGCGATCACGTCAGATTTCGTACCGTCGTCATCTTTTGTTCGCTAAATGGGAACGGAAGGGATAGACGACGCATTGTTTCGCGACACATTTACCGATACGTGTCAAAAAATGGTGCGGTGCACAATACGGGCATTGAGCACGGACAAGAGTTTGGCGGAGTAGCTGAAGTGTCACTTCTGCAGATCTACTTTAGAGCGCTGGGTTATTTGGCGGCCGACAAGAAGCGCGTCGCGCTGATTTGCTGCGCCAATGTCGCGCTCGCGGCGATTGCAATCCTCGAGCCGATCCTGCTCGGCCGGGTGATTGGTGCCATCTCGGAAAAAGGCCCGGTGTTTTCGACGCTCGCCGTCTGGGCCGCTCTCGGCATCTTCAACGTCGTCGCTTTCGTGCTGGTGGCGCGCGGCGCCGATCGCTTCGCCCATGCCCGCCGCTCCGAAGTGCTGTGCCAGTCCTTCGAGCGCGTGATCACCATGCCGCTCGCCTGGCATCACCAGCGCGGCACGTCCAATTCGCTGCACACGCTGCTGCGCGCCGTCGAGACCCTGTTCAGCCTGTGGCTCGAATTCATGCGCGTGCATCTCTCGACCGCCATCGCGCTGGTGCTGCTGGTGCCCACCGCGCTCGCCATGGATATCCGCATGTCCATCGTGTTGCTCGGCCTCGGCGTGCTCTACGTTGGCATCGGCCGCATCGTCATGCGTCGCACCAAGTCGGGGCAGACCGCCGTCGAGCGCCACTACCACACCGTCTTTGCCCATGTCTCCGACAGCGTCAGCAATGTCGCCGTGCTGCAGAGCTACAACCGCATCGGTCATGAGACCGCGACGTTGAAGCGTTACGTCAAGGACCTGCTCGACGCGCAGAACCCTGTGCTCGACTGGTGGGCGATCGCCAACGCGCTGAACCGCCTGTCGTCGACCATCTCGATGATGATCGTGCTGTCGATCGGCGCCTATCTCGTTACCCGGGGCCAGCTCCGCGTCGGCGACGTCGTCGCCTTCACTGGCTTTGCCGGAATGCTGATCGCCCGTCTCGACCAGATGTCGGCCTTCACCACCCAGATTTCCGAGGCGCGCGCCAAGCTCGAGGACTTCTATCGCCTCGAGGACTCGGCCGCCGAAACCGTCGAGCCCGATGGCCTGCGCGAGCTCGCCAACGTCACCGGCCATGTGCGCTTCGAGGACGTCAGCTTCGAGTTCGCCAATTCCGGTCACGGCATCGAGGACGTCTCGTTCGAGGTCCAGGCCGGCCAGACGGTCGCCATCGTCGGTCCCACCGGCGCCGGCAAGACGACGCTCATCAATCTGTTGCAGCGCGTCTTCACGCCGTCCAGCGGCCGCATCCTGATCGACGGCGTAGACACCCGCACGGTGACCCGCAAGTCGCTGCGCCATTCGATCGCCACCGTCTTCCAGGACGCCGGCCTGCTCAACCGCTCGATCGAGGACAACATCCGCGTCGGCCGCGCCGATGCGAGCAATGACGAGGTGCACGCTGCCGCCAATGCCGCCGCCGCGCAGGACTTCATCCTCTCCAAGAGCTGCGGCTACGACACCGTCGTCGGCGAGCGCGGCGGCCAGCTTTCCGGCGGCGAGCGCCAGCGTATCGCCATTGCCCGCGCCGTGCTGAAGGACGCGCCGATCCTGGTGCTCGACGAGGCGACCAGCGCGCTGGACGTGGAAACCGAGGACCGCGTCAAGGAAGCGATCGACGAGCTTCGCCGCAACCGCACGACCTTCATCATCGCTCACCGCCTGACCACGGTGCGCGACGCCGACCTCGTCGTCTTCATGGACAAGGGCAAGGTGGTCGAGTCCGGTGGCTTCACCGAACTGTCGCTGCGCAACGGCCGCTTCGCCTCCCTGCTGCGCGCCGGCGGCCTGCTCAACGACGAAGAGGTCCGCCGCCTCAGCCGTCCGGTTACGGAAGCGGCGTAATCCTAGAGCTCCCCCTTCTCCCGCAAGGGGAGAAGGCAAGGGCGCGCTCCCGCCTGCGACATCCGTCCAATTGCCCCAAACCTCATGCCGGTCTATTTAGGTCGGCATGAGCGACACCACCTCACGGCTAGCCGCCTGGACCGATCTCGCCAACCCGACGCGCTTCGTCGGGCTGGCGGACAAGATCATTCCGTGGCTGGCGGCGGTCGCGGCGATCCTGCTCGCCATCGGCCTCTATATGAGCTTCACCGCGCCGGAGGATTTCCAGCAGGGCATCACCGTGCGCATCATGTACATCCACGTGCCTTTCGCCTGGCTGGCCATGATGTGCTACACGATCATGGCGATCGCGGCGCTGGGCACCCTTGTCTGGCGTCATCCGCTGGCCGATGTGGCGCTGAAATCGGCGGCCCCGATCGGCGCCACCTTTACGGCACTGGCCCTGATCACCGGCTCCATCTGGGGCAAGCCGATGTGGGGCACCTGGTGGGTGTGGGATGCGCGGCTGACCTCGGTCTTCGTGCTTTTCCTGATGTATCTCGGCATCATCGCGCTGACCCGCGCGCTGGATGATGCAGGCCGCGCCGCCTGGGCCGCCGCCATCATCACCCTGGTCGGCTTCATCAACATCCCGATCATCAAATTCTCGGTCGACTGGTGGAACACGCTGCACCAGCCTGCCTCGGTCTTCCGCCTCGGCGGTCCGACCATCGATCCCTCGATGCTGTGGCCGCTCGCCGTGATGGCGCTCGGCTTCACCGTGCTTTTCTTCGCGCTGCACCTGATGGTGATGCGCACCGAGATTTTCCGCCGCCGCGTGACCGCGATGCGCAGGGTCGCAGCGCGACAGGCGGAGCGGGCTTAACCTTCTCCCACAAGGGGAGAAGGGGAGCTACCCCATCCGTCCCCTTGCCGCCACCGGCAGCGTTTCCAGCACCTTGTCGCCGTCGATCAGATGCACCTGGTCGAACAAATTCGTCACCACGCAGCAATGATCGGGCACGACGCGCACGCGCTGGCCGATGCCAAGGCCCGCGCCGTCCGAGAGTGTCACGGTGCCATGCTCTTCGCTCAATCCGGTGACCCGCGCGCCCGGCACCCCGAGCAGCTCGCCGAACTCGGGCAGCCCGAGCGTATCTGAAGACAGCGCCTTGCTGCCGCTGTCGAGGATGGCGCGGGTCGCAGTCGGATGGCTGACCACCGTGGCAAGCACCGTCAGCGCGCAGTCGTCCAGCGTGCCGACGCCTTTGGCGACCTGGTAGCGGTCGAGATAGATATAGGTGCCGGGCCGGTATTCGGTGACGACGCTGTCTTCGCCGGAGCGCCACATGTCAGGCGTGCCGCCGCTGGAGATGCGTTCGCATTCGAGTCCCGCCGCGGCAAGCGCGTCGCGCGCGGTCTTCAGCCAGGCTTCCGCCTCGCCGGCGCGCCCCGCGGCCGGATAGGTCATCAGCCCGCCGAAGCTTAGGCCCTTGGCCTTGTCGATCACCTTTGCCAACGCAAGCGCGTCGTTGGCGCTCTGCACGCCGCAACGGCCCATGCCGGTATCGCACTCGACCAGCACGGACAGCGGATGACCGGCATCGATAAAGGTCGCGGCAAGCCCTTCCAGCGTATCGTGGCTGTCCGCCGTCACCGACAGTGTGACACGGCCATGCAGCGCCTTCAGCCGCTCCAGCTTGGCGCGGCCGAGGATGTTGTAGGGCAGGAAAATGTCGGTCAGCCCGGCATCGGCCATCACCTCCGCCTCGCCGATCTTCTGGCAGGTGATGCCGATGGCGCCCGCCGCCACCTGCTTCTTTGCCCAGTAAGGCAGCTTGTGCGTCTTGATATGCGGCCTGAGCTTCAATCCATGCGCGTCGGCATGCGCCTGCGCCTTTTTGATGTTGGCTTCGGCGCGGGCCGCATCGATGAGGATCGCCGGGGTGTCGAGGTCGTCTATGCTTGGCATGGGATCACCGTCCAAAGCATGTCTTCCGAGCGGCAACCGCTGCGGGATAAGACATTGCGTTAAAACAAATCAGTTGGGTTTATGGCCCCGAAAGCCGCCCATGTCACGGGGCCAACCCGTCAGTTTGCGTCGACAGCGGGCGGGCATTGGGCTATTCGGATGGGCAGATTTCAGCAGGCAACGGCCGGGAGGAAACACGACCATGAAGCGCTCCAAGATCAACGACATCATCCGCGAAGCCGACGCCTTCATCCGCTCCTTCGGCTATATCATGCCACCCTTCGCCTATTGGTCGCCGGAAGAGATGAAGACGCATAAAGCGGACTCCTCGGCCATCTTCACCTCGCGCCTCGGCTGGGACATCACCGATTACGGCCAGGAGAAGTTCGACGAGCTAGGCCTGTTCCTGTTCACCGTACGCAACGGCCGCTACGAGGACATGAAGCTCGGCATGGGCATGCTCTATGCCGAAAAGATCATGATCTCGCGCAAGGACCAGCTGTCGCCGATGCATCGACACAACATCAAGGCCGAGGACATCATCAACCGCGGCGGCGGCAAGCTGGTGCTGGAACTCTTCATGCACGATCGCGACGGCGGCATCGACCCGAAGGCGGAGGTGTCTGTGCCGGTCGACGGCACCATCCACCGGATGCCGGCCGGCGGCCTGCTGAAGCTTGATCCCGGCCAGAGCGTGACGCTCCTGCCCGGCGTCTGGCACGCCTTCTGGGCCGAGGGCAAGGACGTGCTGATCGGCGAGGTCTCGACCGTCAATGACGACCTCACCGACAACGTCTTCCGCGAGCCAATCGGCCGCTTCTCCAACATCGACGAGGACGTCGCGCCGCTGCATCTCTTGGTGTCGGACTACGAGAAGTGGGTGGGGTAGGCGAGGGACGCTTCACTACCGAGCGTACTTATCCGCCTTGCGGTTCCCGAGCAGCAGCTTGCGTTCCAGATGCGCGCGCAGTTCGCCGTAATAGGCGGTGAGAAAAGCCTTTGAATCGATCGGCTCGACTCTGGCGCCGATCTTGCGGCCGATGGTCTCCGCGACCGCTTTGAGCGCCGAATAGTCGTCGCGGCGCAGCACTTCCTCCAGCTTCTGCAACTCGGCGATGCCGTAGGCGTCGAGCTGCGCGGGGCTGAACTGGAAGCGCGCCGCGATCGGATCCTTGCGCCGCGAAAGATCCTCGAGCAGCGCCACTTTCGGCGCCTCGACCACCCAGGTGCCGGCGAGCAGGTCGCCGATCCTCAGCCGATCGCGGTTGAACAGCGGGAACAGCGAGAACAGCAGCGCCCAGACCAGGCCGAAGATGGTCGTCAGCGTGTCGGCGACATCGGCGCTGGCGCGCGCGGCGAGGATCGACAGCGGCAGGAACACTTCGATCTCGCGGATCAGATTGCGCGCGATGACCTGGTCGAGCGTGAGGCCGGCGCCGCTGCGCGACGCGACCCTTACGCCAACCATGCGCTTGCCCGGTGTGGCTGCCCGCCGTCCCGCTTCGAAGGCGATGAAATAGACGTTGCGCAGGAAGAAGATGAAGATGATCCAGACGATGAAAAGTGGCTGCGCGTCCTGGAAGCCGAGGCCCGCCAGGCCAAAGATTATCACCAGAGAGACGACCACGGCCGCGGTGAGGATGATCACCACGTCGAGCAGGAAGCCCGAAGCGCGCGTGCCGGCGTCGGCCAGCTTGACCCTGAGATCGACGCCTTCCGGCGTCACAAGCGGACGGATCAGCGCTGCCGGGTTCTTGACCTTCGCTGTCCTAGCGCTCGCCATGCCGCACCATCCGGAACAGGTAGAAATAACTGAGCCATAAGGCCAGCATGCCGCCGCCGATCGAATAGCGGACAATGTCGCTGGTGATCGTCTGGCGGCCGATGCCTTCGAGCAGTCCGGCAAAAAGCAGCATCACCGTGACGCCGATCATGGCGGTCGCCGCCACGCGACCGGCCCGGGCGGCGGCCGCCATGCGGGTCAGTTCGCCGGGAAAGGCGATGCTGGTGCCGATGCGCATGCCAGCCGCGCCCGCGATGGCGATGGCGAACAGTTCGGTCGTGCCGTGGATCGACAGCCAGCCGCCGAGCTCGAAGCCGAGGCCCTTGGCGGCATAGATCTGGAAAATGGCGCCGAGCATGCAGCCATTCATCAGGATGATCAGCACGCTCGGCACCGCGAAGGCAAAACCAAGTGCGAAGGCCAGGATCGACACCTGCGTGTTGTGGGTGAAGAGATAGGCGGCAAAGCCCGACAGGAAATGGTCGCCGCCGCCGTAAAGCACGCTGCGCAGCGTTTCGGCCGACGAATCCGGGTTGCGCCCGCCGGCCAGGCTCGGCGCGATGATGGCGTCGTACCAGCGCTTGTCGGAAGCGACCAGCCAATAGCCGGCAATGGCGCCGATCACCGTCAGCCCGACCGATGTCCACACCTCGCACCACAGATCGCGGATCGCAGCCGGCCAATCGTGCAGGAAGAAGTCGCCGATGCGGGTCCTCAAAGATCGCCGCGCGCCGTAGAGATAGAAATAGCCGCGCAGGCAGAGCGCCTCGAGATAGGCGATCAGCGCGCTGTCGAGCGAGGTCGCGCGCGCCACCGAAAGCGAGGACAGCGCCGAGCGGTAGAGGAGCGGCAGCGACAGCAATTCGTCTTCCGAGAGCGCGCGCGGCGCACGCTTCTCGACGCGCGCCAGCAGCGCCTCGAAGGCTTTCCAGTCGGCTTCGCGCTCCTGGCGGAAGCTTGCCAGCGACTGGCGCACGGCATCGGTGCCGGCCGGCAGCGTCATAAGAGGTTCTCCTCCTTGAGCTGGATATAGCGCTCGACCAGCGCCGGGCCGAGCCGCTGATGGTCGGCCTCGATGACATGCGCACCGAGCAGGCGCAGGCGGCCGATCACCACCTGCCGCTGCCGCAGGAGGTCGCCGGCGGTGACGGAGCGGGCGACGTCCTCCGGCGCCGCCGGCGCCATGTCGGCCAGAGTCTCCAGCTCCACGTCTTTCATCAGCATGAACAGCACCAGATGCCGCTCTGTCAGCCGGCCGACGGTGCGCAGCATCAATTCGGCGCTGATCGGATCGACGAAATCCGTGAAGACGATGACCAGCGAGCGCCGGTCCAGCTTGGCCGAAAGCGTGGTCAGCGCCAGGGTGAAGTTGGTCTCCTCGGCCGAATAGTCGATCTCGGCGGCGCGCTTCTGGATCATGGTGAAGCTCGGCGAGCCGCGCACCGCGCCGCTGGAGACGCGCGGCCTGGCATCGAAGGAAAACAGGCTCACGAGATCGCCGCCCTTGAGCGCGATGAAGGCCGACAGGAGCGCCGCCGTCACTGCCCGGTCGACCTTCGGCACGCCATCGACCGGCTCGCACATCAGCCGGCCGCTGTCGATGGCCAGAACGATGTTGTTGTTCTCCTCGATCCGGAACTCGCGCGCCAAAAGCTTGCCATGGCGGGCGCTGCGCTTCCAGTCGATCATGCGCCGGCCCATGCCGGGCTGGTAATCCTTCAGCGCTTCGAACTCGCGGCCCTGGCCGGCGCGCTTCTGCGCATGACCATCGGCAAGAGCGGAGCGCTGCAAGAGCGTTATCGCCTCGTCGCGCGCGCTGCTGACATCGGGCAGCACCGCAACCTTGCGGTCGACGGGCAGCACGACCTGGTTCCAGATCAACCCGAATGGGCCCTGCCAGCGCAGCCACAGCCGGTCGAAACTGGCGATGCCGCGGCGGATGGCCTCGAATTCGAGATCGAGCGTGCCGCCATTGGCCGGCAGCGCGCCACCGGTGCCGGCCAATGGCTGGACCCGTTGGTCGTGCCCGACACGCGCCTGCAGGCGGCGCAGTCTTGCCCCGGCACCGGCCGCGATGTGCAAGATGAAGCGCCCGCCGATACCCACCTGCGGCGGCGCCGTCAGCGTTGCGTTGAGCGAGGCGCGGCCTCTGCCCGCGGCCGCGTCCACCGCCAGGAAGGCGAGCAGCACGCAGATCCACAACAGGCCGAGATACCAGACATGTGGCAAAGCGAGCGCGATCAGGAAGGCGGGGATCGCCCCCGCCGCCGCTGCCCAGACCGCTCGCCCGCTCGGATAGATCAACGCGGCGCTTCCGTATGGTCGACGAGGTCGGAGACGATCTGCTCGACCAGCCGCCCGTCGATCTGCGCCGCCGGCGAGAGAACCACACGGTGGCGCAGCGCCGGCACGGCCAGCGCCTTGACGTCGTCCGGGATGACATAGTTGCGGCCGTCGAGCGCCGCCCTGGCGCGCGCGGCTCTCGCCAGCATGGCGCCCGCGCGCGGGCTGGCGCCGACCTCGAGATCGGGGCTTTCGCGCGTGCCGCGCACAAGCGCCGCGATATAGCCGACGACATCGTCGACCAGCGTGACGTCGCCGATCGTGGCAAGCGCAGCTTCCAGCGTCTTGCGGTCGGTCCGCGCCTTGATGCCGTATTGCTCGATATCGTGCGAGGCCGAGCCGCCGCCGTGATGAACAATGATGGCGCGCTCTTCCGTGAGATCCGGATAGCTCACCCTGTGCTTGAACAGGAAGCGGTCGAGCTGCGCTTCGGGCAGCGGATAGACGCCCTGATGCTCGATCGGATTCTGCGTCGCCACCACCATGAAATTACCGCCGAGCGAATGCGTGGTGCCGTCGAAGGTGACGGCGTGCTCCTGCATGGCTTCGAGCAGCGCCGCTTGCGTCTTCGGCGGCGTGCGGTTGATTTCGTCGGCAAGCAGAAGATCGCAGAAGATCGGGCCGCGCGTCAGCGTGAACTGCCCGGTCTGGAAATTGTAGATGTTGGAGCCGACGATATCGCCGGGCATCAGGTCGGGCGTGAACTGGATACGGCCATAGGCGACGCCGAGCGCCTGCGCGAAGCAGCGCGCCGTCATGGTTTTGGCGGTGCCCGGCGGGCCTTCGAGCAGGATATGCCCGCCGGCAAACAAAGCCGTCAGCATCAGGTCGACGGTATCGCGCTGTCCGGTGATCGCTTTCGCGACTTCTTCCCTGATCGCGCCCGCCAGGGCTTTCACTTCATCGACGTTCACCGAGCCTCCTTGCCGTCCAGTCATGCAGCTGTTCGGCTGCTTCATGCATTGCGGCCAAATTGTTGGATTCATTCGCGGCCTTGAAGCGCCGGCTGAAGCCATGCGTCTCGCCCTTGTCGCGGGAATCGAGCCAGTGGTCGAGCGCTTCGCCCTGCAGCCCGTGCGGCGCGCCGAGCAAGGCGCCGGCGCGCTGCCGCACCAGCGCTGCGTAACGGTCGCCAAGCTCCTGCAGCCGCCCGGCGCGCTTCAAAAGCGTCGCCGTGGTGTCGACCAGCGCCCGCTTGCCGAAGGCGATGGCGCGTCCCTCCGCGCGCGGTGGGCCGAAGCGGCCGAGCCCGTGCAGGAAGGCGAGCGCGGCCGCTACAAGCACCGACAGCGTCAGCGCCAGGAAAGGCGGTTCGACCAAGAGCTTGGCGAGATCGTAGTTACCGCCGATGCCGTGCAGCGTCAGGTCGAACATGACGGCTCCCTTGGCGGGCTCCAGCATGGCGATGATGTCGAGCGCGGCGGCCGCCTTCTGCTCGTCCTTCAGCGCGGCATTGTTGAGGAAATCGGGATCGGTGAGGATGTAGAAGGGTTCGTTGTCGAGCTCGGTCAGGATAGCCCTGCCGTCGCCCGCCGCGATCAGCGGATGGTCGTCCGCCACCCATTGCAGTTCCTCCGGCGCGGGCACCGTTCGGCCGGCGATATTGATCTGCGAGAGCGTGTTCTTCGCCTCGCCGAGCTTGGCTTTGGCGATGCGGCCGAGCCAGTCGTTGACAACAGTATTGGGCAGCCGCTCGACCTTGGTCTCCCAGCCGTCATGGCTGAACAAGGGAAAGGTCTGCCATTTCGGCAGGACGAAAAGCGTGTCCTTGCCGGAGCGCAGCTTGATGATGCGGTCGAGCGCGGCCGGGTCGCTGCCCGGCGCGATGGTGACGATGAGCAGGAAAGTCGAGGCCAGCGGCGACCCCAGGTCCTTCTCGCCGCGCTCCATCGGCGGCGCCTGTCCGTTGGCGAGCTTCAGCCATTCGACAAGCCCTGCATAGCCGGTGCCACCCTTCGAAAACGGCGTGGCGCCGCCCTCGGGCTGGCGGAAATCGGGCGCATAAGTGGACAAAAGGAAAAACCCGGCCGCCGCCAGCAGGCTGGCGAAGATGCCCCAGAACAGGGTTCTGCGGCTGAACGGCGCCTCGGTCGTCTCGGCGGGCTGCGCGCTCATGCCCAGGCATCCCGGAAGGCGAAACGCTCATAGGCGCCGCGCGCCTGCCGCCAGCCCTCGGCGCCGACGGGACGGCGGGCAAACAAGGCCGCCTCGACGATGCGGGCGATCTCGCTGAACGCGGCGCGGGGCCGGGTGGGGATAGAGCCCGCGGCGGCGATATCGCGCGCGGTGAGCGACGGGCGCAGGAAGTTGGGCAGCCGGGTGGCTATGTCGGCGACGCTGCGGCGCAACAGAAGATGCACCGCCTCGTCAAACTCGCCGCGCGCTGCGAGCGCATCGGCCTCGGAGAGCAGAATCTGGGCGGCCCCCGCGTCAGGGCGCCATTCTTCCCTCGCTTCGGTTTCTTCGCGTTTCCGCCGCCATGGCAGGCGCCAGGCAACGCCTTTGGCCTCGAGAAAAAGCAGGAAAGCAATGATCGCGACGCCGATGATTACCGCGCCCCAGAACAGATAGATCATGTAAGGGCCGAGCTTAGTTAGGCCCTCCAGCACAGGCTTCAGCCATTCGGGAGGCTCGGGCCGCACATAGGTCGGCAGCCCGAACTGGATCGAATCGTC
The DNA here is from genome assembly GCF_006439595.1 of Mesorhizobium sp. B3-1-9. Taxonomy (NCBI): domain Bacteria; kingdom Pseudomonadati; phylum Pseudomonadota; class Alphaproteobacteria; order Hyphomicrobiales; family Phyllobacteriaceae; genus Mesorhizobium; species Mesorhizobium sp. B3-1-9. The sequence goes on from NZ_VFTJ01000003.1 coordinate 327,011, forward strand.
GGCCAGCAGTTGCTTGTGCAACTGCGCCAGCCGTCCGGCCTCATCCGTCGCTGCGGCTGTCACCCGCTCATTCCCCCTGCAACCTGCGGTTCGGGGCCGACACTGGCAATACGCCATGACAATTGCAAGCGCACTGGACTTAGCCCTTCAACCTTGGCAAATTTACTTTGAAGTCATCGGTCGGATACGGTGGTGACTCGGGGGAAATTATCATGACTACTGCGACATTGGGACAACCCGGCAGATTCGAGATCGGCAGGGTATTCAGCAACACCTTCGGCGTGATTGGCCGAAACATCGGACTTTGCGTGGGCTTGGCGGCTTTGTTTGCGGGCCTGCCGGCATTGCTCGTCAGGCTGTGGACCCAGCCGCAGATCGACGCAATGATGCAGCGCGACCCCGCCACCATGGCCGACCCGGGCGCCATGTTTCGCAATTCCTACATCACCATCATCGCCGGGCTGATCTCCTTTGTGTGCGCGCTGCTGCTGCAGTCGGCGCTGGTGCGGGCGACCATCGAGGACCTCAACGGCAAGCGCCCGTCCTTCGGCGACTGCATCCAGATTGCGATCCGCTTTCTGCTGCCGACGCTTGGCATCGGCCTTCTCGTCGGTCTCGGCGCGGGTATCGGCCTGATGCTGTTGATCGTGCCGGGCATCATCCTCTGGCTCGGCTGGTCGATGTCGGTGCCGGTTCTCATCCAGGAGCGGCGGGGCGTGTTCGGCTCGATGTCGCGCAGCCGGGTTCTGACCAAGGGCAGCCGCTGGGCGCTGTTCGGCCTGTTCCTCATTCTCATCATCATCGCGATGATCATCCAGTGGGGAATATTGCTCGTTCTTGTGCTGTTCGGCGGCATCATAGCCGAGATCGGAGCCGCGCTGGTGCAGACCGTGGTGTCGATGGTGCTGTCGATCGCCACGGCGGTGAGCTACGTCGAACTGCGCCAGGCGAAGGAAGGTGCAAGCATCGACGAACTGGCGGAGATATTCTCGTAAGTCTGCGCTCCGCGCAGCAAACAGGGATCGCCGACTTGTTAACGCAGCTCAGCCTATCGGACGGGACAAGAGTGGTTTCGGGGACGCTGGCTCGCCCTGAAACACTTCGGATCGGCCGGATTTTAAGTGAGAGCTTCGCGGTTATCGGCCGCAATCTGCCTCTTTGCAGTTTCCTGGTGTTGATTCTCAGCATTTTTCCGACGGCCGTTTTTTCGCTCTGGTCGTGGGGCTTGGCCGAACATGGTATTCCGGCAGCTTCAAACCAAGCGCGGACTCTTGAGGTCGTCCGCGCCGTCAGCCGCATAGGTCTTGCCGGCATGCTTCAGCTTGCGGTCGCCTTTGTGGTGATGGAAGATTCGCGGGGCCGTGAAGCGACACTGCAAGATTGCATGGGGGCAGCAGGAAGACGGGCGCTTTCCGCCGCTCTCGTCTGGCTGATTGCCAATGCGGTTTTGAATTTCAGCGCAGCAACTTATTGGCATGCTATAGGCGATTATGTCCGGTTTCCGAAACACACTCCCTTGCCGCTGACTGATGGGATCATGATCGCCGGCGCGGCTGTCGTTTCCATTCCCGGCATTGTGTTGTGGGTGCGCTGGTTCGTTGCCGTTCCTGCGCTTGAGCGCGAGAGGCCAGGCATACTGAAACCAAATATACTAAAAAGCCTTCGCCGCAGTCGCGACCTCACCAAGGGAAGTCGATGGTTGCTGGCCGTGCTTTGGCTCATCATGTTCGGCATGTCGTTTCTGATGATCGAGATATCAAGATATTGGGTGCGCCCCCTCGGCGTCGCCTTTCTCGTTTCGTTCGACACGCTGACGACCGCCGCCGACTCCCTATTGACGGCTGTAATAATGGCTGCAAGCTACATCGAAATTCTGAGAGTCAAGGAAGGGGGCGCGCTCGAAGACGTGTCCCAGATATTTTCATAAATTAAGCGGTTGCCAGGACTCCACTCAATGGCAGCAGTCGTGCTGCGGTAGGCCGGCGGGCTCCCCTCTCGTCCGGCACAGGCATGACGAGGTGATCGCTACGTCCGCCTTGGCCAGCGCCGCAGCAAGCTTCGCCTTTAGCCCCGGCAATTCCTCTTTCTCGCCGCGTCGCTTCAGGCATTCGACCAGCCCGTGCAGCGCCCAGACATTGTCCGGGTGCTGGGCGCAGCGCTGCACGGCGCCGCTCAGGCCCAGATCGTCGCGATAGACCTGCTCGGCCTCCGCGGCGTGACCCTGGTCGAGCAGCAGAGCGGCCAGCGCGTGGCGCGGCGGGTGCATCCAGGCCCATGGTTCGGTGTAGGAGAGATTGTCGTCGAACTCGACCGCGCGGCGCAGATGCTCGTAGGCTTCATCATGCCGCCCCTGGTGATAGGCGAGTTCCCCATCGAGCAACGCCGCGCCCACGGCGAGCGAGGCTTTTGTCGGGTTGCTGAGGAAGCGGCGCTCCGGTGCAATGCTGTCGATTTGCCGGCTAAATAGTTCGCGCTCGCGCTCGGCCGCCGCGAATTCGCGCAGCGTCGCAAGCGCCACGCCCTTGGCGTAATGCTGCAGCGCGGTGGTCACCACATAGAGATCTGGCTCGCCGTACATCGGCTCGTCGATGATCTCGCGCCAGCGCCCGAAGCGCACCTGCACATGCGATTTCATCGCGTGGTAGCCCTCGACCGTCTGCGTCAGTTTCGGCCGCCCGGCAATGCTGACGACGTCGCGTGTCACCAGGCTGCGCACCTTGTCGGCCGCCCACAGGGCAGGGCGGTACTGGCCAAGGAACATGCAGGTGAACATCATCAGATGCAGGTCGTGGCAGCAGCCGAGCAGGTAATAGGTCGGCTCGCCGGCATAAGCGAGGTAGAGATCGTTGGCGCGCACCGCCTTCTCGCTGGCGATCTTCGCCTTCTCATACTCGCCGCAGAGCACGTAAATGTGCCCAGGCATATGGTTCATGTGGCCGGCATCGGGGCACATCGTGCCCAGCCGCTCCGCCGAGCGCGTGCCACGCTCTGGCTGCGTCGACATTTCGAGCAGATGGATGTGAAGATGCAGCGCCGCCGGATGCGGCGCGGCACCTGCCTCGTCCGAGAGCCGGATCGAACGTTCGCAGATCTCCAGCGCTTCGAGCACGTCGGAATTCGGTGCCGGCGCGCCGGTCTTGAGGTTCCACAGGCGCCGCACCGTGCGCATCATCAGCGCCTCGACCGTCAGCGCCATCACGTCATGATCGTCTGGAAAGTCGCGATAGACCTTTCGCATGGCAGTAGCAAAGGCGTCGTCCCATTTTTCGAACTCGGCCGCGCTCACGCCATGCGGCTGCTGGAAGCGGGCGGCCAGCGCCTCGATCAGCCGCTGCTCGACGGGGCTTGCTTGGGCCGCGCTGGCTTGTGCAAGCCGCGCATGCTCGAAGCAGCGCCTGGCGACATGGTCGGCCTCGGCCTTGCCATGTTCCTTCCAGGTCAAATTGTAGAAAGGCCCGGCGGCATAGGCGATGCCCCAATGCACGAAGGCGCAGCCGGGATCGGTCTCCAGCGCCCTCTCGAAGCATTTGATGCCTTCCTCATGGTTGAAGCCGTAGCACCAGTTCAGCCCGATATCGAACCAGCGTTGCGTTTCCGCCGAGGATGTAGAGATGGGGCGGCGATAGGTGCCGAGATCGAAGTGGTCCATGCCTTGCTGCTTCTCGCATTCCCCCGGCGGACAGCCGGTCGGCGCACTCTGTGCCGAAATGCGTTGGCTTGGCAAACAGCAAACGGCCGGCGCGGCCTTGAACGCCGCGCCGGCCGCTCGGTCCTGGGAGGATCAGGACTCCAGCCAGACTTTTTCGAAATGCTGCTCGAGCGCCTGGTGCTGTTCGCAACCCTGCACGCCCTTGCGGTAAGTGCGGTAGACCGAGCGCCAATAGGGCTGGATGATGATGCCGGAATCGCGCAGATTGGTCTCGATCTTGGCCATGATCTCCTTGCGCGCCGCCGCGTCGGGCGTCGCAAGCGCCCTGTCGAGCAGTTCGTCGAACTCCTTGTTCGCATAGGCGCTTTCATTCCAGGCCGCGCCGGACTTGTAGGCTAAAGCCAGCACCTGGACGCCGAGCGGCCGGCCGAGCCATTCGGTGCAGGAATAGGGGAATTTGCTCCAGTCGTTCCAGAAAGTCGCGGCCGGCAATACCGTGCGCTTGACCTTGAGGCCCGCCTCGCGGATTTGCGCCGCGATCGCATCGGCGGTACTCTTTTGCCATTCGATGTCGACCGAGATCAGCTCATATTCGTGGTCGGCCTTGCCGGCTTCGGAAATCAGCTTCTTGGCCTGATCGACATCGCGCACCGCAGGGCCGATATCGGCGAATTCCGGATGCATGGGGCCGACATGGTGGTTGTCGGCGGGTTTTCCGCGACCGTCGATGCCGAGCTTCAGCACGGCCGCATTGTCGACGGCAAGCTGGGCGGCGCGGCGCACCTTGACGTCGTCATAGGGCGCGTTGGAGACATTGAAGCGCGCGACGATGGTCGAGCCGGTGGCGATCTCGGAGTTCTGCAGGCCCATCTGGTCGGTCTGCGACACGGCGTCCGAAGCGGTCTCGTGATCGGTGTCGATCTCGCCGGATTCGAAGGCCGACAGCATGGCGTTGGGGTCCGAGCCGTAGTCGACCCATTTGATGCCGTCGAGATAGAATTCGCCCTTCCACCAGGGTTTGTCCTTGCGCTTCACCTCCGCGCCCGTCTCGGCGTCCCAGCTCACCAGTTCGCATGGGCCGGTGGTGATGGCCAAAGCCTTCTTCGGGTCGGCATCGCCCTCATAGGAGCGGTGCATGATCAGCGCCGGATAATCGGCCATGCCGGCGATCAGCGAGATGTCGGGCTTCGGCAGGTTGATCTTGACGGTATGGTCGTCGATCTTCTGGATGCCGCCGTCGACCGGCTTCTTGGTGTCGGCGTTGACCAGCGCGCCCATGCGCGCGGCAACCGAATTGCCGGCGACCGAGGCGTCGCACCAGCGGTTGAGGTTGTGGATCACATCGTCGGCGTTGAAAGTGTCGCCGTTCGACCAGGTGATGCCCTTGCGCACGTGAAGCGTGATCGTCTTGGCGTCATCGCTGGTTTCCCAGCTTTCCAGCAGCCAGGGCTCGAAAGAAAAGTCGGTGTTCCAGCGCACCAGATATTCGTTGCACTGACGCGCGACATTCGACATCTCGACGCCGTCGAAGGTGCGCGGGTCTTTAAAACCTTTGACGTTCATCGCCACACGCAGCACGCCGCCCTTTTTCGGCTCGGCGGCGCGGGCAGGCGAGGGAGCGATCCCGCCCAGCGCCATCGCGCCGGCGGCGCTGACGCCAAAGCCGGCCATCAGCGCCAGGTATTCGCGCCGGCTGATCGCGCCCTTCCCGAAATCGTCGGCGATCGGCCTGGCGCGCGGGTGCAGTTTTCTGTCGGTCAGCATGAACTTCATCGTCGTTCCCTCTGTTGTTGAGCGCCCCGGGGACGCCATGCGCGGGGGCGGATGCGACCGCCGGAGCGCCATTGCCTGCGAAGGATGATAGGTCCGCTTTCCGTAGGGAAATGTTTGGTTTTCCGCAGTTCTTGTGCGCTGTTCCGCAGGGGACAGCTGATCTCCCCCCTTGTGGGGGAGATGTCCGGTAGGACAGAGGGGGGCGCTGTCCCGCCATACGTCTCAGCGGATTGGAGATGTCTTCTCAGGCAGATGTCGGACGTTAGGAAACCGAAGGGTCGCGATCCTTCGCGCCCCCCTCTGGCCTGCCGGCCATCTCCCCCACGAGTGGGGAGATTAGCGCTCCGCCACCGGCACCCAGCCTTGCAATGTCGCTGATAATCCTTCGAAACGCCGCCGCCGCGCGCGGCACCGTCGGGCGCGCCCGCAGAAAGCTGTGCACCAGCCGCGGCTCCTCGCGCCACATCGCCTGCCCACCGGCGGCGAGGATGCGGTCGCGATAGGCCTCGCCGTCCGACGACAGCGGATCGCATTCGGCGGTGACGATCACCGTCGCCGGCAGACCGGAGAAATCACGAACCATGAGTGGAGAAAGGGTCGGGTCCTCAGGCGATTGCCCAGGCGCCGAGCGGACGCGGCGGTAGAACTCGATGTCGGCGAGCGTCAGCAGCGGCGCCTCGGCGTGCTCGACATAGGAACGCCCGCTCCCGTCGCCGCCCAGGCCGGGATAGATCAACATCTGGCCGATGGCATGCCGCGCATGATGTCGCGTCGCTTGCGCCACCGCGGCGGCGAGGTTGCCGCCGGCGCTCTCGCCACAAAGCAAGATCGGCAGCGTGCTGGTCGCGGCGACCCATTCGAACACAGCAAGAGCATCGTCGAAGGAAGCTGGATGAAGATGCTCCGGCGCCAGCCGATAGTCGGCCGAGACCACCTCGAAACCGGTGCCGGCGCAGATTTCGGCACAGATGTCGTCATGGCTGGCGAGATCGCCGAGCACGAAGCCGCCGCCATGATAATAGACGACGATCGCCGCTGCCGCCTTGCCCGCCATGCGGTAGCGCCGGACTGGGATGGCATGCGCCGCCGTGGCGACAAGACCGTCGCTGGTCGTCACGCCTTCGGGATGTCCTTGATGGAAAGCCACGCACATTTTGTCGTACACGGCGCGCTGCTCGGCGATCGGCGCGGCCACGATCTCCGGCGGGTACCAGCTGTCGACCTTGTCGATATAGTCCCACAGCTCAGGGTCGAGCCGATCGGCATATTTGCCGCGCCTCGCCGAATTGCTTGGGTTGCTGGCCACTGTCGTCAGAGCTCGGCGTAGAGCCGCGCCGCGTTCTCGAAGGTGAAGCGCAGCGGCACCGAACCCTCGACCTGCCAGACATTGACCGTGTCGCCTGCCATCAGCCGGCAGGCGTCGAGCGTGTTGGCGACGGCGCCGCCATAGAGCCGGTTGGCGAGGTTGAGGACGCCGGTCTGATGCATGGCCGCACTTGCGCTGCCGCAGGCGTCCTTGACCAGCAGCACGCGAAAGCCTCGCGCCACCGCGTCCTTCACCGTGGCGTCGATGCAGGCCTCGGTCCAGACGCCGGCGATCACCAGCCATTCGATGCCGGCTGCCTTGAGCTTGTCCCCGAAATCGTTCTTGCCAAAGGCGCTGGCTTCCTGCTTGACCAGAGTGGCTTCGCCGTTTTGCGGCGCCACCTCATGGCAGATCGCCGTCAGCGGATCGTCCTTGTCGGAGAAGGCCGACTTGCCGCTTTCGTCCACCGGGTGGAAAGGCCGCGCCTCGGCAAGATCCACGATATAGGCCCAGTGGTGGAGCGGCACGAAATTGCGCCGCGCCGCCTCTTGCAGGCGCTGCACATTGGCGAGGATATCGGCAAACCCCTCGACCAGATAGCGTCTGTCCTTGCGATGCTCCTCCTGGAGATCGATGAACACCGCGGCCACCGTGCCGCGTCGAATGGAAATGGGCGTTTTCATGCGTATGCTCAAACTTCATCATTCCAGGGCGAAGCAGCCGCGCAGCGGCGTCGCGAAGACCCTGGAATCCATGCCGTTACCTTGATCGTCAATTGCTGCCTAACAGAATTCCGCACCGCGGCGAAGCGGAGACGGAACGGCATGGCTTCCAGGGTCTGCGCCACGTCGTTTCGCTCCTTGCTTCGCCCTGGAATGACGACGGCACAGGTGTTGCGGCCAATCGCCAAGGCTTGCGATGCCGGACCGGCGCTCATCGTGCTTGCCTGCATCAAAGCTGCGGCTCCAGAAACTCATCCTCATAAGGAAAGCGCGAGAGCAGTTCGGTGCCGGTCTCGGTGATCAGGATCTCGTCCTCGAGCTTGACGCCTTCGCGGCCGCCTTTCTCGCCGATATAGCTTTCCACGCTCACCACCATGCCAGGCACGATGATGCCGTCGCGGCCATAGGTCTCGTAGTCCATCGAGTGCGCGATGAAAGGCGTTTCGCCATGCATGCCGACGCCGTGCATGACCGAGGTGTAGCGCTGGTCGACGAAGCGATCGGGGATTTTCCACGCCTTCTCGGCAATCTCGCGGAACGCCATGCCGGGCTTCACGATTGCGATATTGTGCTGCACCTGGTCGTGCGCCATGCGGTAGAGCGATTTCTGATAGGGCGTCGGCTTGCCCGGGCCGCAGCGGAAGGTGCGCGAGAAGTCGGAATAATAGCCGTAGCAGCCGATCGTGTCGGTATCGAGCGCCAACAACTCGCCCGGCCTGATCTTGCGGCCGCTCGCCTCGTTGAACCATGGATTGGTGCGCTGTCCCGAGGTGAGCAACCGGGTCTCGATGAACTCGCCGCCTTGCCGGATCACCTCGCCATACATGATGGCGAACAGCTCGTTCTCCGAAACGCCGGGCTTGATCGCCTCGCGCACTGCCGCCACCGCGGCCTCGGCGCCGGCCATCGAGGCCAGCAGGCACTTCACTTCCTCTGGCGTCTTCACCGCGCGCACCGCCAGGATCTCGCCCTGGCAGTCCTTGACCTCGCAGCCGCGCCTTTCCAGGGCCAGCGCCTGGAGATGGCTGCAGCGGTCGAGGCCGAGCTTCATCGATTCGCCGCCATGCTTCTTCAACAGCTCGGTGATCTCGTCGGCGAACGGTCCGGCGGTCTCGTCATCGCGACCCGAGACCGACGACCAGACCAGCTTGGAAGGCCGCGCCTCGTCGATCGTGTCGAGCACCATGGAGACGTGGTAGCTCTGCGGATATTCGAACAGCACGATCGGCCCTTCGGTCGGGATGAAGAAGTACCGCGTCGAGTTGCGCAGGAAATAGCCGAACATGTTGCGCGAGCCGGTGGCATAGCGCTGGTTGTAAGGGTCGAACAGCACGATGCCGCCATAGCCCGCCTCGCGCATCCAGCCGCGCAGCTTGGCGAGCCGTCCCTTGCGTAGCGCGTCGGCATCGATGAAGGACGGCTCGGTGTCGGAGAGCCACATGCCGCCGGCCGGATCGGCCGCGGCCGGATGGCGCATGCGGTCCTTGAAGTCCACATCCTCGGTGCTGTCGGGGTCGAAAACGACGATGCTCATGCGGGGTCTCCTGATGCGGAGAACATGAGCTATGCGTCACGCAAAGTGTGTGCGGATTCCCGCAGATGTCGTGCCGAATGCCGCACCAACGACGAAGGAAACGTAGAGCCGCACCATTCCAACTAATGCCGCCGCATCGCCTTCGGCGCGTGTCCATGCTCCTCGCGAAACGCCCTCGCAAAGCTCGACATCGACGCAAACCCGCACGCCAGCGCGACATCGCGCACCATCAGCGTCGAATGCGCCAACAGGTCGGCCGCGCGCTTCAGCCGCAGCCGCCGGTAGTATCCGTTGGGCGACACATCCAGTTCGGCGCGGAAATTGCGCTCGAGCTTGTCGGACGACACGCCGAGCCTTGCCGCCAGCTCCGCCATGCCGAGCCGCTCTTCCACAGCGTCCTCCATGATGGCGATGGCCGATAGCACCAGCTCGTTCTGGACGCCGGTGCGCAGCCTGAGCGGCATCAGCTTGCGGTCGACGCTGGAGCGCAAGGGCGAGTGCACGAACCATTCGGCGACGCCCGCCGCAATCTCGGCGCCACAGTCGCGCGTGATGATCTCCAGCATCATGTCGAGGCTGCCGACGCCGCCGGCCGAGGTGAAGCGCTTGCGGTCGATGACGAAGAGATCGCGCCGAAGCTCGATATCCGGAAAAGCCTCGCTGAAGGCGGCCTGGCTGGTCCAGTGCAAGGTGCAGGCATGGCCGTCGAGCAGGCCGGCGCGGGCGAGGAAGAAGGCGGCGTCGGCAACAGCGCCGATATGCGCGCCGCCGCGCAGGCTTTTGCGGATCCAGCTCATCGCCTCGTCGGCCACGACATGGTCGGCATCGCCGCCCGAGCAGACGACGATGCGGTCGACCTTCGGCGCGTCGGAGGCGCAGAAGCCCGGCTGGATGACGACGCCGTTGGAGGCCTCGACCGTGCCCCAGTCTGCGCCGACGATCACCCAGCGGTAGCATTCGCGCCTGGCAAGCACGTTGGCCGCGCGCAGCGGCTCGATGACGGAAGAAAACGCCATCATTGGAAAGCCGGGAAAGACCAGCACCGCGAAGGTCAAAGGCGCTCCGCCCGCCGCCTGTTTTGGCTGGTTGCGTGAACTCATGGCTGACGGCCGTAGCGCGGCAGCACGATATGGGCTGTGAGCGGCGCGAGTTCCATGCCGCTCGCCAGCTCCGGGTTCAGCCAGATCATCTCCTCGATCTCTGCCGCCGGGACTGGCTCGCCGGTGAAGGAGAGTTCGAACAGCTCGGCCTCGACGCGGGCGTCAGGCTCATTGGCGGCGGGCGCCGAGAAGGAACCGAGATGGAAGGCCTCGGCCGGATCGACGGCAACGCCCAGCTCCTCGCGCAATTCGCGCGCAAGGGCGGCGGCCGGCAACTCGCCCGGCTCGATCTTGCCGCCGGCCTGCATGAAGGCGCTGGTACCGCGCTTGCGCACCAGAAGCAGCCTGCCGCCGTCGTCGCGGATGACAGCGGCGGCGATGCGGATCGTCCTGGCCCTCGCTGATCTGGAATGACTGGAGGTCACGATAGGCTGTTTCCCGACGGCGGTTTTGGTGGCACAGAGAGGTGAACTGTAGCCGGCCGCGCGGCCGGCTTGCAACGGAGAGATCAAACGATGTTCGCGGCAACGGCAATCGACACAAGCAACAAGCCGGCCTTCTACAAGGAGTTGGCCACGCAATTGAAAGCGCTGCTGGAAGGCGAGGGCGATTCCGTCGCCAATGCCGCCAACACGGCGGCGCTGATCTATCAGATGGTGCCCGGTCTCAACTGGGCCGGCTTCTATTTCCTCGCCTCCGAGGACGAGCTGGTGCTCGGGCCCTTCCAGGGCAAACCCGCTTGCGTTCGCATCGCCGTCGGCAAGGGCGTCTGCGGCAAGGCCATCGAGCTCGACATGTCGATGCTGGTCAAGGACGTCAACGAATTTCCCGGCCACATCGCCTGCGATGCCGATTCGCGTTCCGAGCTGGTGGTGCTTTTGCGCGACGCTGAAGGCGCGTTCGGCGTGCTCGACCTCGACAGCCCGCTGCCCGGCCGCTTCGACAAGGAAGACCAGGCCGGCATCGAGAAACTCGCCGCGATCTATGTCGCGGCATGTGAGTTCGAGGACAATGACGAAGACGAAGACGAAGACTGAGAGGTGAGGCCGGCCCCGGCCTGCCTCAGGCGAACCTCACCAGCACCAGGCTGAAGCCCGCGATGAAGATGAACGCCGAGAAGGCCAGCATCAGTGGCCGCAGGCCGCGCGAGCGCAGCTCGGAAATATCGGCCTGAAGGCCCATGGCGGCGAGCCCCATGGTCAGCATGATCTGCGCGGCTAAAGCGATCACCGAGTGGAACTGGGCCGGGATCGCGACCAGGCTGTTCAACGCCACGATCGCGACGAAAGCGGCCACGAACCAGGGCATCGGCGGCTTTGCGCCGGATGCGTCGGTGCTGCCGCGGCGCGCCATCAGGCCGAGCGCGATCACCATCGGCGCCAGCATGGCGACCCGCGTCAGCTTGGCGACGGTCGCGGTCTCGCCGGAGAGCGTGCCGTTCTGGAAGCCGGCGCCGATCACCTGCGCCACCTCGTGGATCGAGGCTCCCGCCCACAGACCGAATGCGTGCTGATCGAGCCCAAGAACCGGCGCCAGCAGCGGAAAGCCGAGCATGGCGACGGTTCCGAACAGCGTGATCGCGGCAACGGCGTAGGTGACGTCCTCGTCGCGCGCATCGGTGACGATGTTGGTGGCGACGATCGCCGAGGCGCCGCAGATCGAGGTGCCGGCGGCGATGAGTTGCGCGAGCTTCCGGTCGACGCCGATCAGCCGGCCGAGCGTGATGGTGAAGAGGAAGGTGGCGCCGAGCGTGGCGGCGACGATGCCGACGCCGCCAAGGCCGATGCCCGCTACCTGGCCGAGCGTGAGCTGGAAACCCAGCAGCACGATGGCGAAGCGCAGCAGGCGCTTTTGCGAAAAGGCGATGCCGGCCTTGGCATGGGCGGGAAGGCCGAGCACGTTGGAATAGACCATGCCGGCGACGACCGCCAGGATCATCGGGCTGAATAAGGTGAGGCCGGAGAAACCGCGCGCAGAGTAGGCGACACTGGTGATCATCGCCACCAGCACCAGTCCCGGCACGACGCCGATTGAGATCGAGGTTGGGGCAGGGCGCTTGCGCTCGGCGTTGGCCGAGTTCAGGCGATTTGGAAGATCGTTCGCGGTGGCGGGGAGGAAGGACAATTCAATTCTCCAGGCGCTTCGCAGCCGGAATGCCATTCCAGAACCAATCTTTCCAACGAATTATTCGGGTTATAATGATCGATTTTTACGAACGATGCGGGAGAGGTTCGCCGGATCGGGCGAGGTGCCTGCCGTGTCGACGCTGCCGGCTTGACAGCGTCTCGGCTCCCGGTCCAATTTCCGGTCATGATCGCCTTTTTCGCAAATCCGCAGCGACGCCGCCGTTCGAAGGAGCGGCAAGCTGATTGCGTGAAGACAAAGGCCGGCTAGCAAGTCACCCGGTTCGTCCGTCCCAGCCCCGCCCATCGCAACGATCGGCGGGTTTTTTGCATTTTGGAGTGTCTGAATGAGCGTCGTCTCTTCCCTGGAGTTTCGGCCGGCCGAGCCGGCGGACGCCGCGGCAGTCAAGGCCGTCGTGCGCGAAGCCTACGCCAAATGGGTGCCGGTGATCGGCCGCGAGCCCTTGCCGATGCGCGCCGATTACGACAAGGCCATCCGCGAGCATCGGTTCGAGCTCGCCATCGAGAACGGCCGCATCATCGGCCTGATCGAAACCATTGCGCGTGACGATCATATCTGGATCGAGAATGTCGCCGTGGCTCCCGAGGCGCAGGGCAGGAGCATCGGGCGCAAGCTGCTCGACAGCGCCGAGCGCAAAGCCGTTGAAGCAGGCCTTCGCGAGCTTCGCCTGCTGACCAACAGTGCCTTCGTGACAAATGTGTCGCTGTACAAAAGGCTCGGCTATGCCATCGATCGTGAGGAGCCGTTCATGGACGGCACGACGGTCTATATGAGCAAGAGCCTTCCATGACCACGGCAACCAGAGACGGAATTCGACGAATGCCTGCCCGGATCAGATTGAAGCAACTTCCCGGTCTTTATGCGATTGCACGGCTTGAAGCTGGAGAAACTATTCCTGACTGGGCAGACGGACCAGGCTTCGTCAGCATCAGCAGGACGGATGACGAACTGTCGATCGCCTGTTTGCAGGAGCGTGTCCCGGCTGCCGTCAGGCAGGACAACAACTGGGTCGCCTTCAAATTCGAAGGCCCATTTGCCTTCGGCGAAACCGGCATCGTGCTGTCGGTAATCAGACCGCTGTCGGAAAATGCTCTGGGCATCTTCGTCGTCTCTACCTTCGACGGCGACCACCTGTTGGTGAAGGCCTCGGACGGGGCCGCGGCGATCCGGTTGCTGGGCGAAGCAGGACACACACTGTTCTAACTCTGTGACGGCGGCATTCGCTCTGGCGCAACGCCTGACGCGCTGGCTCAAACACTTCAAGCTTGCGTTTGACAGAGCACATGTCGCATCGTTATTTCTGGCGATATACGACGACCACCTCACCACAATCGACCAAAAGCGGCCCGCAGGGAGCGAAACCATGTCACACGATCTGCAATTCTATATCGACGGCGCCTGGGTCGATCCCGTGGTGCCGAACACTCTCGACGTCATCGACCCCTCGAACGAAGACACTTTCGCCCAGATTTCACTCGGCTCCAGGGCCGATGTCGACAAGGCGGTGGCCGCCGCCAAGCGCGCTTTCGCCACTTTCGGCTTCACCTCGGTCGAGGAACGGCTCGATATCCTCCACCGCGTCATCGAAGTCTACAAGAAGCGCAGCAAGGACCTTGCCCTCGCCGTTTCGCGCGAGATGGGCGCGCCGCGTCAGATGGCGCTGGACAGCCAGGTCGGGGTCGGCCAGGCGCATCTGGAAAAGATGGCCGAGGTGCTGAAGAGCTTCCAGTTCCGCCACGTCAAGGGCTCGGCGCTCATCGTCAAGGAGCCGATCGGCGTCGTCGGCCTGATCACACCGTGGAACTGGCCGCTGAACCAGATCACCTGCAAGGTCGGTCCCGCGCTTGCCGCCGGCTGCACAATGGTGCTCAAGCCGTCGGAGATCGCGCCGCTCGACGCCATCATCTTCGCCGAGATCATCGACGAGGCCGGCGTGCCGAAGGGCGTCTTCAACCTCGTCAACGGTGACGGTCCGGGCGTCGGCCAGGCGTTGGCCAGCCATCCGGATGTCGACATGATGTCCTTCACCGGTTCGACCCGCGCCGGCATCCTGGTCGCCAAGGCGGCGGCCGACACGGTCAAGCGCGTGCATCAGGAACTCGGCGGCAAGTCGGCCAACATCCTGTTCCCCGATGTCGATCTGGAGCGGGCCGTCACCAAGGGCGTCGCCGGCTGCTTCGGCAACAGCGGCCAGTCCTGCAACGCGCCGACCCGCATGTTTGTGCCGCGCGACCGCCACGACGAGGCGGCCGGCTATGCGAAGAAGGCGGCGGAGAAATTCACCGTCGGTCCGGCCGACGCTCCCGCGTCCAAACTCGGCCCGGTGGTCAGCCAGATACAGTTCGACAAGATTCAAGCTTTGATCCAGAGCGGCATCGACGAGGGCGCCACGCTGGTGGCCGGCGGCCCCGGCCGCCCGGCCGAGCTCAACCGCGGCTACTATGTCCGCCCGACCGTCTTCGCCAATGTCACGCACGACATGCGCATCGCCAGCGAGGAAATCTTCGGGCCGGTTCTGTCGATCATGCCTTACGACACGGTGGAGCAGGCGGTCGAGCAGGCCAACGACACCGTCTACGGCCTTGCCTCCTACATCCAGGCCAAGGACATCGAGAAGGCGCGCGACGTGGCTGCCCGCATGCGCTCCGGCAATGTCTACATCAACTACCCGACCTGGGATGCGGGCCTGCCTTTCGGCGGCTACAAGCAGTCCGGCAATGGCCGCGAATATGCCGAATACGGCCTGGAGGATTTCCTCGAGATCAAGGGCATCGCCGGTTACGAGGCGGCGGAGTAGGCATCACGGGTCGAACCAGGCCTCCGAAGAAGCTTATGAAGGGCGCGGCCTCGGCCGCGCCTTTTCATTCGGGCTGACCGCGCAGGTCAGACGTGGCCGTAGAAATCCCGGTGCACGGCGACGGAATAGGCATAGTCCAGCAAGGTCGACCAGCTGAACATGGGCATGTCGATTTCGCGCTGTATCGCCCGGCCAAAGGGCTGAAACCCGGTGCATTCCAGGACCATGGCTCCCATGTCCGAATGGGCGGCGGCGAAATCCTTCGCGACCTTGACGATGTCGCGCTCGGCCAGGTTATAATCCGCGGTAGGGATTTCGGGCCGGATGTCCTTTGTCCAGAGATTGTCGAATTGTGGGGTCTTGCCGTCATCCTTGGCGCCGTGGACGATATAGTTCGTTCCGAGCGTCACGCCGACCGAAGTCAGGTGCCGGTCACTGAGCCGGTCGCCCTCGGCGACGAGAATGCCGACGACCCTTTCGGGACCGATGATCATCTGGGCGAGGGGTACCTGCAGCAGGCTCGACGCGAAAACCGGCACATCGACGCTGGCCGCGATCTCCTTCTGGAACCAGGCGAAGTAGCCGCATTCGGCGGCGATCGCGCGACATCCCATGCGTTCCAGCTTCCGCGCGGCCCTGACAATCGGCTCGAGCAGGGCTTTCTTGTCGTCGCCGCGGACGAGGTGCTGGATGTCGACGCCTTCGGCGATTTCATACTGGATCGGAAAGGGATAGGCGCTGGCGTTGCGCACGTCGCCGGGGAACCCGGGATAGACCTCGTCCAGGATGATGATGCCCAGGCCCATTCCGTAGCAGGAATGATTTTTGCGGGCGTGAATTCGTTGAACCCCTGAATCGCGAGCCGTCATCCAAGTCTCCGCACATCGTTGCGGCGAAGCTAGTTGCTTATGAATGCCCCAGGAAATAGCGTTTCGTTATGATCATCCAAAGACGCTTATGAAGGTGCCCGTCATGCTTTCCCGACGCGGTGAGATATCCGTGCGCCGTGTGCGCAGCCTGCTGACGGTGCTGGAACTGAACTCGTTCACCCAGGCCGCGGAAGAGCTGGGCCTTACCCAGCCGGCCATCTCGCAGCACGTCACGCAGCTGGAAAAGCAATTGGGCTTCACGCTCCTGGTCCGCGACCGCGAAGGGCTTCGGCTCAGCCCCGCCGGCAGTTCGCTGCTGCCCGGGCTGCGGCGGCTTGTTGCGGGCAACGAGGCGATCGTCGATCAGCTCGCTTCGCTCAGCCTGGGCACCGAGCAGATCCTGCGGGTTGCAAGTGTGGCGTCCTTCGCCGCGATGTTCATTGGCCCCGCCTTCCATGCGCTGCGGCCCCGGTTCCCGAACCATGTGCTCGATATCGTGGAGATCGACAGCGAGGAAACGTTTCAGCTCGTGAGGTCGAACGAGATCGATTTCGGCATCAGCAGCGTGTTCGTTCCGTCGCCCGGTCTGCTGTTCGAGCTGCTCTGCCAGGACGGCGCCTGCGTGGTCCTGTCGACATCGCATCCTCTCGCCGCCAGATCCGAGCTTGCCGATGAAGAGGTGCTTGCCGAACCTTTCATCCGCTTTCCCTCGGGAACGACATCGGGCAATTGGCTGGCCATGATGTCGGAGCGGTCCGGCCTGCAGCCGAGAACCGTCGTCGAGGTGCGCCAGCTGATGACCGGCTGCCAGCTCGCGCAGCAGAACATCGGCCTGACCGTCGTCCCCGAGATCGCCGCCAGATCGTGCCCGCTGCCCGGCCTGGCCGTTGTTCCCTTGCGGGATGGCCTGCCGCCGAGAAAGCTGGGCGTGGTCACCAGCGAGTTTCACCAGCCGTCGCAATTCGAGAATGCGGTTCTCGCGGAGCTGCGTGAAATGACCTGGCCGCTTCGAAGCATTTAGGCCGGAAAATACCCCTCCGGTAGCGAGAGGTAACTGAAATCACCGGCTAGCTTACGGATTCGCCCGCCGCGCGAAATGCTCATGCGTCACACGCCAGGGATCGCCATCGGCGGCTCTTTCCTCCCCGATCCAATGAAAGCTGTCGGCCGTGATCTCGGTGAAGCGCCATCTCGCTTGCAGGCCCCGCCAGTCTTCCCCGATCTGGACGATGTCCTTGCCCTCGGCCCGTCCGATCTGGCGCGAATAATCCTGGTTGAGCGGATCGCTCCAGATGATGTGCCAGCCGCCGATCCCGGGATCGAAGACGCGCAGGGTCGTTCCATACATGGTGGACGGGGCAGGGCGCCTGGGCCTGATCCAGAGGTCCTGAATGGCGCGGCCTTCGAGCACCCAGCCGAAATGGCATTCGCCAGTCGATTTCTGGATGGCGCCGTCATCGAGGTGATGGATCGTGTCCATGTCCCAGCTCCCGACCAGCCATCCGTAGAGACTCATCTCCTTCCGCCGCTCGGTTGGAGGACCTTCGGACGCAAGGGCAGTGAAAAACGAGGACATTGGCGTGATCTTTCTCCAACGGAACGGCAGGGCAGCAGCCATGCGCTGACAACCCTCGCAGCGTTGCCGGTTCCGGGCTTGGGAAAATTGCTGTAATGCGGCGATGGATCAAACTGCCGGCAAGGCGACTGGCGTCCACGCACCATGCTTTGAATGCGAGACGTCAGCGGGACGCTGGTGGGAAATATGCCCCCTCTATTCCCCGTCAATCCGGCACCATCTCGCGATCCGGGCAAGCTCATTTGCTGCTGCTCCGCATCCATGTGGAGGCGTTGCCCATCGGATAGCCGCGCAGGTCGTGCCCAGATATCGATGCCGACCGGTAGGTTGGCCTTGCTGACTGAGGGCGGCGAGCGGCCCGGCAGCACTTCGAACAGAAAGAGCCCCGCCGGCGAGATGCCTGCGGGGCTCTTTCAGCGGACGTGTCGATTACCGACGATCGCTTCCGCGGCCATCATGGTGGCTGCCATGCGCACCGTTCAGGCACTGGGTCCAGTAATCGTCGTGATTGCTGCAGGAGTTGATAGTCGCCTGCTGAGCATAAGCCGAGCCAACGAGCCCAGAAGCAGCAACAATTGCAAGAACTGCATTACGAAGGAACTTGGTCATTTCATTTTCCTTTGTTTTTAAATCCGGTCGCGCCGGTCGATGACGGTTTTGCCGCGCATTCGTTTCGGTCCGATGGCGCCTGGGCGCGTATTTGTTTCGAAAAGGAAACTGCGCGATGGCGGCAGATCGATTCGGCCGGGGGCCTTGAACTCATTTGCACGCAAATGTTTCAGGGCGAACTGTTCCTGTTACGGGCCTCCTGTTTCCGTGCAATGCGACGGAAACATTCATCGATCATTTAGCTCGCCATAACGAAGGCAGCAGGGATCGACCCCCTCCCTGCCACGGCGGACCAGGGATGAGATCTATGTCGATACTGAAGACGTTGAACCGCATGGGCGCGGCCCTGAAATATGCGCAGGATGCCCGCAACCCGACGCGGATGCGGAACGGGCTGCCGTCCGACAATCAGTCGGATGTTTGCTGGCCGGTAATGCCGACAACCAAACATTTGTCGTCGAACATTTGGGGCGCGATCTGAAATAGCGATCGCTCCCAAGCCGGATCATTGATGTGCAGATGGCACGATCACGTTGCAAGCTTCGGGTAACGGGCCGCAACCGCGCCTCTCGGCACCTCCCGAGCTCGTCGCGAGTGTGTTTGCGGCTTACCCACGTCCCGCCTCGATGATACCGACCATTGCCCGGGTAAATTCGACCATGCTGTTTGCCGTCATGGCTGCATTGTCGGGAGACTGCCCGATATGCTCGGCCGCTCCGCAGCATGACCGGCGGATGCTGTCGTAGTATGGATCTCTCTCATCGTCCGGCATCGTCGCCAAATTCAGCGCGCGACGATGGATCATGCGCAACAGCTGCGCCAATGCCGTTTCGACACTCATGCGTTTGCTCCGCATCGGTCGGGCGTCTCGGCATACTGGGTGCCGGATCGTCGATCGGGGACCTCCCGATTCGAACAGGCTGCGCTTCAGCCGTTAACATATCGTTTATTGCTAATATAACCGCAGATCGGGCGGAGCTCAGCCCATGGCGAAGCCCACTGTGATGTTTGGCAATTCGCGGAAACTTGTGGCTGGGGAACCTGGATTCGAACCAGGACTAACGGAGTCAGAGTCCGTGGGTCTACCGTTAACCTATTCCCCAGCAGGCGCGATTGGTATCGCGCGAAGCGGGCGGCTCATGCGCCGCGAGCGCTGCCTTGTAGCCGCCATCGAAAAATAGTCAAGCCCGCAGCAGAGATCAACCGCAGGCTTTTTGAGCCTTTGTCCGATGCATGTCGTTCGCCCAAAACCGCTCCGCGCTTTTGGGCGACATGCATTGGCTCCGCCGCTAGGCGCCGAAGGCTTCAGTTCTTCTCGCGGCTATATTGCGAATGCTCGAAATAGAGCACCACACTAAGGCCGATCAGCAGCGGAATGATGAGATAGAACAGGCGGAACACCAGAAGGGCGGCGAGCACGCCGACTGGGTCCATGTCCGAAAGGCCGGTGAGGAAGACGAACTCGAACACGCCGAGCGCGCCCGGCGCGTGCGACAACAGCCCGATCGAGAACGACACCATGAACACGCCGAGCACGACGAAATAGCCGGGATTGCCAACCTCGGGCAGGGCAAAATAGATGATCGCGGCGGCCCCAAGCAGTTCGACCGGCCCGATCAGCAATTGCCGCGCCACGATCGGCAGTGCCGGATAGTGCAGCTGGAAGCTGCCTATCTTCAGCGGTCTGAGCCGCAACCAGCTGCCGAAGGCGTAGGCGCCGACAAGGATGAGCATGGCGAGCCCCGCGGCGAAGGTCGCGCCGTGATGCGGCGCGCCCGTGAAACGATCGATGATCTGGGGTTCGAGCAACAGCACGAGGCCGCCGAGGAAAACGCTGGACAGGATGAAGGTGAACCAGCAGATCGCCACCAGCACGCCGACCTCCTGGCCGGTCAGCCCTCTCGTGGCGTAGGCGCGGTAGCGGATGACCGCGCCGGAAAACACCGAGCCGCCGATATTGTGCGACACCGCGTAAGTGGTGAAGGAGCACAGCGTGACGAACAGCCACGATACCTTCTTGCCGATATGCAGCAGCGCGATGTGGTCGTAGCCGGCGAGCGCGGCATAGGCGACGATCGAGCTCAGCGCCGCGAGCAGCCAGCCGCGCGGCGGGATGGCGGAGATGCCGATCCAGACATCGTTGAGCGAAATGCCGCGCAGTTCGTGAATGAGCAGCCACAGCGAGAATGCGACGGCCGCGATGCCTATGACCGGCCAGAAATAGCGCCTCACGTCGTCATCATGCGTTGCAGCTCATTGATAGATGTGCCCAAAACCCTTTCGAACCCTCATTTGAGACATGCCCGATTGAAGCCGGCTATTCAACCGGCAAGACATTGCCCCAACGTGACGCTGGCAAAATGCGACGTTAGCGAAATTCGGCCATGCGCTCTTGGTGATTGCGAACGGCGCTGCTACTCTGCCCTCAACTTGAAACAAATCGAGGTGCCTGCTGCGTCCGTTCCCGGTTCGCGCGGCGCCGGAAGGAACTGAAGTGGAAGACCACGATACCGGCGCGGGCGCGTCGGCAGTGGGCATGTCCGGG
Source organism: Mesorhizobium sp. B3-1-9 (assembly GCF_006439595.1). Classification (NCBI taxonomy): domain Bacteria; kingdom Pseudomonadati; phylum Pseudomonadota; class Alphaproteobacteria; order Hyphomicrobiales; family Phyllobacteriaceae; genus Mesorhizobium; species Mesorhizobium sp. B3-1-9. The sequence continues at coordinate 347,636 of NZ_VFTJ01000003.1, forward strand.
GCATCGCCGACGCAGTCGGCGGGCCCGCACACGGCGCGATTCAGCCGCCACGCGGGTGCGCACCAAAGACACGCCGACCCCAGACATGCCAACCAGAGGCAGACTGGCGCAAGTCAGGCCGACCAGCAGGGCGATCAGCCGAAAGGCAAGACGCGCAAGCGCCGCAAGCGCAGGCGTGGCCGCAAGGTGTTCGCGCGCGACGACAGCGGCGCCCTGCCGCATGCCGCGCCTGCCAGCCCGGCGGCAAACCAACCTCGGACCGCGCCGCCACAGGTTGAGCCAAGGCTGTCGGTCCCGCCACGTCCGCCGCAGCAGGAATTGCCGGTTTTCGCCGCGCTCGACCTCGGCACCAACAATTGCCGGCTGCTGGTCGCGGTGCCCGGCCGTCACGGCCAATTCCGCGTCATCGACGCTTTCTCGCGCATCGTCAGACTGGGCGAGGGGCTCACCGCCAGCGGCCGGCTAAGCCAGGCCGCGATGGACCGCGCCGTCGAGGCGCTGAAGATCTGCGGCGAGAAACTGCGCAACCGCAAGATCAGGAAAGCCAGGCTGATCGCCACCGAAGCCTGCCGTTCGGCCGCCAACGGCGTCGAATTCCTGGACCGCGTCGAGCGCGAGGCCGGGCTGAAGCTCGAAATCATCGACCGCCAGACCGAGGCCCGCCTTGCCGTCTCCGGTTGCGGCTCGCTGGTCGAGCGCGACACGCAGGGCGTGGTGCTGTTCGATATTGGCGGCGGCTCGTCAGAAATCGCCCTGATCGACCTGACTGGGCGGCGCTCTCCGCGGCTCGCCAATCACATCGTGTCGTGGACCTCGCTGCCTGTCGGCGTGGTGTCGCTCGCCGAGCGCTTCGGCGGACGCACGGTGACGCGCGAGACCTTTGCCGCCATGGTCGACGACGTGGCTACGCGGCTGAAGGTCTTCGACGGCCGCGACCGGCTCGCGCATGTGCTGGCCAGCCCGAACTTCCATCTGCTCGGCACCTCCGGCACGGTGACGACGCTGGCCGGCGTGCATCTCGATCTCGAGCGCTACGACCGCCGCCGTGTCGATGGCCTCTGGATGGATCGCGACAGCGTCGATCGTATGATCGAGCGGCTGATCGGCTGGGATTTCCAGCAGCGCTGCGCCAATCCCTGCATCGGCGCCGACCGCGCCGACCTGGTGCTCGCCGGCTGCGCCATACTGGAAGCGATCCGCGGTGTCTGGCCGTCCGAGCGGCTGCGCGTCGCCGACCGCGGCCTGCGCGAGGGAATCCTGAGCGAACTGATGGCCGATGACGGCGTCTGGCGTGGCGATGGTGGGCGCCGCGCATGATCCCAAAAGGTGGCCGCGTTGTTTTGATCAGCAGTCGACCCCCACTCCGTCGAGCTTCGCTCGACACCTCTCCCCCGATCGACGGGGGAGAGGAAAGGCGCGAGGTCGCCAGCCTTGGCTCCCTTCCTCTCCCTCCGAAGGGGGAAGAGGTGGCGCTGCGAAGCGGCGACGGAGTGGGGGAAGCCTTCCGTGAAACGCGAAGCCGTCGCAAAACCGGCACGATGAAGCGAGCGAGAAAAAGCCGACCAGAAATCCTGATGCCGAATCTCAGGACCGGGCCAGCGAAAAGTGGCGATCGGTTTTCTCACAGGATCATGCTCGGGCAAGAAATCAGGCAATGACCAAGAAACCCGAAAAGCCAGGATCTGCCGGCATTCGCGTCCTCAAGACCAGGATCAAGAAGAAGAGCGGCTTGAAGGAGTCTTCGCGCCGCTGGCTCGAGCGCCACATGAACGATCCTTATGTGCAGCGCTCCAAGGCCGATGGCTACCGCTCCCGCGCCGCCTACAAGCTGATCGAGATCGACGACAAGCATCGTCTGCTGAGGCCCGGCATGAAAGTGATCGACCTCGGCGCCGCGCCCGGCGGCTGGTGCCAGGTGGCGGCGGCGCGGACGAAGTCCACGGCGGACAATCCGCATGTCGTCGGCATCGACTATCTCGAAATGGACGCGGTCCCGGGCGCCGTCATCCTGCGGATGGATTTCCTCGATCCCGACGCGCCGCAAAAACTTGCCGAGGCGCTGGGCAGCCAGCCGGATGTGGTGCTGTCCGATATGGCGGCACCCACGACCGGGCACCGCCGCACCGATCATCTGCGAACCATGCATCTGTGCGAAGTCGCGGCCGATTTCGCCCTGCACGTGCTCAAGCCCGGCGGGCATTTCCTCGCCAAGACATTTCAAGGCGGCGCCGAGAACGAGCTTTTGTCACTGCTAAAGCAAAATTTCCGCTCGGTCCATCACGTCAAGCCACCGGCCTCGCGGGACGAGTCGGTGGAGCTTTACCTGCTGGCGAAGGAGTTCAAAGGTCCTGGAACTTCGTCATTCTAGGGCGGAGCGAAGTGTAGACCCTGGAATCCCATGCCGTGATGTTTCGGTGCCGCTGCAGTGCGGAACTTGGAGCGGCTCCGGCGAATGGCGGCTACGAATTCTGGACCGCGGTGTTTCTCGGCCAAGCTAACGGCATGGATTCCAGGGGCGGCGCCGTGAGCTACTTCCCCGCTGTCCCCACCGTTTCCAACGTCTTTGGCGTGGTCAGGTGGCCGTGGCCCGAGACGGCGTTGCCGGCGTCCGGCGCCAGCCGCATGAAGGTGATCGATGCCGCCGCCGAAACGGCCGCCACGATGAAGAAGGCGATGTGGAAGTCGCTGAGCGTCAGCGGCCCGCCGTGGATGGACGTCGATACTTCGAGGATGCCGCCGGCCAGCGCAACGCCGAGCGCGATCGACAATTGCTGGAAAACCGCCGTGATCGGCGTCGCCTTGCTGGTGTCGGCGGGCGCGATCTCGGCATAGGAGAGCGCATTGACGCCGGTGAAGAACATCGAGCGGATGAAGCCCCCGACCAGAAGTATCGCCAGCATCAGCGCATAAGGCGTCTGCGGCGTGAACAAGCCGTAGATCGCGATCGAGGCGGCCGCGACAAGCGAGCCCCAGATCAGCACCCGACGGAAGCCGGCGAGGCGGAAAAGCAGTGCCGTGACGAACTTCATGCCGATGGCGCCGATCGCCGAGACGAAAGTGATCATGCCCGACTGGAAGGGCGTGAGCCCGAAGCCGATCTGGAACATCAGCGGCAAGAGGAACGGCACCGCGCCGATGCCGATGCGAAACAGCGAGCCGCCGAGCACGGAGGATCGGAACACCTGGTTGCGGAACAGCTCCAGCGCCAAGAGCGGGTTCCTGGCGCGCCGGGCATGGAGGAGATAGAGCACGCCTGAGACCACGCCGACGGCGACAGTGATGAAGCCCCCCATCGGCGGCAGCGCCGGCAGGCTGACGACGGAAAGGCCGAACACGACGCCGGAAGCGGCAAGCCCCGAGAGCACGAAGCCGGGGAAATCGAGCGGCGGCGTCTGGGCAGGCTCCGTTTCCGGCAGATAACGCGTGGCGAGCCACATGCCGATCAGGCCGATCGGCACATTGATGAGAAAGATCCAGTGCCAGGTGAAATAGGTGGTGATGAAACCGCCGATCGGTGGGCCGACCAGCGGGCCGACCAGCGCTGGCACGGTCAGCCAGGACATTGCCGCGACGAGCTCGTTCTTCGGCGTGGCGCGCACCAGCACCAGCCGGCCGACCGGCGTCATCATCGCGCCGCCCATGCCTTGCAGGAAGCGCGACACAACGAAAGCCGGCAGCGAATTGGCGAAGGCGCAGGCGACCGAGCCGGCGATGAAGACGCCGATCGCGGCGCGAAACACGTTCTTGGCGCCGAACCGGTCCGCCATCCAGCCGCTGATCGGAATGAAGATCGCCAGCGACACCAGATAGGCGGTCAGCGCCAGCTTCAGCGCGATCGGGCTAGTGTGGATGTCGACGGCGATCGCCGGCAGCGACGTCGCGATCACGGTCGAATCCATGTTCTCCATGAAAAGTGCGACCGCCAGGATGAGCGGAATGATGCGGTTCAAGGGAAACGCCCTGATTTGTCTTCGCGATTCTAGGCCCGGCTTGGGGGCGAACCGGTGCGACCGGGCGGTTATCACGCCTCGGCCCGGATGTCGCATTAAATTGCTGTCACTTTTGCGGGATCGCAACCACTGGTAGGGCAAATTTTTCGGCGGAATGTCGTTCTACCGGGCGTATTGTCATACTACCGATCTGCATGGAGTGCTGACATGGACGACATCGTCTCCATAGCTGACGTCGAACGCAAACTCTCCTTCATCCTGCGTGGAGGCAGTGAAGGACAGAGCTATGTCGTGGTCAGCAATGGGCGGCCTGTGGCGCGGATCGTTCCCGCCGACACGCAGGAACTATTGCCCTACTCGCGCGCAGCGTTGTTGTCGCGGCTCGAGCAACAGCCGGTCGTCGCAGTCGAAAACTGGACACGCGACGATACTTACGAACGCTAGCGATGAAGGCTTTGGTTCGAAACGGGTGCCGTCACCTCGCGCAACGATTGGCTTTTCAACCGCTACAGGACGTGTTACCAGCCAGCGCCAATCCTGAAAGGGAAGATGAGAGTCGGCGCTGGCCAATCGGCCCAGCGCCTTTTCCGCATTCAAAAGGACTGGCCATGGCAAAAATCATCGAAACGTCCACCGGCGCGCTGGCGCTGACCTTCGACGACGTGCTCTTGCAGCCCGGCCATTCCGAAGTCATGCCGGGCGAGACCGACATCCGCACCCGCATTGCCGGCGACATCGATCTCAACGTGCCGATCCTGTCGGCGGCGATGGACACCGTCACCGAGGCGCGGCTGGCGATCGCCATGGCGCAGGCCGGTGGCATCGGCGTCATCCACCGCAATTTCTCGCCGGCCGAGCAGGCCGAGCAGGTCAGGCAGGTGAAGAAATTCGAGTCCGGCATGGTGGTGAACCCGGTCACCATCGGCCCGGACGCCACGCTGGCCGACGCGCTGGCGCTGATGCGCACCTATTCGATTTCGGGCATTCCAGTGGTCGAGAATGGCGGCACCGGCGGCCACACGGTCGGCCGGCTCGTCGGCATCCTCACCAACCGCGACGTGCGCTTCGCTTCCGATCCGGCGCAGAAGGTCTACGAGCTGATGACGCGTGAGAACCTGATCACGGTCAAGGAGAATGTCGACCAGGACGAAGCCAAGCGTCTCCTCCACAAACACCGCATCGAGAAGCTGGTGGTGGTCGACAGGAATGGCAATTGCGTGGGCCTGATCACCGTCAAGGACATCGAGAAGTCGCAACTCAACCCGCATGCCACCAAGGATGCCCAAGGGCGCCTGCGCGCGGCGGCCGCCACAAGTGTCGGCGACGACGGTTTCGAGCGCGCCGAGCGCCTGATCGACGCCGGCGTCGACTTGCTCGTCATCGACACCGCGCACGGCCATTCGCAGCGCGTGCTGGACGCGGTGGCGCGGGCGAAGAAGCTCTCCAATTCCGTGCGCATCCTGGCTGGCAATGTCGCCACCGCCGACGGCACGCAGGCGCTGATCGACGCCGGCGCCGACGCCGTCAAGGTCGGCATCGGCCCGGGCTCGATCTGCACAACCAGAATCGTGGCCGGCGTCGGCGTGCCGCAGCTTTCGGCAATCATGTCGGCGGTGGAGACCGCGCATAAGTCTGGCGTGAGCGTCATTGCCGACGGCGGCATCAAATATTCGGGCGATCTGGCCAAGGCGCTTGCCGCGGGCGCTAGCGCAGCAATGATCGGCTCGCTGCTTGCCGGCACCGACGAGAGCCCGGGCGAGGTCTATCTGCACCAGGGCCGCTCCTTCAAGGCTTACCGCGGCATGGGCTCGGTCGGCGCCATGGCGCGCGGCTCGGCCGATCGCTACTTCCAGGCCGAGGTCCGCGATACGCTGAAACTGGTTCCGGAAGGCATTGAAGGGCAGGTTCCCTACAAAGGACCTGTGGCTGGCGTGCTGCACCAGCTTGCAGGCGGCCTGAAAGCCGCTATGGGTTATGTGGGTGGACGTGACCTTGCAGATTTCCGCGAGCGCGCCACTTTTGTGCGCATATCCAATGCCGGACTTCGTGAAAGCCACGCCCATGACGTCACGATCACCCGCGAAAGCCCCAATTACCCGGGCGGACTTTGATCGAGAGGCCGATCGGCCCGACCGCCAGGGGCTGCGGCGTGGCTTGAGCGTGGCGGTGCTGCGGCTGTCGCGGCACGCGGCGGCGCTGTCCATTGCCTCGATCGCGCTTTTCCTCGTCATGACGGCGCTGGAGTTTCTTTATTTCCAGCGCTTGAGCGGCGGCTTGGCCGCGCTCGATATGCGCGTCGCCGGCTTCACGCCCGACGAAGGCATGGCGTGGCTCACAGCACTCGGCCGTCGCGGCGGCGAGATCATCATCGTCTGGCACTATTTGACCTTCGACCTTTTGTTCCCGGCGCTGCTGTCGCTGACGCTGGTCAGCCTCATCCTTGCCTTCGGGCGGCGGCTCAGCACCTTCCGTGCCATGCCGGCGCAGCTGCAGGCCCTGTTCGCGCTCGTGCTGGTGCTGCCCTATACGGTCGCCGACTATGCTCAGAATTTTGCCCTGGCGCGGCTGCTCTCCGATTTCCAGCTGGCCAACCCCGATTCGCTGGCCTTCGCCTCTTTGCTGACCGTCACCAAATTCGCGCTGCTGGCCATTCCATTCTTTGTCGTCGCATTCTTCGCGCTGGCCGGGCAGCGGCGGCGCTGACGGGAGGAGAGGGCAGACAAATGCACCAGACCGCCATCTTCTGGCCGATGCTGGCGCATGTGCTCCTGGTCTACATCGTCTATCTGGTGATGCTGAAGCGGCGCTATCTCGCCGTGAAGTCCGGCGAAGCGAAGGTCGGCCAATACAAGGTCCGCTCCACCGAACCGGCCTCGAGCGTCACAGTCGCCAACAATCTGATCAACCAGTTCGAGCTGCCGGTTCTCTTCCACGTGCTCTGCCTGGCGCTGTTCGTCACCAATGGCGTGAACTACCTGACGCTGGCGTTGATGTGGCTGTTCATAGTCACGCGCTATGTGCACGCCTGGGTGCATCTCGACAGAAACTATGTGCTGCACCGCAGCCGCGCCTTCTTCCTTGGCGCGGGTATACTTCTTATCGCCTGGTTCTGGTTCGCGCTGCGCCTGCTCGCGGTGGTGTGACGCTAGCTAAAGGTCGAACACCGCGATCCGGCGCTTGTCGAACTTGATGCCGATCTCGCCGCGCACCAGCCTCAGCGCCTGCTCGCCGAAAACGGCGCGCCGCCAGCCCTGCAGCGCCGCCACGTCGGCTTCGTCGCCCTCGGCGGCTATGCGGTCGATATCGTCGCTGGAGGCAAGCACCTTGGTGGCGACGCCTTCCTTCTCCGCGACGATCCTGAGCAACACCTTGAGCAGCTCCGACGCCGCGCTCGATCCTTCCTGCGGCTGGACGCTTTTCGGCAGTTTCGGCATCGCATCCTTGGGCAGGGCAAGGGCGGTATTGACCGCGCCAAGCAGCGCGGCTGCCGTCGCGGAGCGCTCCCAGCCTTTCGGCGTGGTGCGCAGCTTGCCGAGCGCCGCCGCGTCGCGCGGCGCCTGCTGCGCGATCTCGTAGATCGCATCATCCTTGAGCACGCGGCCGCGCGGCACGTCGCGCTCGCGCGCCTCCCGCTCGCGCCAGGCGGCCACCGCCTGCACGATCGCCAGCTCCTGCGGCTTGCGCAGCCGCATCTTCAGCCGCTTCCAGGCATCCTCGGGATGCGGATCGTAGGTCTCGCGCGAGGTGAGGACATCCATCTCCTCGTTCAGCCAATGGGCGCGGTCCTCGCGCTTCAGCTCGGCGCTGAGATGCTGGTAGACCTTGATCAGGTGGGTGACATCGGCGAGCGCGTATTCGAGCTGCTTGTCGGAGAGCGGCCGGTGCCGCCAGTCGGTGAAGCGCGAGGATTTGTCGAGCCGGGCTCCGGTGACCTTCTGGACAAGCTGGTCATAGGAAACGCTGTCGCCGAAGCCGCAGACCATCGCCGCCACCTGCGTGTCGAACACCGGATGCGGCACCAGATCGCCGAGATGGACGATGATTTCGATGTCCTGCCGCGCCGCGTGGAAGACCTTCAGCACCGCTTCGTTGGCCATGAGCCGGAAAAACGGTTTCAGGTCGATGCCGGGCGACAACGGATCGATAAGCGCCTCAATCCCAGGCGCGGCGATCTGGATCAGGCAGAGGATCGGCCAGAAGGTCGTCTCGCGGATGAATTCGGTATCGACGGTAACGAATTCCGACTTTTCGAACGCCGCGACAACGCTCTCGAGTTCTTCTTGTGTGGTGATGACCTGCATCAAATCGCTTTTGGCACAATATTAGGCCTCTTTCAATTTCAGCCGCGCGCCCTTTCGTCAAGCCGCCGCAGCGTAGCGGTGGCCCGATCGCCGGATTCTCCCATGCGAAATCGCGCCGCGTTCCGGCGCGCCAACCCGCGATGTCCCTCAAGCCGTCGCGGTCCGCTCCACGGCGCTTTCAGAATCGGCAGCGTGCCGCCCCAGTGGAGGCTGGCATGCGGGCGACATCCAGCCCTGCATCATGTCGGTTCGGTCACGCTGCGCCAGACGTCGGACAATGGTGCCGCGATCGTGATCGACTTGACGATGGGCGAGCGGTTCATGCCTCGTAGGCCCGCGCCGGTACTCTCTCTCCCGTCGTGTCGGGTCCTGTTCCGTCCGTTACGGCGTTCGGCGACGGTCGCCGGCCAAGCGCGCCCGCTGCCGCCAGGCTGAGCACGATGAACGGTATGCCGATGCCATAGGCCGAGCGGATGCCCCAGTGGTCCGAGACGAAGCCGAGCAGCGGCGGACCGAGCAGGAAGGCGACGAAGGAGATCTGCGACAATGCGGCAACGTTGATCGCGGCGGAGCGGTCCGTCATCTGGGCGGCCGCCGAAATCGCCAACGGAAAGATCGCGCTGCAGCCAATGCCCATGAGCGCGAAGCCCAGCATCGAGACGAAGGGCAGGGGCGAGAAGAAGACGATGAATACGCCGGCAGCCATCGTTGCCAACAATACGCGCGCCACGCCGCTCGGCGAGTGGCGGTCGATGATGCTGTCGGCGAAGAAGCGTGTCGTCGCCTGCGAGAAGGCGAACAGCGCCACCGTGATCCCGGCAATGAAGGGCCCTGAGTCGAACACAGTGCGCATATAGATCGCCGACCAGTCCATGCTGGCGCCTTCCATCAGCATTGCCGACAGCGTCACCGCGACGAGGATGAGGATCGGCAACGTCGGCCGGGCGAACATCGGCGCTTTGTCGCCTGACGTGACGAAGCGGGCGGGCGCCGGTTGGAAGCCGCCGAGCAACAGCGCCACCGCAACAGCCACCATCGGCACCACCAGCGCCAGATGCAGTTGCGGCGACAGGCCGAGATGCGCCAGCGCGCCGCCGAACAGCCCGGCGCCGAAGAAGCCGATGCTCCAGAACGAATGCGCCCTGTTCATGATGCGGCGCTTGAGCAGGAACTCGGTCCTGTCGGCCTCGACATTCAAGATGATCTCGATGCTGCCGATCATCAGTCCGACCGGGAGCAGCATCAGGAACAACGCGGCCGGGCCCGGCGCGTGCACCGCGACGGAATAGGCAAGCGCCAGCAGCGGCACCAGCCACAGCAGCGCGCGGCGAAAGCCGACGCGCTCCAGGATCGGCGTCGCCAGCGTCAGCGCGATCAGCGTGCCGATCGGCGTCCCGATCAGGGCGAGTCCGAGCGTGCCGTCCTCGATCTGCATGGCATGCTTGATGTCGGGCAGGCGCGGGAAGATGTTGCCCATGGCGAAGGAATAGATCGCGAAGCCGGCATAGACGCGGTGCTGCGGAGCGAGTTTCAGGCCAAGGGTCATCACGGGCAATCCAACAAGGAGATTTTGGCGAGCGAGCTCTTCGGGGTCCGCCAGCAGCTCTGTTTCTTGCATGAACAGGCAAAACATGCAATAACGTGCACAAATAAATAGGATCGTGCATGCTCACCGAAGAACGCCACCAACTCATTCGCGACCGGCTTGCGGCGGACGGAAAGGTGCTGGCCGGAGAGCTCGCCAGCCGTTTCGGCGTGTCGGAAGACACGGTGCGCCGCGATCTCAGGGAATTGGCGAAGGCCGGGCAACTGCGCCGCGTCTATGGCGGCGCGGTCGCTTCCGCGCCCTTTGCCGCCGCGACGCTCAGCCAACGCAGCCGTCATGCGATCGAGGAAAAAACGCGGCTCGCCAAGGCGGCGGTCGGGCTGCTGAGCGCGGGGCAGTCGCTGTTCATCGACGGCGGCACGACCAATGAGGCGATCGCCAGGGCGATCCCGCGCGGCATCCAACTGACCGTCGCCACCAATTCGCTGGGCGTCGCCTCGGCTCTGACGGACCTTCCCCTGGTCGAGCTGATCGTGCTCGGCGGCCGCTATGTGCCCGATCTCGGCACCTGCGTCGGCGCCGACACGCTCGCCGCCGTCGCGCAACTCGGCGCCGATCTGTTCTTTCTGGGCTCCTGCGGGCTGGATGTCGCGCGGGGGGTCACCGCCTTCGATTCGGCCGAAGCCGAGGTGAAGCGCGCCATGGCGAAAAACAGCGCTGGTATCGTCATTGCCGTCACCAACGACAAGCTTGCCACCGCCGCGCCCTATCGCGTGGCGAAGGCGGATGCGATCCGCCATCTCGTGGTGGAAAAGAGCGCGCCTCCCGCCACGCTCGCCGCTTTCCAAAGCCAGGGTGCGCAGATCCACTTTGCTTGAACGGCTGCGGTAGTGCGCCTGTGCGACCGCTTGCCTTGACAAAGCCGGCCTCTCATGCGCTTTTCGCGCCAATTTTCGAGCCGGGCCGACGCCCGCAATTTCCGGACTTTACCCATGACCACGCATCGTTACCGCAGCCACACCTGTGCCCAGTTGAGAAAGAGCGACGTCGGCAATTCCGTCCGCCTGTCGGGCTGGGTGCATCGCGTGCGCGACCATGGCGGCCTGCTTTTCATCGACCTGCGCGACCATTACGGCCTGACCCAGATGGTCGCCGATCCGGATTCGCCGGCCTTCAAGGTGGCCGAGACACTGCGCGGCGAATGGGTGATCCGCGTCGACGGCGAGGTCAAGGCGCGCCTGCCGGAAACCGTCAATCCAAACCTGCCGACCGGCGAGATCGAGATTTTCGCGCGCGAGATCGAAGTGCTGTCGGCCGCCAAGGAGCTGCCGCTGCCGGTGTTCGGCGAACCTGAATATCCCGAAGACATCCGCCTGAAATACCGCTTCCTCGACCTGCGCCGCGAGACGCTGCACCGGAATATCGTGGCGCGCACGAAGATCATCGCCGAGATGCGCAAGCGCATGGGGGAGGTCGGTTTCACCGAATTTTCGACGCCGATCCTCACCGCCTCGTCGCCGGAAGGCGCGCGCGACTTCCTGGTGCCGTCGCGCATCCATCCCGGCACCTTCTACGCGCTGCCGCAGGCGCCGCAGCAGTACAAGCAGCTGATCATGGTCTCCGGCTTTGACCGCTATTTCCAGATCGCGCCCTGCTTCCGCGACGAGGATCCGCGCGCCGATCGCCTGCCGGGCGAGTTCTACCAGCTCGACCTCGAAATGAGCTTCGTCGAGCAGGACGACGTCCTCAGCACGATGGAGCCTGTCCTCCGCGTGGTCTTCGAGACGTTCGCCGCCGGCAAGCCGGTGACGCAGAAATTCCGCCGCATTCCCTATGACGAGGCGATGCGCACCTATGGCACCGACAAGCCGGACCTGCGCAATCCGATCGAGATGCAGGCCGTCTCGGATCATTTTCGCGACTCCGGCTTCAAGGTGTTCGCCAACATCCTCGCCAACGATCCGAAGGCCGAGGTGTGGGCCATTCCGGCCAAGACCGGCGGCAGCCGCGCCTTCTGCGACCGCATGAATTCCTGGGCGCAGGGCGAGGGCCAGCCGGGGCTCGGCTACATCTTCTGGCGCAAGGAAGGTGAAAAACTCGAAGGCGCCGGCCCGATCGCCAAGAACATCGGCGAGGAGCGCACCGAGGCGATCCGCCAGCAGCTCGGCCTCGCCGATGGCGACGCCGCTTTCTTCGTCGCCGGCGACCCGAAGAAGTTCGTCACTTTCGCGGGCGCGGCGCGTACGCGCGCTGGCGAGGAGCTGAACCTCGTCGATCGCGAGCGCTTCGAGCTGTGCTGGATTATAGACTTCCCCTTCTATGAATGGGATGAAGAGGCGAAGGCGATCGATTTCGCCCATAACCCGTTCTCGATGCCGCAAGGAGGCATCGAAGCCCTGACGACCAAGGATCCGCTCGAAATCAAGGCGTTCCAATACGACATGGTCTGCAATGGCTTCGAGATCGCATCCGGTGGCATCCGCAACCATCTGCCCGAAACCATGGTCAAGGCTTTTGAGATTCGCGGCCTGGACCGCGCGACGGTGGAAGAGCGCTTCGGCGGCCTTTACCGCGCCTTCCAGTATGGCGCCCCGCCGCATGGCGGCATGGCGGCCGGCGTCGACCGCATCGTCATGCTGCTCGTGGGCGCCAAGAACCTGCGCGAAATCACCATGTTCCCGATGAACCAGCAGGCCTACGACCTGCTGATGAGCGCGCCGTCCGAAGCCACCCCGCAACAGCTGCGCGAGCTGTCGCTACGCGTCGCGGTGGCGAAGAAGGACTAAAGGCAGCCTAGCAACTGCCCTTTCTCCCCGTCACTATACGGGGAGAAATGTCCGGCAGGACAATGAGGGGCAGCGCGGATGCTGGCGATTTGCACGCGGTCGTAACAGCTGGGGCCTTCTGACAGGCAGTCGGTTCAGCACCGAATTACATATTCGCAAGCGTCGGCGCTGCCCCTCATCCGCCTGCCGGCACCTTCTCCCCGTATAGAGACGGGGAGAAGGGAACTGACTTCGATCAGTCCTGGTTCGCCTTGACCTTGACGCCCAGCGTCTTCGGCAGGTCGAGCGGGTTGGACATGGCGCCGGCCATGATCAGCGCGAACGGCACCGACGACGGCGGCTCGGCCGAGATTTCCAGGCTCTTCGGGTCGTCGAGGAAGGTGTTGACGGCAGCCGACACCTCGGCCGTCAGCTCGGGATTGTTGAGCTGCGCCATGCCGAACGGCACGATCGCCTTGGCCTGGTTGGCGACGTCCTTGGCCGACATGCCCTGCTGCTTGCCGACATAGTCGAGCACCTTGCCGGTGAGCGAATCGTCCTCGAAGCGCACCGAGGCGCCGTTGAAGGAAAGCTGCTGCATCAGGCCGAGCATGGCCATCCCTTGCGCGGAATTGTCGGCGCCTTCCGGCTGGGCGGCGAGCTTCTTCTGCATCTCCTGCATCGACTTGATGAAGTCGACCGTGTAGCCGCCGAGGTCGAAGGTCATGCCGAGCGTTCCGGCATTTTCGACCGAGACGTCATATTTCGACAGCTCCATCTTGCCGTCGCTCGGCTGCCAGGTTCCGGCCATCGCGATGTTGCCCGAGATGTTCTGGTAGCCCAGCGCCTCGATGGCTTCCTTCGACTTCGGATCGTCGACCAGCGACAGGTCGGCGGTAAATTTTTCGGTGTTGGCGGTGAAGTCCATCGCCTTGCCGTCGGCCGGCGGGGTGATCTGGACGGCAAGCCCGTCCATCGCGAAAGCCGTCTTGTCGCCGACCTTGACCGTCATGTTGGAGAGTTCCGCCGACTTGTACATCATCAGCGAGCCGAGCGGATCGGTGCCGCCTTCGGCGGGAACCTTCATGTCGTGGATGACCACCGGGCTGAGGTTGAGTGTCACGCCATCCTTGCTGTGTTCGAAAGGCGAGGTCGAGACGGTGGCGATCTCATAGCCGCCGTTGGCTTCGCTGACCCCTTCCAGCTTCACGTCGCCGATCGGCAGCGCTTCCTTCTCGGCCGCCGGTTTGATGGAAACGCCCTGCAGCACGGCGTTCGAATCGTCGCCGGAGACGCCTGTCCAGGAAATGTCGACGCCCTGGGCGGCAAGGGCTGCCTTGATGCGCTCGGCCACCGCCGGATCGGCGGCGAAGGCCGCATTGAGCGGCAGCGTCAGCAGAAAGGTCGAAAAAGCCAGTTTCTTGAGCGTTGAGCGTTGGATTGTCATGGCGAGTTCCCTGTCCTGATTGGCTATGTGAAATTGTTTTGAAATCTGCTCCATCACCATTCCGTGACGAACGGGACGGGAAAAAGGCATTTCCGGCCCCATTTGTCGAAAACGGCGATGAAAAGCAAACGCCGGTCGGCAGCCATTGCCCGATGCGGTGAATTTGTCATGAAGACCGCGGCTTTCCTTCGCCAGCGCGTTGCATTGCCAGATAGCGGCCGCATGTAACGGATTGATGTTGGCCGGCGTTGTGTTGCCGACTAAGCCTGTTGCAGATCGGCGGCAAATTGCAGCCGCCGCGGCGCCGCTTCCGTGAAATCCTTCACACCGCCGGCTGCGTGTCTATAGCCGCGGCGAATGCGCCGACGTTCACGCGGCGCTTGCCGCGAATCACCCGCTCGGCTAGTCCAAATCCATGGGAAAAAGGCTTTTGCCGCCTGATGACAATGGCGGCGGCGATAAAATCGAACCGGTCGATCTGAAGGAAGCGCTCGAGCGGCGCTATCTGGCTTACGCGCTGTCGACCATCATGCACCGGGCGCTGCCGGATGTGCGCGACGGACTGAAGCCGGTCCATCGCCGCATCATGCACGCCATGCGGCTGCTCCGGCTCAACCCCGGCCAGGGCTTTGCCAAATGCGCCCGCATCGTCGGTGACGTGATGGGCAAGTTCCATCCGCATGGCGACCAGTCGATCTACGACGCCCTGGTGCGCCTCGCGCAGGATTTCTCGATGCGCTACCCGCTGGTCGACGGGCAGGGCAATTTTGGCAACATCGACGGCGATAACGCCGCCGCCATGCGTTACACCGAAGCGCGCATGACAGAGGTGGCGAGCGAGCTGCTTGCCGGCATCACCGAGGACGCAGTCGATTTCCGGCCGACCTACAATGAAGAGGACGAGGAGCCGTCCGTCCTGCCGGGCGCCTTCCCGAACCTGCTCGCCAACGGTTCCTCCGGCATTGCCGTCGGCATGGCGACTTCCATCCCGCCGCACAACGCGGCCGAGCTTTGCGATGCAGCACTTCACCTGATCGAGCATCCGGACGCGCCGGTGGCCAAGCTGATGGATTTCGTTCAGGGTCCGGATTTCCCGACCGGCGGCATCATTGTCGACAGCCGCGCCTCGATCCTCGAAGCCTATGAAACGGGCCGTGGCGGTTTTCGCGTGCGCTCGAAATGGGGTCAGGAAGACCAGGGCAGGGGCACCTGGAGCATCGTCGTCACCGAAATCCCCTACGGCGTCCAGAAGGCCAGGCTGATCGAGAAGATCGCCGAGCTTTTGATGGCGCGCAAGCTGCCGCTGCTCGAGGACATCCGCGACGAGAGTGCGGAAGACATCCGCGTCGTCCTGGTGCCGAAGAGCCGCACCGTCGATCCCGGCATCCTGATGGAATCGCTGTTCAAGCTCACCGAGCTCGAAAGCCGCTTCCCGCTCAACATGAACGTGCTGTCGCGCGGCAAGGTGCCGAACGTCCTGTCGCTGAAGGGCGTGCTGAAGGAGTGGCTCGACCACCGCCGCGAGGTTTTGATCCGCCGCTCGAAATACCGGCTCGGCGAGATCGAGAAGCGGCTGGAAATCCTCGCCGGCTATCTGATCGCCTATCTCAACATCGACGAGGTCATCCGGATCATCCGCGAGGAGGATGAGCCCAAGCAGGTGATGATGGCCCGCTGGTCGCTCACCGACAACCAGGCCGAAGCGATCCTCAACATGCGCCTGCGCGCTTTGCGCAAGCTCGAAGAGATCGAGATCCGCAAGGAATTCGACGGCCTCACCGCCGAGAAGAAGCAGATCGAGGCCCTGCTGGCTTCCGACGCCAAGCAATGGTCGACGATCAAGTGGGAAGTCACCAAGATCCGCGACACGTTCGGTCCGGAGACCGAACTCGGCAAGCGCCGCACCCAGTTCGCCGATGCGCCCGAGCATGACCTGACCGACATCGCGCACGCCATGATCGAGCGCGAGCCGGTCACCGTCGTTGTATCGGAAAAGGGCTGGCTGCGCGCCATGAAGGGCCACCTGACCGACCATTCGCAGCTCGCCTTCAAGGAAGGCGACAGCCTGAAGCTCGCCTTCCATGCCCAGACCACGGACAAGATCCTGGTCTTCACCACCGGCGGCAAGTTCTACACCATCGGCGCCGACCGGCTGCCGGGCGGGCGCGGCCATGGCGAGCCGATCCGCATCATCGTCGACATGGAGAACGATCAGGACATCGTCACCGCCTTTGTTCATGATCCCAAACGCAAGCTGCTGCTCGTCTCCTACGACGCCAACGGTTTCGTCGTTTCGGAGGAAGAGGTCGTCGCCAACACCCGCAAGGGCAAGCAGGTGATGAACGTCAAGGCGCCGGACGAGGCCAAGCGCTGCATCCCGGTGTCGGGCGACCATCTCGCCATTGTCGGCGAGAACCGCAAGATGCTGGTCTTCCCGCTGGCCGAAATCCCGGAAATGGCGCGCGGCAAGGGCGTGCGCCTGCAGAAATACAAGGATGGCGGCGTGCTGGACCTGAAGACCTTCGCCCTCGAGACGGGGCTCTCCTGGCAGGATTCGGCCGATCGCACCTTCACCAAGTCGCGCGAGGAGCTTGCCGAGTGGATCGGCGCGCGTGCCGCCGCCGGCCGCATGGTGCCGAAGGGTTTCCCCAGGACGGGCAAGTTCGGGTGAAGTTAGCTGATCTCCCCCACGAGAGGGGAGATCAGTCAATCATTTGGACTATCGTCACGATTGCTGCACTATGATGGTGCATAAGCATCCATTGAATCATCGGGCAGGGGAGAAACGCACGCTTGAAGCGGGCTGAGATCCAGAAACCGGGGCAGCGCCTGTTCGGCCTGTCGACGCCGCTCAGGGCGGCCGTCATCCCGCCGCTGTCGGCGGCGCGCTGGCTCCTGGTGCTGATCGCCGCCGCCGGCGTCTATTTCTTCCACGGTTTCCTGTTCCCGGTGCTGGCGGCGCTCGTCATCGCCTTTGCCAGCTGGCCGCTCTACCGCCGACTGCTCGTTGGCGTCGGCGGCAACCGCACCGTCGGCGCGACTTTGGCGATCCTTTTCATCCTCACCTTCCTAGTAGTGCCGATCGCGCTTGCCGGCACTTATGCCATCAACGAGCTGCGCGAGTGGGTCACCTGGGCGATCGAGACCAATCGCCACGGCGCGGTGACACCGGGTTGGATCGCCGCCATACCGGTCGTCGGCCAGTGGCTGAACGAGCAGTGGACGGCCTATCTCGGCCACCCCGGCGGCATCGGCGAGTTGATCCAGCTGATCAGCGGCTCCAATATCGGCAGCATCTACCGCGGCGCCTTGGCTGCCGGCGGCAGCGCCTTCAGCCTGATGCTGACGCTTCTGTTCATGATGATCGCGCTGTTCTTCGCCTATCGCGACGGCGAGGCTTTCGCGGCCCAGATCGATCGCCTCGGCGAACGCATCCTGCCGACGCGCTGGGAGCGTATCTCGCGCGTCGTGCCGGCAACCATTTCCTCGACGGTCACCGGCATGACCATCATCGCCATCGGCGAGGGCCTGGTGCTCGGCATCGCCTATTGGCTCGCCGGCGTGCCGTCGCCGGTGACGCTCGGCGCGCTCACCGGCATCATGGCGCTGGTCCCGGGCGGCGCGCCGCTCTCCTTCACCCTGGTGTCGATCTACCTCGCCGCCAGCGGCAAGCTTTTCGCCGGCGCGGCCCTGTTCATCTGGGGTGCGGTCGAGCTCTTCATCGTCGACAAGACCTTGCGGCCCAAGCTCGTCGGCGGCCCGATCAAGCTGCCTTTCCTGCCGACCTTTTTCGGCCTGATCGGCGGCGTCAAGACGATGGGTTTCCTCGGCCTGTTCATCGGCCCGGTGTTGATGGCGCTGCTCGTCGCCATTTGGCGCGAATGGCTGCGCGAGGTCGAGATCATGGACGAGCTTCCGCCTGTCGCCGACGAGGCCGGCGCGCCGCCCCGGATCGAGGCTGCCGCCGAGCCCAGGAAGATTCAGGCCGGGTGATGCACCGCGAGGTCCGCACGGCGCTTGCGGCCCTCATGCAATTGCCAGAGCGAATGCGCGACCAGCGTTACGATCATGATGCCGCCGCCGATCAGGCTGTTGCGTGACGGTGTCTCGGCGAAGATCATCCACACCCAGACCGGCGCCAGGATCGTTTCCAAGAGATAGAACATCGCGACTTCCGCGCCCGAGATGTATTTCGGTCCGTTGGCGAGGCAGAAGAACGCGATCGGCATGACGACGCCGCCGTTCAGGATGATCCACCACGGCGCTTCGACTTGAAAGCCGGTCCTGGAGACCATGAACGCCGCCACCCCAAAAGGCAGGATCACGCCGATAAGCGCGGTAAAGCCCATGTCCTTGCCGCTGGCGCGCGAGATGGTGATGGCGCAGGCAATCAGGAAGGCCGAACACAATGCCATCAGGTCGCCGAACAAATATCCGGTGCCGACGGAATCGCCGACGATGATGGCGACGCCGACGATCATCAGCGCCATCGCGGCGAGGGTCAGCGGTCGCGGCCGCTCCTTCAGGAACAGCCACGACAGCAGCGCCGCGAAGACGGTGTTGAAGGCCAGGATGAAGACCAGATCGGCTGTCGATGTATGATAGACGGCTGTCATGAAGGCGACCGCGCCGAGCCCGTAAATCACGGCCACGACCAGCCCCGACCAGCCGGGTATGAGCTGCGGCGCATTCTTGCTGTACAAGCGCCAGACCGCCCACATGATCAGCGCCGCCGCCAAGGTGCAGCTGGTGCGCAGCAAAAGGATGGTCCAAGCTTCGCCATCCGCGAGCCGGATCAGCGGAATATCTATGCTCAGCACCAGCCCGCCGATGGCGGTGACGAGGAGGCCTTTCTGGTGATCGGTGTGGGAAGACATGTGATCGTTCTCGAAACAAAGCGAGAGCAAGCGCCGGCGCGATTGCACACTTCTCGCGCGAGGGCGCGCAAGACCGGCGTCTTCTCCCTTGAAACACAATAAGAGCGGGTTCGGGAAAACTGTTTAGCGACTGACCGCTTCGTGGTCGTAGCGTTCCCAGCCTTTCGGGCCGAGATGCTCCTGCGGCATGAAGCGCATCTTATAATTCATCTTGCGCGAGCCGTTGACCCAGTAGCCGAGATAGACGTGGGGCAGTCCCATCGCCTTGGCGCGGGCGATGTGATCGAGGATCATGAAGGTGCCGAGCGAGCGGTCCTCGAAGTCGGGATTGAAATAGGAATAGACCATCGACAGGCCATCGGCCATCTTGTCGGTGAGCGCGACCGCGATCAGCTCGCCATGGCCTTTGCCAGTGATGAACGTGTCGGGGCCGCGACGCCGGTATTCGATGATCTTGGTGTCGACATGCGTGTCTTCCACCATCATCGCATAGTCGAGCACGGTCATGTCCGACATGCCGCCACGGCGATGGCGGGCGTCGAGATAGCCGCGGAAGAGCGAGTATTGCTCGGTCGAGGGCTGCGCGTCATGCATGGCGCCGACGAGGTCGGCATTGTGCTGGATGACGCGGCGCATGTTGCGGCTGGGGCTGAATTCCTGTGCCAAGATGCGAACCGAGACACAGGCGCGGCACGACTCGCAGGCCGGACGGTAGGCGATGTTCTGCGAGCGCCGGAAGCCGCCTTGCGTCAGCAGGTCGTTCATCTCCGGCGCCTTGTCGCCGACAAGGTGCGTGAACACCTTGCGCTCGAACTGTCCCTCCAGATAAGGGCACGGCGACGGCGCGGTCAGGAAGAACTGCGGCGACTGGGTCGGATGCTGCGTCATCTAATCTTGGAAACGCTCCTGCGAATCGCTCTACCTTTGGCCCGGTCGGCGAAAAATTCAACAGGATTGTGCGGACGCGACGGGCTTGACCTGTTCATATTTAAGCATAGGCGGCGCGGCGGTCTGATCGACACGGCCGTGGAACGCCGTCAGATATCGGTGCGGGTGACCACCGTGCCGAGCAGCAGGTCGTGCAGCGTGCGCTTGCGGTCGGAGAACAACGTGACCAGGAGCACCAGCGGCGTCAGGATGACGTTGCCAGCCCAGAACAGCACCGAGTGAACCACGGCCGTCATGCCGTCGATGCGGCTGCCGTCGAGCTTCTCCAGGCGGATACCCATGATCTTCATGCCGGTCGTCGCCTGGCCGCGGCTGCCCAGCGTGTTCCAGATGTAGAGAATGGCGACCATCGGCACCAGCACCGAAAACAGCGCCCAGCCGAGGCCGAAAGTCAAAAGCCCGAGAATGGCTACCAGGATGGCGAAGGGAATGGTCAGCAGCGCGACGAAGAAATAGTCGAGCAGGAAGGCGAAGATGCGCCTTGTCCGCACCCCGCGATAGGCGCGGGTGTCCTCGAACCTGGTCGTGATGATCTCGCCATCCAATACGCGTGCGTTCATATCCGTTCCTCGATCGCGGCATCCGCTTGAGGATGCCTGCCGCCCTTTTCAAATGGTGAGGGTGGCCCGGAATTCAAGGAAGGTGCCCGCCGGCGGACCGGCGCGATATCAGAAGATGCCCGGGGCAGAGCCTGTAGCGAACCCGCCCGAGATAGTCGCGATATTCCTCGGTGAGCGCCAGGATGCGCTCCTCGCGCAGGATGCGATGGATCTGGAACAGGGTGATGATCGCGTAGACCGTGAAATTGTAGATCGAGAAGCTCGACAGCAGGAAAAGGATGTGCCCCGCCAGGTAGCCGGCATAGATCGGGTGCCGCACGAAGCGGTAGGCGCCGCCGGTGACGACGCCGCGATTGGCGGGCAGGATGGCGAAGGAGCGGCCAAGCGATATCTTGCCCCAGATCACCAGCCACAGCGCCAGGAATTGCAGCGGCGCCGCGATATAGAGCGGGATGATGGCGATTCCGTCCTGGAGCGATACGAAACCCGAGCCGAAACCGGCCGTCAGCGAGATGAATCCCGTGAAAGGGCTCCAGTCGCGGACAATCGGTCGGCGCGCCAGCAGCAGCCAGATGAAAGTCAGCGCATCTGAGATCATGAGCAGCAGGACGTTCAGCCTGCCCGGATCGATAACCATCTGGTACGCGCCGCGATAGACGAAGACCGCGGCGACCGCCAACGCGATAAAACGGAACAGGCCCTCGCGAAGGTCGGTGAGGATATCGCTGCTTCGCAGCCCGGACCAAAAACCGGTCTCTGCGCCAGGCAGCGCGTCGCTTTTGGAAATCGTCAACCCTGCCACCCCGGTGGTCCCCTCGACATGGACCATTGCACCCAAGCCTTGCCGTCCGGTTAAGGTTTCGCATGCTTTTGGTTGCATTGGCGGATTCGCCTGCCGAGGGAATGGTGTGTTGCCTGTTGAACATGACATTCTTCCCGGTCTAGCTTGCTGCGGCGCACAAAGGGGACGGGGACATGGACTACGACATGCTGGTCATCGGCAGCGGCCCTTCCGGGCGCCGCGCCGCGGTGCAATCGGCCAAGCTCGGCAAGTCGGTGCTGGTGGTCGACCGGGGCCGGCGCCTGGGCGGCGTCTCGGTGCACACCGGCACCATCCCGTCGAAGACGCTGCGCGAGACGGTGCTCAACCTCTCGGGCTGGCGCGAACGCGGCTTCTACGGGCGTGGCTACCGGGTCAAGCAGGACATTTCGATCTCAGATCTGGTCGACCGGCTGCACAAGACGCTCGACCATGAGGTCGAGGTGCTGCAGCATCAGTTCATGCGCAACACGGTGAAGAGCGCGCGCGCCGCCGTGAAGTTCCTCACGCCGAACAAGGTCAGCCTGACCGCCGACAATGGCGACTACAGCGAGGTTGGCTTCGCCAACGCGCTGATCGCCGTCGGCACCAGGCCGCACCGGCCGGCCGACGTGCCCTTCGACAAAAAGCGCGTCTTCGACAGCGACGAGATGCTGGAACTCCACCATCTGCCGCGCACGCTGACGGTGATCGGCGCCGGCGTCATCGGCGTCGAATACGCCACCATCTTTTCCGCCCTCGACGTGCCGGTGACACTGGTCGAGCCGCGCAACACCATCCTCGACTTCATCGACCGCGAGATCGTCGACGACTTCATTCACCAGATGCGTGACCGCGGCATGACCATCCGCCTCGGCAGCACGGTGAAGGAGATCGCCTCGAAACCCGACCACGCCGAAGTGACGCTGGCCGATGGCCGCACCATCCGCTCCGAGATGGTGCTCTACGCAGCCGGCCGCACCGGCAATGTTGCCAGCCTCGGCCTCGACACGGTCGGCATCGAGGCCGACGCCCGCGGCCGCATCAAGGTCGATCCGCATACCTTCCAGACCACGGTTTCAAACATCTACGCGTCCGGCGACGTCATCGGCTTCCCGAGCCTCGCTTCGACGTCAATGGAGCAGGGAAGGGTAGCCGCCTGCCATGCCTTCGGGGTCCACCTGCCGCCGCCGCCGGAGAGCTTTCCCTATGGCATCTACGCCGTGCCGGAAATTTCCACGGTCGGCCTGTCGGAAGAACAGGTGCGCGACAGCGGCGCAGCCTACGAGGTCGGCCTGGCGCGCTTCCGCGAGACCTCGCGCGGCCACATCATGGGCGTCTCAAGCGGCTTCCTGAAGCTGTTGTTCTCTGTCGAGACGCGCCGCCTGCTCGGCGCCCATATCGTCGGCGAAGGCGCGACCGAACTCATCCATATCGGCCAGGCGGTGATCAACCTCGGCGGCACGGTCGACTTCTTCGTCAACAACACCTTCAATTACCCGACGCTGGCCGAGGCTTACAAGATTGCGGGTTTGGATGCCTGGAACAGGATGGGGCAGGGGTGAGGGATCGGCCAAGCTGGCCGGTCAGCCTTCCATCTGCGACAGCAGAGAAAGCATGACGTCGGCCGAAGGCATCGGCAGCACCGCCTCGATCTCGGCCGGCCGCACGCCGGCGATGGCGTCTGCATCGCCCGCCACGGTACCGAGCGGCCCGCGGAACCCGTGCTTCGACCAGGCGAGTTGCTGCAGCTTCGGGCTGGTCAGCGCTTCGAGCAGCGGATCGACCGCCGGATCGATGACGATCAGCGGATGCGCCGAATAGACGGTGGGGCGCGGATAGAGAATCTCCGGCTTGGCGCCGGCGCCGGCCTGCACGCGCTGCCAGCGCTCCGGATCGGCAAGCGCCCATTCCACGAGCTGGTTTTCGTAGCCCACCACCATCGGCTCGGCGCCGAGCCCTCCGGCGATATACTGGTCGAACAGCTTGCCCGACGAGGACGATTTCAGGCCCATGCTGCGGAAGATCGACTTCGCCTCCTCGCCATGCCGGGCAAGCAGTTCCTGCGTCGCCACGTCGCCGCTCATCAGGCTGAGCACGAGCCCTGCGAACATGAAGCCGGAATTGGAGCGGTTGGGGTCGGTGGAGACGATGCGTGCGCGGCCATAGAGTTCGGAAATGCCGAGATCCGACCAGTTCTTGCCGGCCAGGATGGCATCGAGCAGCGCCTTGAGATCGAGCTGGTTGTAGCCGCCCTTGGCGGCGACGGTGACCAAGCCGCTCTTCTTCAGGCCTTCGATCACCGGGCCCCAGGTGTAGACGACGATCGGCGAATTGAGCACCACCTGGTCGTTGCGGATCGAGACGCCGCTCTTACGCGCGAGATCGACCATGATCGACGAGGATGGCCACAGGAATTGCGGCTTCTGCGTCAGGAGTGCCGGCTCGCGCACCATCTCGACCGAACCGGCGACACGCGCGTCGAGCTCCAGCCCGTAGCCGCCAAGCGCGCCGATCACATCGGGGTCGGCCAGGAAAGCCTGCTTCTCGCCGCCGACGAAGCCGAACAGATGCGCGCGGTTGCCGAGATAACCGCGGAACTCCGGCCGGTCCTTGAGCGTCAGATAGCCGCCCGTTCCGGCCGCGGCGGCGGCAAGCAGTCCCAGTCCGAAAGCGCGGCGAGAAAGGGCCATCAGCGACCGATATCCTCTTTCAGCGACTCCTGGATGAGTCGAAGGTCAACGTCGAGCGTGCCAAGCTCGGAGTCCGCCTGGCTGTCGGCATAGTGGACGAAGGCGTCCTGCAGCTTGGTGATCACCGCGCCGACAGTGGCAAGCCGCTGCTGGCTTGGCGCGCGGCGATCGGCAAGCGTGGCATAGCCTTCCGCGACTTCCGCCGCCTGCGGCACGTAATAGGTCAGGAAGCGCCGCACGGAAGCAGCGCTTGCCGGTTTCGCCTCGACTTTGGAGATGACGTCGGCGGCGATATCGGAAAGGTTCTTCACCTTGGCTTTTATGTCCTTGTCGGCGATAGAGCCGGCCGCAGCCGCCAGCCGGTCGGCCGCCGGCTGCGCCTGCGCCAGCAATTCGCGCGCGAACGCCACCTGGCCGCCGCCGATCGAGCGCAGGTCGAGCCCTTCGAACAGCTGGCGTGGCGCCAGCACGAAGATCAATCCGGCAAAGACCAGAACCGAGATCACCGCCGAGACCAGGAAGGGGAAGTGGGTGAGTGTGCCGAGACCAATCAGCAGCGCGGCCGACACCAGCCCCGCCGCGATCCAGTTCCAGTCATTGCCGAACAAGCCGCGCATGGTTGGCCTTAGTTGTAGCCGCGCGCCGCGCGGAAGGCACCAGCAAGGTCGCCGCCGCCGTCGAAGACACGCGCCGAGGTCGCTTTGGCGAGACTGTCGAGCTGGCTCTTGTCGGCATCGCCGAAGGTGATCCCGAACACCGGCACCCGCAGCGGCGCCTGGCGCCACTCAGCCAAGAACGGCTCGGCGCTGCCATCGGTGCGGCCGTCCGTCATGATGACGATGGCCGGCAGGTATTTCGGCAGGTCGGGCGTCGTCAGGATCTTCTGCAGCGCCTGCGAGGCGCAGGCATACATGTCGGTACCGCCGCCGGCGCGCTGCTGCGCCACGTCGCCAAGCAGCTGGTTCTGGCCCGCAGGATCACCGGTCGCGTCGAAAATGTCGCGCACTTTGCTGTCGAAAGGCAGCACGAAAATGTGGTCGGACGGCGTCCATTGCACCAGCACTTCGCTCGACTTTTCCGGCGTGAACAGGAACTGCGCGGCCTGCTGCAACTGCGTTTCGCCCTCGTTCTCCATCGAACCCGAGAAGTCGAAGCAGAGCGCCGTCAATGACGGTTTGCGCAGCGCCTGCTGGTAGAGGTCAAGCGCCTTGCGGATCACTGCGGGTTCCGGCATGCGGATCGACGTCACCAGCTTGCCCGGATCGAAATTCCAGTTGGGCTCGGCCGTCGCCTGGACCGCGGCGCCGCCGAGCGGCAGTCGCCGGCCAGTGTCGGCGATGCGCTTGCGCACCGTGTCCGAGTGCAGATAGGCGAGCAGGTCGGCGAAGAACTTTTCGACATCGGCGCCGCGCCCGTGATCGATGAAGCCGAGCGGGGAATCGCCGACCGCGACGCCATCGGCCGGATATACCGCGTAGAGCGGCTCGTCGCCCATTTGCTTCAGCCTGTCGTTGGTCTCTTTCAGCGTCGCCTCGTAATTCCACATCGCGTCATAGAGCGTGCCCTTGCGCGCGGAATCGACATAGAGGTCGGCCAGCCAGCCTGAAGATCCGGAAGAGCGCTCGACACCCTGCAACAGGGCGCCGACCGTGTCGTGCACGGAGAGGTTGTCGAGGTCGCCGGGCTGGATCACCTCCTTGCCGCCGAGCGCGCTGGAGAGCATCGCCAGATAGGCGCTGGCGCCGGAGTTGGACTGCGTGGCCGAGGTCATCAGGAATTTGAGCTTGCCGTCCTTCACCGCGGCAAGGATGTCTTTCATGTAGACTTGCCTGCCGATCCAGCCGAGTTCGGCGGCCTTGGATTTGCGCACGCCGAGGATGACCGGCATCTGCGCGATCGAGGTGAGGTTGCGTACCTTGCGGCCGGTATCGAACAGGTCGACCCAGACGCTCGACGCCGGCCAGACCGCGTCCTGATCGAGCCCGCTGGCCTTCTGCAGGCCGAGACCGATATCGAGCGAGCCTTGGTAGGAGATGGTGCAGGTCGCGCCCTGCTTGGCGCAGAACTCCTGCACGATCGGCTCCAGCACCGTGTTCTCCGAACCGGAGACGATCGAGAATTTGACGTTGCCCGAATTGCAGGCCGCCAGCAGCAGCGCGGCCGCCAACGCCAGAACGGACGAAAGCTTCATTGGCATCGAGGCCCCGTCAGCCCTGGGTGAGCGCTTTCTTGAGGTCGGCGGTCATCTGGTCCATCTGCTTTTCGGCGTCGGCCCGCTTTTGCCGGCCTTGCTCCTGGACCTTGAGCACACCTTGCACCGTGTCGATCAGGTCGCGGTTGGCCTGCGCCAGCGTCTCGACATCGACGATGCCGCGCTGCGCCTGCTCCTCGATTGAAATGGCCTGATCCTTCATCATCTTCGATGTCTGGCGGATCATCTCGTTGGTGGCGTCCGTCACCGTCTTTTGCAGCTCCAGCGCCGACTTCTGGTTGGTCAACCCAAGCAGGATGACCATCTTCTGTTTCCAAGCCGGCACGGTCAGCACCGAGGTGGCCTGCAGGTTCTCGATCAGCGTCTCGTCGCCCGACTGCACAATGCGGATCTGCGGCAATTGCTGGATGCCGAGCTGGCGCGCCTGCACCAGGTAGAAGATGCGCTTTTCCAGCCGGTCGAGCGCCTGCACGGCGTCCTGGTAGGTTTGCGCCTCCAGGGAGCCGGCGGTGTCGGCGCTCTTCGCCTCCGCCGCGGCCTTCAGCTTCGGCAGTTCGTCGGCGCGGTAGTTGTCGACGAATTTCTTGCCGGCCTGCACATAGGCGTCGAGGTTGAGGATGGAGTCCTTGGTCTGCTCGTGCAGGTCGTCGAGCACGGCGATGTCGCGCCTGAGCGTGTCCTTATGACGGTCGAGCTCAAGGCCGATACGGTCGATCTGACCGGCGACGTCCTCGTACTTTTCCTTGAAGCGCTCGAGCCGTGCCTTGAACGAGGAGAACAAATTGCTCAAGAACCCTTCGTCCTTCAGCGAAGCCGGATCGAGGTTCTTGGCCTTCATGATGATGTCGGTAAGCAATGTGCCGGTGTCGCCGAGATCGCGGTTGCGGATCTGCGACAGAATCTTGTCGGCATAGTCGCTGACCGCTTGCTGGGCGCGGTCGCCGAAGATCGAAATCGCCGCTCGGTCGCGAATATCGATGCCGCCTTCGATCCTGGCGACCTCGCCCGGGCTGGCGGCAATGGCGGGCAACTTCGAAGTGTCGTCGAGCAGAGTGATGCTGTTCTCGTCGGCCATTGAGACCTCCCCCTCGGTGAACAGTATCTCGATAGACAGTGTGTGACAGACATATGACATGGCCGGGCGTGGCGCTTGGGCCGTGAAATAGATTACATTTCAGCGCCTATGCGGAGGCTTCTGCAGCCGGCGCCGCCCGCCATTGCCGCACGATCGCGGCGTCCGCATTGCCGAATTCATGGCCCGAGGCGACGATGCGCGCGTCGACCTCGGCGCGGCGCTCGCTGAACAGCGTCACTAGTGCGAGCGCGAACGGTCCGTAGATCTGGTCGGCGGCGCCGGCGACGATTAGCACCCGTGTGCCGCTAAGATCTGACGTTGGAGGATTGTCGAGCACCGGCATCGCCCTCAACAGCGCCGCCTGCTTGACCAGGCCGGGATGGAGCAGCATCAGGCTGGAGACGACATTGGCGCCGTTCGAATAGCCAAGGAAGGTCGCCCGTTGCAGGTCGAGCCCATGCTCCCGCCCGGCTTCCGTCGCGAATTGGGCATAGGCGGCCGTCTCGGCACGGATGGAGGTTTGCTCGAAACTGGTCGGCGTGATTCGCTCGAACCAGCGAAATCCGTCCTCCTGCCGAATGCGGCCGCGCGCCGCGACGATCACCGAACGCGGCGCGATCTGCATCGCCAGCGGTAGCATCGTCGTCTCGTCTACGCCTGACCCGTGCAGCATGAAGAGGCAGTCGCCGCTGGCGTTTGCCGGCTTCAGCAGACGGTAGGGAAATGTCAGATCCTCGCGCAGGATGCTGTTTTCGTCGCTATATTCGAACACGCTCACATCCATTTGATTCCATGAGAGATTCGTTGATTTGCCGGCTTCAAAACGGAATATTTTCGCGCTCCGCGAAAGTTGATTGAACCAGGCGCAATTCAGGCCGTTTTTCCGCCGATACACTCCCCTGGGAGGAATCGAAGCGGTGCGCCCCGGGGGTCGCATTGCTGGCTATGAACAACCAGCTTTGAGGCCTTTTGTCGATGACCACCCCTGTTTCCAACGATCGCGACAAGCGTGTCGTCGAGCGCGATACGCGGATCGACGTGCTGCGCGCGCTCGCGTTGCTCACCATTTTCGTCGACCATGTGCCTGGTACGGTCTTCGAGAATTGGACCTATAAGAATTTCGGTTTTTCCGATGCGGCGGAGGCCTTCGTGCTGATTTCCGGCATCTCGGTGGCGCTGGCCTATGGCACGAAGTTCAAGCCGGGCGGCCGATTGCTCGCGACCTTGAAGATGTGGCGGCGCGCTGGCGTGCTCTACATCTCCCACATCGTCATCACGATGGTGGTGGTCGCGCTGTTTTGCGCCGCCGCGCTGTTCGCGCACCGGCCGGAAATCCTGACGATGATCAACATCGAACCCTTGATGCGCAACACGCCGCAGGTGCTGCTCGGCATCGTCACGCTCGGCCACCAACTCGGCTATAACAACATCCTGCCCGTCTATGCGGCGCTGCTTCTGGCGGCGCCTGCTTTCGTGCTGTTCGTCAGCTATCGGCCCGTGCCGGCGCTGATCGCGTCCGGCCTGCTGTGGCTCGTCGCCGGCATCTGGCAGATCGCGCCGCCGAACTATCCGGAGCCAGGCCTTTGGTTCCTCAACCCGCTGTCCTGGCAGTTCCTTTTCAACATCGGCCTTGCCGCCATGCTGCATGTGAAGCGCGGCGGGCGGATCCCGGTCAATCCGTGGCTGCTTGGTGCCGCCGGCATCTATGTGATCGGAGCGGCGATCTGGGTGCACAGCCCGCTCTGGGGGCAGATCACCTGGTTCGACCTGCCGGTGGTGATCGGCGGCTTCGATAAGACCTTCCTGTCGCTGCCTCGGCTGCTGCACATCCTGTCGGTCAGCTATCTGATCGTGGCGCTGCCGGCTGTCTCGAACCTCTTCCGCGTCCGGCCCGACAATCCGCTGGCGATCCTGGGCAAGCGCTCGCTGCCGGTGTTCATCGCCGGCACGCTGCTTGCCATGGCGGCGCAGGTGCTGAAGCTGATCAATCCGGGCGGCCCGGCCTACGACACGCTTCTGATCGCTGCAGGCATCGCCATGCAACTCGCGCTTGCACTCTACCTCGAATGGCTTGCGAGCCTCGGCCCCTCCCGCGCCAAGCCGGTACGCGAGGAGCCTGCGCGTGCGACGTTCGGCGTGCAGCCGCTGCCGGCGCGGGCGGGCGGCTACTGACCGCAGCGCAAGGAAAGTGCCGGGTGGCCTATCCGCGCGGAATTACCTGAGCCCGCTCAGGCTTTCGGCGCCGGACCGGTCGAGCCTCTGACGACGAACTCGACGCCCATCGTCTCGCGCCGCACCGCGCCGTCATGGTCGAGGATCATGCGCGCGGCGCGGCGGCCGATCTCGATGATCGGCTGGGCGATCGTCGTCAGCGGCGGCGTGGCCAGCGCGCCGTCCGGCACGCCGTCAAAGCCGACAATGGAGACATCGCCGGGAACATTGAGGCCGCGTGCCCTCAGCCAGTCGATGGCGATCAGGGCCATGCGATCCGACATAGCCAGGATGGCGGTCGGCGGCGGCTCCCCCTTGGTAAAGATCGCCTCGAGGCCGGCCCTGGTGCTTTTTTCTTCGTTCTCGGTCTCATAGACCGGGATTTTCGCCGTATCGATGCCGAAGCGGGAAAGCTCCTCGAAGTAGCCGGCAAGGCGATCGCGCGTTCCGGTGTAGACCGCGCTGCGCACCGCTTCCGGCGTCGCGAAGCCGGTGCGATTGTCGGCAAAGCCGAGCGACAGGACGGCGAAGCGGCGATGGCCAAGCTCGGCGAGATGGCGGGCGGCAAGCTTTGCGCCTGCGACATTGTCGACTCCGATGGCCGACACGGTCTCGTCCTGGAAGCCGAGCTCCAGCGCAACGAAGGGCAGCCTGCGCTCGCGCGTCAGATCGACAAGGCGCGAGCCGCCTTCGATGCAGAACAGCACAAAACCGTCGACAAGCGCACTCTGGATGTTCCAGGCGAGCTTTTCCTGGTTGGCGGCCGAAACCAGCGCGATGCCTGCGCCGGTGGCGTCGCAGGCTTCGGAAATGCCGGCCATCATGACGCGGGCGAAGGGATCGTCGAAGAAGTACGAAAGGGGCTCGGTGGTGGCGACGCCGATGGCGTTGACCTTGCCGGCGCGCAGCAGGCGGCCTTTCGGGTCCGGGCCGGCATAGCCCATCTGCTCCGCGACCGCCTTCACCCGTTCCCGCACTTCGGCGCGCACGATCTCGGGGCGGCTGAAAACATTCGAGGCCGTGCCATGCGAGACGCCGGCGGCCTTGGCGATGTCGGCCAACCTGATCGGTCTTGCCTGGCCTTCGAGGAGTGATGCCATGTCGTTCCTCCGAATCCGGTCAACGCGACGAACATGACCGCTGAATTGTCGCCGGTCATCTAACATTTTTGTTGGATCGATTCAATTTCAGTTGACGTCGGGCAAATAAGGCCTATGATTTGAATCGATCCAAATTTCCGCTTCATGGTGGAGCGGATTTCGACAGGAGGGGTGCCATGCATCCGGTGAGCTATTTGTTCGAGGATATCTACCGCAACGATTGGGGCATCGCCTCGGTCATCGTCAGCGAGAAGCGGCGCGGCAGGTCGAGTCCATGGAGGCGCGCCCCGCGCTTTCTCGTGGAGCGCAAGCGCGGCTGAGCCGCAGCGATTTTCAGCGCCGATAGATTGGATCGGTTCAATCCTAAGGAGAAATCGTCATGCATCCGATTGGTCATCTGTTTCAGGATATCTACCGCAACTATTGGGGCATCACGCCCGGAACCGAGCAGCCCGAGCGGCGCCGCGTCGGCGAGCTGCCTGCGCGCCAGCGCAAGCGGCGGATCGGCCGAAAATAGCCGTTGAAAATAGCCTAAGGGCGAGGGCGCCAGAGCGCCGAGACGGCGATCGCCACCCAGCCGGCGATCAGAAGGGTGCCGCCGATGGGCGCCGACATCGGGAACAGCCGCGAGCCGAGAAAGTCGCGGGCGAGCAGATCGCCGCAGAATAGGAGCAGGCCCGCGAGCAGGACGAGGCTGGCGATCCTGAGACAGCGGTTGCCGCCCCCAAGGCCGATGGCCAGGAACACCGGCGCATGCATCAGCAGGAAATTGGCCGCGGTGCCGGTGAAGGCGCCGCCGCGATGCGCGGCGGCAGCCGACAGCGCCACGCCGGCCGCGCCGACGAGGCCGGCTGCCAGCACGAGGACGCGGCTCCCGCCGCCTGATGCTTGGCCCGTAAGGCTCATCTTGGATGCTCCATGCTGCGCTTGGGCGGTGCGCCGATCAGGATTCGCCAGCTTCAAGCAGCATATGCCGTGCGCGGCGCGACTGGACAATCCAGTTGTAGGCAGCACCCAGCGCCATCAGCACCGATGTGCCCAAAAACACCGAGCGCATGCCGAAATGCCCACCGACGAAACCGCCCGACAGCGGTCCCGCGACCTGGCCGACATATTGCGCCGAGATCGCCAGGCCAAGCACATTGCCGCCGATCCCGTCGGGGATGTTGTGGCGGATGACGCTTGTGATGCAGGGCAACAGGCCGCCCAGCGCCAGGCCCATCAGGAAGCGCAGACCGATCAACTGCCAGCCATTGGTGACGAAGGCCTGCGGAATGAGCAGCAAGGCCGAAACGGCAAGCGCGCCGACCACGACGTTCCAGTGGCCGACGCGGTCGGCGAGCTTGCCGAGCCAAGACGAAGACAGGATGGTGCCGAGCGCCGCCGCCGACATGACGACGCCGGCGACCATGGTAACCTTGCTCTGGTCTTCGACGAGCTGCTGCACATAGACGGTGATGATCGGCTCGATCGACATGGTGGCGAAGGCGAGCAGCATGCCGGTGGTCAGCATGGCGACGATCGGCCGCTTGTCGGGGATCTGCGACCAGCCGCTTTTCGGCTTCGCCGTCGAGGCGCGCTTGGGCGCCGGCGGATTCTCCTTGATCAGGAAAGTCGTCGCCAGGAACGCCAGGAAGATCACGGCGCCGGAAAGCAGGAAGGTCGCGCGGATGCCGATCAGCGGCGGCAGCAAGCCGCCGAGCAGCGGGCCGACCAGCGAACCGGCGGTGATACCCGCCGCGAGCACACCCAGCGCCCAGCCCGAGCGCTCCTTCGGCGTCTGCATCGCGACTAGGATCGTGGAGCCCGACGAATAACCGCCGGCAAAACCGATCAGCAGCCGAAGCAGCACCAGTTGCCACACACTCTCAACCATCCCGGTCAGCGACATGCAGATCGCCATGCCGAACGAAGCGCGCACCAGCATCAGCTTGCGGCCGTAGCGGTCGCCCAGCCGTCCCCACAAGGGCGCGACCAGCGCGGCCGCGAAGAAGGTCGCGCCATAGGCGATGCCCGACCACTGCACGATCGCCGCGTGGCCTTCGGCGCCGAGCTGCTCGACGTAAAGCGGCAGGAACGGCAGCAGCAGCGTCATGGCGATAAGCGTGCTGAACGAGCCGGCGAAGCAGACGGCGAGGTTGCGTCGCCAATGGATGTTGAAGTCGCTCTGTTCGGATTCGTTGGGCGTCATGTCATGCGTGCCGATGCTGGGGTTGTTACGGATACCAATTTGGGATACCAAGCCGGTATTCGTCATGGACCCGACACTCACCACTGTCAATGCGGGCGCTGTCGATGCGGCTTTGGAAAGCGAGACGACAATGTCGCAGATGCAAAATGTCGAAAGACAGCTTCGCGAAATGATCCTCGGCCTGGAGATCGGCCCTGGCGAGCGGCTGACCGAGCGCTGGATCGAGAGCCGGTTCGGCGCCTCGCGCACGCCGGTGCGGGCGGCATTGCTGCGCCTGGAAACGGAAGGGCTGATCGGCCGCGACGGCCGCGGCTGGACGGTGGCGCCGATCAACCTGGCGGAACTCGGGCAGATCGCCGTCTACCGCGAGGCGGTCGAGGTCGCCGCGGTTCGCCTGACGGCGGCGCTCGAAGACCGTGGCGGCACCGAGGTGATCGCGGCAATGCTCGATTCCTGCGATGCCGAGACGCCGCGCGAGGAATGGCACCGCGTCGGCATGGATTTCCACATCGAACTGGCCAGGCTTTCCGGCAACGAGTTTCTGCTCAGGGCCGTTCGCGACGCGATGACCAGGCTGTCGCGGGCGCGCTGGCTGGAGGTGCGCGATGAAAAGGCGCTCGGCCGTGCCTGGGCCGAACATCATGCCATCCTCGCCGCCGTCAAGGCCGGCCACGCGGACGAAGCGGCGGGTCTGCTCTCCGCTCACATCGCCGGCAGCCGCGATCGGCTTGTCAGCTCCTTGCATGACGATCGGCGCGGCCTGCGCGCCAGAGGATTCGCCGTGGTCGCGGCGTAAGATGTCGTGTGGCCATTCGCATTAGCAGGCTTGCAACATGGCCGGGAGAATGCTGTAGGAGACGAGGGGGATGAAGGCAGACTACCGTTGACCATCTTGCTGAATTCGCGGACGCATGGCCACACTCTCACGAACCGCCGCAAAGCTGTTCTATTACGCGCGCAATTTCGCGCGTGACCGCGCACCGCAATCCCTGTTCCGCGACCGCCTGGCCAGCCGGCTCGAGCAGGCGAGGCTCTCGGGCAAGACGGTTCGCGAGCGACTGAATTACTACAACAAGCTGGAACACCCGTTCGTGCCAAGTCCCGACGCCGTGGCCGTCGGCAAGCTGCCGTCCGCGTCCAGCATGTATTATTACGATCTCAAGGAATTCGCCCGCTATTTCGATCCTGGCCTGCTGATCGATTTCGAATATGGCGATGTCGTCGGCATTCCGGAGGTGCCGAGGATCGTCAAGGACCGCCCCATTGGCGACGACAACGCCAACGGCGTGCTGATGAAGCTGAACAAGTTCCGCCACTTCTACATGCCGCCCGACAAGCTGTCTTTCGCCGACAAGCGGCCGATGGTGGTCTGGCGGGGGCATCTCAATAATCCGCTTCGCACCCGCTTCGTGGAAAAGGCCGCTGACCTGCCGTTTTGCGACGCGGGTTCCCACAAGCCCGACGCGCCGGACGGATACCGCAAGCCGTTCCTGAACATCGAGCAGCAGCGACAGTATCGCTACATCGTCTCGCTCGAAGGCAATGATGTCGCGACAAACCTGAAATGGATCATGAGCTCCAATTCGCTCTGCCTGATGCCGGAGCCGACCTATGAAACCTGGTTCGCGGAAGCCCAGGTCGAGCCCAATGTCCACTACGTGCCGCTGCGGCAGGATTTTTCCGATCTGGTCGACAAGGTGGCCTATTTCGAAAAACACCCCGCCGAGGCGGGGCGGATAACCGCCGCCGCCAACGCCTATTGCCGCAAATTCGGCAATGAACAGGACGAGCAGGCGATCTCGCTGCTCGTCCTCTACAAATATTTCGTGCTGAGCGGGCAGATAAAGCCCGACGCGGAAGTCTGGCGCTTCATCGCCGGCTGAACGTCCAGCCGCAGCCCTAAGCGTGAGAGCGGTCGAACACCTTATCGGCCGCCCCGAAACGGTCCCTGGCGGTGAACTGCTGGTGCCAGTAGGGATAAAGCACCGGCGGCCGGCTGACGACGTCGAGGCGCTGCCGCTCCTCCTCGGTGAGCGAAAGGCTGGCCGCGGCGAGATTGTCCTTGAGCTGCGCCTCGTTGCGGGCGCCGATCACCAGCGAACTCACGGCCGGGCGGCCAAGCAGCCAGGCAAGCGCGACCTGCGCCCCTGAGACGCCGCGTGCCTTGCCGATCTCGTTGAGCACGTCGACGATGCGCCACAGGCGATCCTCGTCGCGGATCGGCGGTTCCTTCCAGCCGCCGACCTGGCGCGCGGTCGGGCTGTCGCGATGGTATTTGCCGGAGAGCAGGCCGCCCGCCAACGGGCTCCAGACCAGCACGCCCAGGCCCTGGTCGACCGAGATCGGCAGCAATTCATATTCGGCCTCGCGCGCTTCCAGCGTGTAGTGGATTTGCTGGGTGACGAAACGGGCCTGATGGCGGCTGTCGCTGACGGCAAGAGCCTTCATCACCTGCCAGCCCGAATAATTGGAGCAGCCGATATAGCGGATCTTGCCCTGGTTGACCAAGGTGTCGAGCGCCGCGATCGTCTCCTCCAGCGGCGTGAGCCCATCCCACTGGTGGACGAAATAGATGTCGATGACGTCGGTCCTGAGCCGCTTCAGGCTCTTCTCGCATTCGCGGATCAGATGGTGGCGCGACAGGCCTTCGTCATTGGGGCCGGTGCCGATGCGCATGCGCGCCTTCGAGGCGATCAGCACGTCGTTCTTGCGCTTGCCGCCAAGCGTCTCGCCGATGATCTCTTCCGACAATCCGTTGGAATAGACATTGGCGGTGTCGATGAGGTTGATGCCGGCATCGATGCAGGTGTCGATGATGCGTTTGGCTTCCGAAAGATCCGAATTGCCGACGGCGGCGAACGGACCGGCGCCGCCGAAGGTCATGGTGCCAAGCGTCAATGTCGAGATTTTCAAGCCCGATCGGCCCAGCGTGCGGTATTCCATGTCAGTCCTCGCAATTTGTTTGAAGAGGCGCCGTGGCGAGCGCCGGGAAGAGGCGAGGGGATTTGTAGGACAATTCCCGCCGCTTGTCGCCCCGCTATCGATACGGACCGATCACATATCTTCGAGGCCTGCTGCCGGGCGATTGCAATAAAACCGTCATTGCGCCTCTGTATCTCAGTCGACTTACGGAGTGTCCACCCGGAGCCGGAGCGGATTCCGAAGCGATGATGGCCGACAGGCAGACGGAGCTGCGCGATGAATGAAGTGAAACCGAATTCCGGGGCGAAGG
Source organism: Mesorhizobium sp. B3-1-9 (assembly GCF_006439595.1). Classification (NCBI taxonomy): domain Bacteria; kingdom Pseudomonadati; phylum Pseudomonadota; class Alphaproteobacteria; order Hyphomicrobiales; family Phyllobacteriaceae; genus Mesorhizobium; species Mesorhizobium sp. B3-1-9. Next base: position 383,543 of record NZ_VFTJ01000003.1, read on the forward strand.
ACTGGCTGGAAGCCGAGCTCGAGGATACGCTCGACGAGGACTATGAGCTGGAGCTTTCCGAGCCGGCGCTCTCGCTCGAGATCGCCAAGATCTACAAGAAGTCGCATCCGCCCTCCATGGAGCGCATGACCTATTTCCGCGAGCTGCTCAGGCTGCAGTCGGAATTGATCAAGCTGCAGTCCTGGGTCGCCTACCACAAGAAGAAGCTGGTGGTGGTCTTCGAAGGCCGCGATTCCGCCGGCAAGGGCGGCGTCATCAAGCGCATCACGCAGCGGCTCAATCCGCGCATCGCCCGCGTCGTGGCGCTGCCGGCGCCGACCGAGCGCGAGAAATCGCAATGGTATTTCCAGCGCTACGTGCCGCATCTCCCCGCGGGCGGCGAGATCGTGCTGTTCGACCGCTCCTGGTACAACCGCTCCGGCGTCGAGCGGGTGATGGGCTTTGCCAATGGGGACCAAGTCGAGGAGTTCTTCAACGACGTGCCGGAATTCGAGCGTATGCTGGTCCGTTCCGGCATCACGCTCGTCAAGTACTGGTTCTCGATCACCGACGAGGAACAGCAGATGCGCTTCCTGATGCGCATCCACGATCCGATGAAGCAGTGGAAGCTGTCGCCAATGGACCTGCAGTCGCGCGTGCGCTGGGAGCAGTACACCAAGGCCAAGGAAGAGACCTTCGCCCGCACCAACATTCCGGAAGCGCCCTGGTTCATCGTCGAGGGCAACGACAAGAAGCGGGCGCGGCTGAACTGCATCGACCACCTATTGCAGCAGATGCCGTATGAAGAGGTTCCGCACGAGGACATCTCGCTGCCCGACCGCGTCTTCAACCCGTCCTACGAGCGCCAAGTGCTGCCGCGCGAGCTCTACGTGCCGGAGAAGTATTGAGGCCTTTTCCTTCTCCCCGTTTCACGGGGAGGTGAGGAGTGGTCCGCGCAGCGGGCGAAAAGCCAATTGCTTGGCTTTTCGAACGACGAACGCCCGAAGGGCGGATGAGGGGCTGCGCCGGCGTCGGCGATTGAGCCCCAATTCGCTGCCATTGCGGGCTTGCCGCTAATCTCAAAGGCCGCGCCGCCCTCATTGCCCTGCCGGGCATTTCTCCCCGTATAGTGACGGGAAGAAAGAGCTGTACTCACGCTCGCCCGATCATCACATGCAAAGCGTTCGCCGTCGCCACTTGCTCGTTGCAGCGATAGCCGAGCTTCACCATGTCGAGGCCGGCGAAAAGATGCTCGCCCGAGCCGAGCAGCACCGGCGAAATCGCCAGATGCATCTCGTCGATCAGCCGTTCCTGGAGATATTGGCGGAAAGTCGAAACACCGCCGCCGATCCGCACATCCTTGCTCCCGGCCGCGGCCTTAGCCTGTTCGAGCGCCGAGTGGATGCCGTCGGTGACGAAGTAGAACGTCGTGCCGCCTTCCATCGTGATTGGCGCGCGTTTGTAGCGGGTCAGCACGAAAGTCGGAACATGATAGGGCGGGTTGTCGCCCCACCAGCCTTTCCAGTTGTCGTCCGGCCATTCGCCGCGGATCGGCCCGAACATGTTGCGGCCGAGAATGTAGGCGCCGACATTCTCGAAACTGCGGATTGCGAAGTCGTCGTCGACACCGGTCGCGCCGCCATCCTTGCCAATCACCATCTGGTGGAATGTCCGGGTGGTGACCAACCATTTGTGCAGGGTCTCGCCACCGACACCGAGCGGATGTTCAAGCGTCTGATCGGGACCGGCGCCGTAGCCGTCGAGCGACAGGGTAAAACCGTTGACACGCAGCTTGGACATGATTGCCTCCTAGACCAGTTGTAATTTGCAATCGGTTGTTTGAGTAGCTTGGCCGATTGCGAAATGCAAGCGGTATTTTCCGGCGCGATCGAGTCGGGCAGCGTCGGGATAGTCGCCGGAAAGGTAGCTGCCCGGGATATCGGGGCGAAGCGGGTAAGGGATGCCGTCGCAATTTTTCGTCGAGAAAAGCGATTAGCTGGGCAACTCTGGGCCGGCAGCATCAAGGATGCGTTCAATGGCAACGCGTAGCGCCGGCAAAACTGTCTGTCACGACAGCCCAGACGATGGCTTCGGAAGTCTTGTGATATTCATGACGCAGGATGTTGCCTATTGCCACTTCTGCAACCGTTCGATCACATCGTTCCTGCTCATAGATCCATTCTAATGGATCCCGTCAGAGTTCCAAAATCGCGAGGCAGGTCTAGCCCTTCAGCATCTGCGCCACCATCGGCGCAAAATAGGTCAGCACGCCGTCGCAGCCCGCCCGCTTCAGCGAAAGCAGCGATTCCAGCATCGCCTTCTCGCCGTCGATCCAGCCATTGGCGGCGGCTGCCTTGATCATCGAATATTCGCCCGACACCTGATAGGCGAAGGTCGGCATCTGGAGTTCGTCCTTCAGCCGGCGGATGATGTCGAGATAGGGCAGGCCGGGCTTCACCATCAGCATGTCGGCGCCTTCGGCGAGGTCCTGCTCGGCCTCGCGCACCGCTTCGTCCGAATTGGCGTGGTCGATGTAGTAGGTCTTCTTGTCGCCCTTGAGCAGGCCGGCGGTGCCGACCGCCTCGCGATAGGGCCCGTAGAAGGCCGAGGCGAATTTCGTCGCGTAGGACATGATCGCCACGTCCTGGAAACCGTTGGCGTCGAGCGCGTCGCGGATGGCGCCGATGCGGCCGTCCATCATGTCCGACGGCGCGATGATGTCGGCGCCGGCCGCCGCCTGGATGACAGCCGCGGCGGCGACCTGTTCCACCGTCTCGTCATTGACGATGATGCCGTCGCGCAGGATGCCGTCATGGCCGTGGCTGGTGAACGGGTCGAGCGCGGCATCGGTGATGATGCCGATCTCCGGCACGGCGTCCTTGATGGCGCGCGTGGCACGGTTGATGACATTGTCGGGATCGAGGATATGCGATCCCGTCTGGTCGCGCAGCGCAAGCTCGACATTGGGGAAGGTGGCGATGGCCGGGATGCCGAGCTTGGCGGCGCGCTCGGCCTCCTTCACCGCGAGGTCGATGGACAGGCGGTAGACGTCCGGCATCGCGGCGATCGGCTCGCGCGTGTTCCTGCCGTCGACGACGAAGATCGGCCAGATCAGGTCGTTCACCGAAAGCTGGTTCTCCTGCACCAGCCGGCGCGACCAGTCGGCCTTGCGCATGCGCCGCAGCCGCCGGCTGCCGGTAATCTCGTCGACGCTGCGCGCGCCGGCAGGCTTTGCGGGGGTGAATTTGTTCATGGTCAAACTCTCTTTTGCGCCGGCTTTTTATCACGCGTCTCCGCCGCTGACCAATGCGACACGATTGTGCCAGGGACGTGGCATACGTTCCTCTCCCCCACTTTGTGGGGCGAGGAAACCCCTAGGGCTGCCCGTTCCCAGACAGGATCTGCGCCGCGCCCCTGATCGCAACCCGGAACGCCTCGTCGAAGCTGACGCCGCGGACCTGCCAGCGGTAGGTCTTGCCGCGATCGGCCAGCCGCCAGTCGGCGATCCAGCCGAGGTCCTTGTCGCTCCACACGATGCTGCCGGCGAGCGCCCGGGCCGCTCCCGCTTTCTTCGCAAGTTTGTCGAGCTTTGCCATATTGGCCGCCGCGACCGCCTTTTCGTCGAGGCCGCCGACCTGCCTAGCCTTTGGAAAGGCAATGCGCATCAGCAGTGGACTTGTGGCGTTGGCGAAGGATTCCCTCATCGTCTTGCCGTGGTCCTCATCCGCCGTCAGCACGAAATGCCGCGAACCCTGCTCAGCGGTCATGAAGACGGCGATAGGCGGCCGCTCGCCGAGCCAGGGCCTGCTGCCGAGCTGGGCCAACAGCTTGTCGACGACGGCCGGCTTATAGAGGCAGGTGAGATCATGCGGCCTGTCATGCGTGCCTTGCTCGTCATGGATCGGGATGCCTTCGAGCCGGTCGCGATAGCGGAAGGATTGCACGAAGTCGGCCGCTTTGTCGCGCAGGGCCAGCATCTCCGGCTTCTGCGACAGGCGCTGGTCGCCCGAGACCTTGACCAGCACCTTGTCGAGGCAATCCTTGAAGCCGATCTGCCGATTTACGTCTCCAGTGCCGGTGACGATGGTCTGAGATTGATAAAGCTCGTTCGCAGTCGCGGCCTCGGCAGGGCAAGGCATCCGCAGGATGGCGATCAGGCCGATCGCGGCAGCCGCGAGGCGGGAAAATCCGGGCATGGCTTGCCGTCCGGTTCAAGATGCCCATTTTCTAGCACCGGGTGCGTGCGGTGGCCAAGGCGGATTGCCGGCTAAACGAAGGAGCAAGGCATGACCTTGATCTGGTTCATCTATGCCGCCTGGCTGCTGCTGATTGTTTATCTGACCGTTCAGGCAATCGGCGTGAAACGCGATACCGAGCCGCATTTGCTGCAGAGCTTCGGTTTGATGTTTGCCATGATCGGCGCCTTCCTGCTGCCGCGCCTGCCGTTGTTCGGCTTCGTCAACTTCGCCCCCGTCAACGCGGCCCTGGGCGGCATCGGCGCGGTGATCGCCGTCGCCGGCATGGCGCTGCTGGGCGCGGCAAATTCTCGGCCGCAACTGGAGCCAGACCGTCTCGGCCAAGCAGAACCATAACCTGGTGAGATCCGGCCCATACCGCAGCCTGCGCCATCCCATGTACACGGGCGGCCTGCTGGCATGCCTGGGCTCGGCGATCGTGGTGGGCGGCCCTTTCGTCTTTCTGTTCATCCTGCTCGGGGCGATTTTCATCTGGCGTGTCGGCGCCGAGGACCGGCTGCTGGCGCGGCAATTTCCCGATGAATTCCCCGACTATGAGCGCCGCACGAACGCGCTTATCCCATTCGTATGGTAGCCTGCTTGCGGCGAAAGACGCTGCCTTATCCGTGGCACTCGACAATTGACGTTGGCCCGGTCGCCGCTTAGCACTTCTCCTCCCGCAGGCGCGGGGGAGGATTCTCTCATTATGGATTTTGGCGGAGGCGACGAGATCCGCTTCGAGCGGCTGGGCAAGGCGGGTGTGGTCACCTTGACCCGGCCGAAGGCGCTCAACGCCGTCACGCACGACATGGTCAACGCGCTCGGCAAGGCGCTCGATGCTTGGGAAGAGAACGCCGGCATCAATGTCGTCGTCGTCAAGGCCGAGGGCAGGGCGTTTTCCGCCGGCGGCGATATCCTGCACATCTACGAGGCCGGCCGCGCCGGCAAGCCGCCGGTCGACTTCTTCGCCGACGAGTACCGGCTCAACGCCCGCATCGCGCGCTTCAGGAAACCCTATGTCGCGCTGATCGACGGCATCGTCATGGGCGGTGGCGTCGGCATCTCCTTCCACGGCTCGCATCGCGTGCTGACCGAAAACGCGCAGTTCGCCATGCCGGAGGTCGGCATCGGCTTCTTCCCGGATGTCGGCGCCAGCCACCTGCTGCCGGATCTCGGCGGCTCTTTCGGCATGTATCTCGGATTGACCGGAAATCGCATCCGTTACGGCGATGCGCTTTGGTCGGGGCTCGCCACGCACACGATCAAGGCGGAGGACCAGGCGGGGTTGCTCGACGAACTGGCGACCAGCAACGATCCGAATGCCGAGCTGCGCGATTTCTTCGTGCCGGCAAAACGCGAGACGGAGCGGCAGGACCTGGATTCGATCGCGCGCCATTTCTCAAAAGGCTCGCTGGCCGATATCGTCGCCAGTCTCGAACAAGCCGCCGCCGGCGACGCTTTCGCCGCAAAGACGCTGGCGATCTTGAAAACCCGCTCGCCGACCAGCCTCAACATCGCCTGGCGCCAGATCAGCGCCGGCTCGACGCTGTCGATGGACGAATGCATGAGGATGGAGTTCCGCATCCTGAACCGCATGCTTGCCGGCCACGATTTCTATGAAGGCATCCGCGCCGCTATCATCGATAGGGGCTCTACACCCAAGTGGCGGCCGGCGGGGCTGGATGAGGTCGATGCGGCCGAGATCGACGCCTATTTCGCGCCGCTCGGGGATAAGGAACTCGCCCTGTGAGTGAAGTCACCTCCAGGCGCGTGGTGCTGCAGCCCTCGACCACCGAGGTGATCTTCGCCTGGTTCCAGCGCGTGATCGCCGGCTATTGCCTGTTGTTCGGCATCCTCTATTGGATCCGCCTGATCGGCATCTATCCGGGCGAACTGTGGCGCTTCGACCTGATGCCTGTGCACTGGCAGGTGGCGGCGGCCATGCTCGCCGTCTTCTTCCCCTTCGCCGCCGCCGGCCTCTGGATGCTGGCGTCGTGGGGACCGGTGATCTGGTTCATCTGCGCGGCGACCGAGACGGTGATGTATGCCGGCTTCCCCGATCTCTTCGGCCATCGGCTGCTGATCGTCGTCTCGCATGCCTGCGTGGCCTTGCTCTACATCGTCTTTCGCGTCACCATATGGCTGCAGAAGCGCCAGCTTCGCCAATGAGCATGATGCCGAAAAGTGTGAAGCGGTTTTCGGATGACATCATGCTCCACCCATAAAGCCGGCCGATGGCCTGCCTCCGCGGGGCGCTTTCTCAGCCCCGTTTCACCCCAAGATCCATTGGCTAAATCTTTAGGTTAATTGTTCTTGCTCGGGTGACCGATCGTTAAGCGTCTTCCGAAACCTCTTACCGGTAAGCTCTTGTTAGCCCTGGCGTTTAAGTCGAATTTTATGAGTATTCGATAGTGTCGCGATCAAGGTGAAAAACAAAAAATCACCAAGGCGACAAACGAGAGGCAAAGACAATGATCAATTCGCGTCCGGCGGCGAAGACCGCAAACGTATCCGACGATCGCCGCGAGGCTATCCGCTCGCTGTACATGGAATCGCTGCAGCTGGTGGAGCGTCTGCACCGCCGCCTGCTTGACGTGATCAAGGACGAGTTCGACCGCAACGGCCGCTCCGACATCAACGCCATCCAGGCGCTGCTGCTCTTCAACATCGGCAATTCGGAACTGACCGCCGGCGAGCTGCGCTCGCGTGGCTACTATCTCGGCTCCAACGTCTCCTACAATCTGAAGAAGCTGGTCGACCTCGGCTTCATCAACCACCAGCGCTCGCGCATCGACCGCCGTTCGGTCCGCGTCTCGCTGACGCCGAAGGGCAACGAGGTGGCCGACGTCGTCGCCGGGCTCTACGAGCGCCATGTCGGTTCGATCGAGGCGGTCGGCGGCATCAACACCGACGAGTTCAAGCAGATGAACCGCGCCCTGCAGCGGCTCGATCGCTTCTGGAACGACACGATCGCTTATCGGATGTGAGTGCTTCGGAATTGGGGCGGGAAAGCCGCGCCGAAGAAGCACGGCCCCGGGGGGAAAGAATAGGAGGCCGGCGCCGAAGCGCGCCGGTCTTTTTCTTTATTGCGAAGGCGGGCATCTGCGGGAGCTTGACCGTCGCTTCGCGCGCATGAAGGCTCTGCGGCTGAAGGGCAGGGCACAGATTTCATAAGGACGCGCTGGCATCTTGCGGTGCAAAAAAGCATCGCTGTCATTTCTTTCATCTGGCCGCCGCTTGCAAATCGCGGGCCAAGGCCACGTTGCCGCCATAATCGCGGTCAATGCGAGTGGTGGGTGATGCTGCGGGCCTATGCCTTGCGCTCCTTGGAACCTGCGTTGCGGCAGCGCGTTCTGGCCGCCGATCAACGTCAGGTCATGGTTGGCGAATTGTTAAGTTTGCCGCCCCTAGAGTGTGGACAAAGCCGCCCGGCAAGCGAGTTGAGCGAGAGCGATAAAGCAAGAATGTCTGCCATGAGAACCAGCCGCCGTTTCTTCCTTACCGGAGCCTCCGCGCTCGCCGCCGCCGTGGTCGCCGGCCATGCGAGCGCCCAGGATGTGATCGGGGATATCCTGAAATCCTCGACGCGCGGCAATTGGGACGACCAGTTCGACGCCCGCGGCACCGACACCAACAAGGTCGCCTCGACGCTGCCGATCTTCAGCCAGCAGACGGTGGCCTTCACCGAGCAGGCGGTGGCGCAGTATCAGAACATCGTCTCCCAGGGCGGCTGGGAACAGGTTCCGGCGACCAAGAAATTGCAGCTCGGCGTCGACGATCCGGATGTCGTCCCGCTGCGCAAGCGCCTGATGGTGTCGGGCGACCTGCCGCAGAGCGCCGGCATTTCGACGGCCTTCGATTCCTATGTCGACTCGGCGGTCAAGCGCTTCCAGCTCCGTCACGGCCTGCCGGCCGACGGCGCCATGGGCAAATACACCTACGCCGCGATGAACGTGTCGGCGCAGGTCCGGCTCGGCCAGTTGCAGACCAACCTGCAGCGCCTGAAGGAAAAGGCCGGCACGCTCGGCGACCGTTACGTGCTGGTCGACATTCCCGGCGCCCAGGTCGAAGCGGTCGAGAACGACCGCGTCGTGCTGCGCCACACGGCGATCGTCGGCAAGATCGACCGCCAGACGCCGATCGTGAACTCGAAGATCAACGAGATCATCGTCAATCCGTACTGGAACGCGCCGGTCTCGATCGTGCGCAAGGACATCATTCCGCTGATGCGGAAGGACCCGAACTACCTCAAGGACAGCCACATCCGCCTGTTCGCGCCGGACGGCAGCGAGGTCGATCCGATGACCATCGACTGGTCGACGGACGATGCCGCGAAATACCGTTTCCGCCAGGATCCCGGCAGCAACAATGCGATGGCCTCGGTCAAGATCAACTTCCCGAGCCCGGACGGCGTCTATATGCACGACACGCCGCAGCAGAGCCTGTTCGGCAAGCTGATGCGCTTCGATTCCTCCGGCTGCGTACGCGTCCAGAACGTGCGCGACCTCGTCACCTGGATCCTGCGCGACACGCCCGGCTGGGACCGTCAGCATTTCGAGGCGGCGATCAAGACCGGCGAGAACACGCCGATCAATGTGGTCAATCCGGTGCCGGTCCACTTCCTCTATCTCTCGGCATGGTCGACGGCTCCGGGCGTCGTACAATTCCGCGACGATATCTACGCCCTTGACGGCGCCACCGAGCTGCAGATCAGCTCCGCGCAGTAAGCACCTGATCCTTAAAAGAAAAAAGGCCGCTCTCGCAGCGGCCTTTTTGTTGGGGCGACGCAATGCGCGCCTTACGACAATTCCAGGAAAAGTGTGTGCGGTTTTCCGTCCGGAATTGCGTGAAAGTAAAGAGATAGAGCGGTTCGCCGTTTCCGTGAAACGGAGCTTGGGCGTTGGGGCAGTCGGGGCGCGTCGTCGGCTTTCCGAGCGGTCCGGGAGCCGCCTGCAACAAGACAATCGCGCCAGCGTGGCAAGGCCTTTGCCGCACCCGGGCCGTGCGGCGCAGCCTCAGATGGCGCCCTGCGGATATCCGGTGGGCTGCTGGAACTCGTCCTGCCGATGATCTCCTGACAAGAATGACAAGCCCGCCGCCGCGGCGATGGCCGCGGTCGGCGTTGAATGTCAGCGTAGCTCACAAAAGTTGGTAAACCACTTTACGCAACCGCTTTACTAGCCAAATTTTATGGGATAGCGTTTGGCTCGTTGCTGGCTGGGGCGGACATGAGCACCATCAATGAAGTCGCGATAATGGCGAGGGTGTCGACCACCACCGTGTCGCGCTATCTCAACAATCGCATCGAGCTTCCGGCGGAGACGGCGGCCCGCATCGACGCGGCCATCGTGGCGCTCGACTATCGCCCGAACATCCTCGCCAAGCGCCTGAGCCTTGGCCGCTCCGAGGCGATCGGCATGATGACGCCTGAAATCGCCAACCCGTTCTTTGCCGAACTGGCCGCCGCCGTCGAGGACGAGGCGGAAAAGCACGGCTATTCCGTGCTGATGAGCAGCACCGGCGGCAACCGGGAGCGCGAGCTCGCCAGTCTCAGGCGGCTGAAGGACGGCCATGTCGACGGGCTGATCATGATGACCAACCGGCCGGACGACGGCTCGCTCGCCGCCACGCTTCACCATTACGGCCACATCGTTCTGATCGACGAGGACATTCCGGGCGTCAACGTTCCGAAAATCTTCGTCGAGAACCGCGAAGGCGCTCGCGCCGCGACGCGCCACCTCATCGAGGCCGGGCACCGGCGCATCGCCCATATCGGCGGCCCGGCGAAGCTGTTCAGCGCCATCGAACGACTGGCCGGGTATCGCGACGCCCTGGCCGAGGCGGGGATAGAAGTCGACGACGGCGATATCCGCCAGGGCGAGTATTCGCGCGCGTTCGGCCGCGCAGCCATGTTGGACATACTGGCCGGCGGCCAGCCGCCGACGGCCGTTTTCGCCGGCAGCGATTTCATTGCCATCGGCATCATGGAAGCAGTGCGTTCCAAAGGCCTCAACGTGCCGCAGGACATCTCGCTGGTCGGCTTCGACGACATGCCGTTTGCCGACCTCCTCGCGCCAGGCCTCACCACAATCCGCCAGCCGACCGCCGAACTCGGCCGCATCGGGTTCAGCACACTCAAGGCGCTGATCGACAAGGCGTCGCCGCCCGAACTCACACGGCTCCCGGTCGCGCTGGTCAAGCGCAACTCGGTAGCGCCGCCACGCTCCTGAGACAGACAGTTCGCAACCAAGAAAGGGGAATGAAACAAATGACAAGATCGATCATGAAATCAATAGCGTACGCCGCTGCTCTCGGGCTTGGCCTGGTGGCCGGACCGACACTCGCCGCCGACTTCAGCGCTGTCTATGTGATGTCGGACAATCTCGGCGACATGGGCTTCAACGACAACGCCGCCACCGGCTTCGCCCGCGCCGAGAAGGAAGGCGTCAAGACGCGCCTGCTGCAGGCGTCGCCGACCGATCCGCAGCTCTGGCGCCAGAATCTCGAAGCGGTATCGAATTCGGGCGAATGGAGCGTCGTTTTCACCGGGCCGAACATGCACGACAACCTGGCCGACGTCGCGCCGCAGCACCCCGACCAGAAATATGTCTTCTTCGACGATGAGTTGAAGCAGCCGAATGTTCTTTCGGTGAAATACGCGCAGAACGAAGGCTCTTATCTCGCCGGCGCGCTAGCCGCGATCGCGGCGACCGACAAGAAGGATTTTCCGCTCACTTCCGGCGATCCGAAGATCGCTGTCGTCGCTGGCATGGACCTGCCGGTCATCCAGGACTTCATCCTCGGCTTCAAGCAGGGCGCCAAGACCGTCGTGCCGGACATCGACGTGCAGGTGATCTTCATCGGCAACTTCAACGATGCGCAGAAGGCCTACGACCTGACCAAGACCGCGATCCAGAACGGCGCCAACGTCGTCTTCAACGTCGCCGGCCCAGCCGGCCTCGGTATCCTCAAGGGCGCGGCGGACTCCAAGAAATACGCCATCGGCGTCGATTCCGACCAGAGCGGCCTGCACCCGGACAATGTGATCGCCTCGATGATCAAGCAGATCGGCAACTCGATCTACGACTCGATCAAGCAGATCCAGGACGGCAAGGCCGAGTTCGGCAAGCTCAAGGTCTATGGCCTCGCCAATGAGGGCGTCGGCCTTGTCTACAACGACAAGCTGGTGCCCGCCGACATCAAGGCCAAGGTCGACGCCGCCAAGGCCAAGGTGGTCAGCGGCGAGATCAAGGTCGACACTGCTTTCAAGTAAGCCCTCCCAGGACCTTGAAACGGGACGCTGCCAAGGCGGCGTCCCGTCATTCCGACCAGGAAGCGTGCCCCAGGAAGCGTGCCGATGAGCGACCCGGACATCATCTTGAGCCTTGCAGGCATCGCCAAGTCGTTTGGCGACAAGGCCGCGCTCAGCCATGTCGACCTCGAAGTCCGGCGCGGCGAGGTTCATGTCATCTGCGGCGAGAACGGCGCCGGCAAGTCGACGCTGATGAACATCCTTGCCGGCATTCACCAGCCGAACGCCGGCTCCATCGTGCTGAACGGTAAGACCGTGACGATCGCGGACCCGATTGCCGCGAGCCGCCTCGGCATCGGCATGGTGCACCAGCACTTCACGCTGGTGCCGTCCATGAGCGTGGCTGAGAACCTGTTTCTCGGCCGCCAGCCGCGCCGGCTGGGTATCTTCTCCGACCGCCGGCAGATGGTCGAGCGCGCCCGCGAACTGATCGCGCGCTACAACTTCCGCCTCGATCCGGAAGCGCCGGTGCGCACGCTTTCGGTCGGCCAGCGCCAGCGCGTCGAGATCCTGAAGGCGCTGGCGTTCGACGCGGATCTCTTGATCCTCGACGAGCCGACCGCCGTGCTGACTCCACCGGAAGTCGATGAGCTGATCGGTGTGGTCGACGGCTTGCGCGCCAGGGGCCGCACCATCCTTTTCATCACCCACAAGCTGCGCGAGGTGAAAGCCGTCTCCGACCGCGTGACCGTCATTCGCCATGGCCGCAGCATTTCGACGCGCAATACGGCCGACGTCACCGAAGCCGACATCGCCCGCGACATGGTCGGCCGCGACGTGTTCCTGGTCGGCCGCAAGGGCAGTGGGCAGCGCAGCTTCGGCGCCCCGGTCCTGACGCTCGACAGTGTCAGCATGACCAATCATTCAGGCCGGCGTCTGCTCGACCGCATCTCTCTCCAGGTGCGCGCCGGCGAGGTTCTGGGCATCGCCGGCGTCGACGGCAACGGCCAGACCGAACTCGCCGAGGCAATCGCCGGGCTGATGCCGGTGCAGGCGGGCAGGGTCCGCTTCGGCGACCGGGATTTGACCGACGCTGATCTCTGGGAGCGCCAGCAGGCCGGTCTCGGCTTCGTGCCGGAAGACCGCCTCGACCGTGGCTTGAGCGTCACGATGAGCGTCGCCGAGAACGTCGCGGCGACCAACTACAGCCGCGCCGGATTGCTGTCCGGCGGCCTGATCAGCCGGCAGAAGCTGGACAGCTTCGCGGGCGAGAAGATCAAGGAGTTCGACGTGCGCGGCGCGCAGCCTGCCACGCAGGCCGGCTGGCTCTCCGGCGGCAACATGCAGAAACTGGTGATTGCCCGCGAGCTGGAGCGCGACCCATCGCTGCTCCTGATCTGCCAGCCGACGCGCGGACTGGACATCGGCGCGTCCGAATTCGTTCACGCGCGCATCCTGCAGGCCGCCGACCGGGGCCGCGCCGTGCTCCTGATCTCGTCCGAGCTCTCCGAGATCTTCGCGCTCTCCGACAGGATCGGCGTCATGTATTCGGGGCGCATGATGCGCGTCCTCGACCGCGCCGAGGCCGACGAGGAGACCGTCGGATATCTGATGAACGGCGGATCGAAGGAGGCTGCGTAATGGCGCCGGCGCTGTCCAATTTCCTGCGCGTCATTCGCGCGCCGCTCGCCGCGATCCTGCTCACGCTGGCGCTCGGCTTCCTGCTGGTCGCGTCGATCACGGATGAGCCGGTCCGCGCCTATCGCGACCTGCTGCTCGCCAATTTCGATTCGCTCGGCAACTTCGCCCTGTTCCTGAACCGCGCCACGCCGCTCACCCTGATCGCGCTCGGCGTCGTCTTCTCCTTTCGCGCCGGCATCTTCAATGTCGGCGGCGAGGGCCAGCTCTACGCGGGCGCGGTCACCACCACCGTCGTCGCCATCGCCGGCGCTTCGCTGCCGGCCTTTATGCTGATGCCGCTCGCCATCGTCGCCGGTTTTCTTGCCGGCGCGGTGGTCGGCTGGATTCCGGGCGTGCTCAAGGTGCGTCTCGCCGTCGACGAGGTGGTCACGACACTGATGCTCAACATCATCATTCTCCTGATCACCTCCTGGCTGGCCAACCAGGTGATCCGCGACACCACCGCCTATGGCGCGGTGAGCTGGATGGTACCGAGCTCGATCTGGCTGCCGCCCTTGCCTTTCGTTCCGCGCGCCACCAGCGGCTTCCTTGTCGCCGCCGTGCTTGCCGTCGTCTCATGGATCGTGCTGTTCCGCACCCGATGGGGCGCGGAGGTTCGCGCGGCCGGCACCAATCTGCGCTTTGCCGAGGCCACGGGCGTGCCGGCGGCGCGGCGGGTGATCTCGGCGATGGTCATTGCCGGTGGATTGGCCGGGCTGGCCGGAGCGCTTTATGTGCTCGGCGTCGGACACCGCTTCGAGCAGAATTTCTCGCCGAGCTACGGACTGGTCGGCCTGACCTGCGCCCTGCTTGCCCGCGTCCATCCGATCGGTTCGCTGGCGACCGCGCTCTTCTACGCCGCGATGCTGAATGGCGCTGCCTACATGCAGATTTCCACGGATGTGCCGCGCTCGCTGGTCAACCTTTTGACGGGCCTGCTCGTGCTGCTGATGACGGCGCGGCTGCGTCGCGCCGCCCAGGCAGCGTGAGGAGGTAAGGAATGAACCTCGCATCGCTGCTCGCCGCGGTCCTTGAACAGTCGACCCCGATCCTGCTTGCCGCGCTGGCGGCAATGATCACCTTGCGCGCCAACATCCTCAATGTCGCGGTCGAGGGCATGATGCTGGCGGCCGCCTTCGCGGCCATCGCCGTCGGCGACTGGAGCGGCAGCGCCTGGCCGGCCTTCCTGTCGGCGCTGGTGGTCGCGGTGGTGCTTTCGCAGCTTCTGGCGCTGCTGACCTTGCGCTTCTTCGCCGACTTCATCGTGGCGGGCCTTGGCATCAACCTGCTCGCCGCCGGCGGCACGCTCTTCATCCTCGAGCGCTACTACAACAGTCCGGGCGGCCTGAGGCCGATCGCCTTTCCCGACATCTGGCATGTTCCGGCCGGATCGCTGTCCTGGCTGCCGGTGCTCGGCCCGGCCTTCGAAGGCCAAAGCATCATCGTGCTGATCGCACTTGTCGCGGTGCCGCTCACCTATATCTTTCTCTACAAGACGCCGCTCGGCGCCAGCCTGCGGGCCGCGGGAGAGGACGAGCACGCCGCGCGCTCCGCCGGCATCCGCATCGCTGCCATGAAGGCCCTGTCATTGGCGATCAGCGGCTTGCTGGCCGGGCTTGCCGGCGCGCAGCTTGCCATGGACAAGCTGCATTTCTTCCTGCCGGACATGACCAGCGGCCGCGGCTTCATCGGGCTGGCCGCGACGCTGTTCGGCGGCGGCCAGCCCTGGATGACGGCTGCGGCGTCCTTCCTGTTCGGCTTCTTCGGCGCGCTGGGCGACCGCCTGCAAGTGTTCGCCATCCCCTCGCAGTTCGTGCTGATGCTGCCCTATCTCGCCGCCATCATCGGCCTGACCTTCGCCCGCTGGCGCATCCTAGTGCGCAACCGCCCGGCCAGAATTCAAGACAATCCTCAATGACGAAGCCGATCATCCTCGACTGCGATCCGGGCAATGACGATGCCCTGGGCATCCTGGTCGCCGCCGGCCATAAGGCGCTCGACCTGAAGGCGGTGACGACGGGTGCCGGTCATCTCGCCGGGGACCGCACGGCGCGCAACGGCGCCATCGTCCTTGCCGTTGCGGGGCGCAGCGACGTTCCGGTTGCCGCCGGCGCCGTGGGGCCGTTGGTGCGCGAAAGGCTGATCGCCGGCGTCCTCGACCAGACCTGTGCGCTCGACCCGGAGCGGCCGGATCTCGAAGCGGTCAACCTCGATCCACGCCACTCCAGCGACCTCATCGCCGAGCTGGTCCTTTCGGGCGCCGCCGCTACCGTCGTCACCACCGGTCCGCTGACCAATCTGGCGCTCGCGCTACGGCGCAATCCCGGCCTGGCGGAGAGGATCGGGCGCATCGTCTCGCTCGGCGGGGCCTGGGGGCTCGGCAACAAGACAGCGGCGGCGGAGTGGAACGTTCTGTGCGATCCGGAGGCGGCAGCCATCGTGTTCGGGGCCGGCATTCCTTTGACGCTTCTTCCGATCGACGTGGGACCGCAGGCGGTTATCGCCGAAGGATTGATCGCGGACGCCGAGGCGATTGGCGGCAAGGTCGGGCATTTCGCTGCCGAGCTCCTGCGCTCGCTGAACACGACATTCCGCCCGGGCGTGTTCGGGCCCGGCGCCATGCCGCTCAACGATCCCGTGGCATCGTTCGTCGCGGCCGAACCCTCCCTGGCCAGGACCGTTCCGGCTCGGGTCGAGGTCGAGCTCGCCGGCAAATTCACCTATGGCCGCACGGTCATCGACTTTGCCGGACGCTCGGGGCCGCCGAACGCCGAAATCGCCGTCGAGCTTGATGGCGAGGGCATCCACGCCGCCTTCATCGCCGCATTGAAGCGGCTGGCCAGCCGGTCTTACAAAACAGGAGAGGAAGTATGACAAAGAGCCGTCGCGTCCTGATCGCGGGCGAATCCTGGACCGTTCATTCGATCCACCAGAAGGGCTTCGATTCCTTCACCACGACAGAGTACGCCGAAGGCGTGCGCTGGCTGCGCGACGCCCTCGAAGGCGGTGGCTGGGACGTTGTCTACCAGCCGGCCCATATCGCCGCGCGCGACTTCCCCTTCAGCGCCGGCGAGCTGGCGAAGTTCGACTGCATTATGCTGAGCGACATCGGCGCCAACACCCTGTTGCTCCATCCCGACACGTTCGTGCGGTCGAAGATGCTGCCCAATCGCCTCGAAGCGATACGCGACTATGTCCTCGGCGGCGGCGGACTGGTGATGGTCGGCGGCTATATGACCTTCCAGGGCATCGAGGCCAAGGCGCGCTATCGCGACACCGAAGTCGCGGAGGTGCTGGGCGTGGAAATGGAGGCGGGCGATGACCGCGCCGAGCGGCCGCAAGGCGTGAAGCCGCGTGTTGCCGCAGCAAGTCACCCGATCGTCGGCGGGCTGGAAGCGGAATGGCCGGCGCTGCTCGGCTATAACCGCTTTGCCGCCAGGCAGAAGGCGACGGTGGTCGCGACCGTCGGCAACGATCCCTTGATCGTCGCGGCGGAATTCGGCAAGGGGCGGTCGGTCGCATTCGCGTCGGATTGCGGGCCGCATTGGGCGCCGCCCGCTTTTGTCGATTGGCCGGGCTACACGACGCTCTGGCGGCAGACCGTCGGCTGGGCGGCGGGAGCCTGACATGGTGACGCTCAACATCATGCGCTGGGGCGACCGCGGCGCGCCGAAGACGATGGTGGCGCTGCACGGCATCACCGCCAATGCAGGCGCCATGACCGAGCCGGCGCGTGTGCTTGCCGCGCGTGGCTGGCAGGTGATCGCTCCCGACATGCGCGGCCACGGCGAAAGCGCGCGGGGCGACGGCGATTTTTCCTTCGACAGCCTGCTCTCCGATTTCGCTGGGAACCTGCCTGCCGCGCCGGATGTGCTGCTTGGCCATTCCTTCGGCGGCACGCTGGCGCAGCTTGGCGTGTTGCGCGGCCTGTTCCGGCCGAAGGCAATGCTTCTGGAAGACCCGGTCTCGCATTTCGCCGACAAGGCGACGCCGAAGGGTATGTTGGACTGGGACGAAGCAAATCTGCCCCACGACATCGAGGGGCTGCTGAAACTCAATCCCGGCTGGTCGCGGCGGGACGCCGCCTGGAAAGTCGTGTCGCTCGAGCAGATCTCGTTCGATGACGCGCGTTCAGCCTTCGCCGGCAACGCGCCCTGGGACCTGCGGGATGAGGCGGCGCGCCTGGCCCGGATGCTGCCGACGGTTTGGGTCCTGCCGGAAATGAGCCGGTTTGTCCCGCCCGACGACACCGCGCGCCTGCGAGCAGAGGTCGGCGAGCGGTCTGTCGTCGTGATGCCCAATGTCGGCCATAGTATCCATCGCGACGCCACGCAGGCATTCGTCGCGATAGTCGAGAAACTGGGAGCCGGCACTTGGTTCGACCGCTGAACGACGGGCACGATTTCGTGTTCCAACTGGGAGGGCATGCGCCGCGGCTTTCCGTCAGGGCTGGCGAGCAATTCACGGTGTTCACCGAGGACTGCTTTTCCGGCAAGCTGACGAGCGTCGACGGCAGGCCGCGCGAGGTCGCGCCCTATCCGAAAGTCAACCCGCTGGTCGGTCCGATCGCCGTCGAAGGGATCAGGGCCGGCGATATCATGGCGATCCGCCTGCATCGCCTGGAGCCCGCTCGTGACTGGGGCGTGGCGACGATTTCGCCGAATTTCGGCTTCCTGTCGGGAACCCGCGCCTCGCCCAACTTGCAGCAGGAGCAGGACGAGCGGGTGTGGATCTGGCGCCTCTCGCCGGATCGAACGCAGTTGACCACACGGACCTCCTCCGGCCGCACGCTTTCCGCCAGCTACCGGCCTTTCCACGGCACGTTGGGCGTCGCGCCCGCTCATGGCGAGGTTCGCCTCGGCGTCGTTCCCGGCGACTTCGGCGGCAATTTCGACATCCCGGACCTGAAGGAAGGCGCGACGCTCTACCTGCGGGCCAATGTCGATGGCGGGCACATCTATATCGGTGACGGACATTACGCGCAGGGCGATGGCGAGATCGCGGGCACCGCGGTCGAGGGCGCCTTCTTCACTTCCCTGTCCGCCGAGAAGGCGATGCCGGATGAGAGCTTCGACTGGCCGCGCTTGGAGACTGAAAGCCATATCGGCGTCATTGGCTGCGCGCGGCCGCTGGACGACGCCGCCCGCATCGCGGTCGCCGGGCTGGTGCGCTGGGTGGCGCAACGGACAGGCCTGGACACGATGGACGCGCATCAACTGGTCAGTCAGACCTGCAGCCTGCGCATCGGCAATGTCGTGAATCCCGCCTTCACGGCGCTTTGTTCCGTGCCCAAGGCGGTTCTGTCGCCATAGAGCGTTCCATCAAACGCTGAATCGCCCGGGCGGAATGGGACTCCGCCCGCATGATACGCCAGGTGACGTCCGGCCGGCTGGACGCGACGCTGGCAATTGCCCATGGTCGGTCGACCAGCCGGAATCGCGCCATGGACGTCGCCGTCTTTATCCTCGTCGTGCTCGCCTTCGTAACCGTTTCCGGTGCGCTGGTGCGGCTGGTGCGCGTGCCGCTGCCGGTGCTGCAGATCGCGATCGGCGCCTGCCTGGCCTGGCCGGCACGCGGCCTGCATGTCGAGATCGATCCGGAGCTTTTTCTCCTGGTGTTCATTCCGCCGCTTCTGTTCGGCGATGCGTTCTCGGCGCCGAAGCGCGAACTGATAGCGCTGCGCAGCCCGATCCTCGATCTCGCCATCGGGCTCGTCTTCTTCACCATCGTCGGCTTCGGTTACGCCTTGCACTGGCTGGTGCCGAGCATCCCGCTGCTCGTCGCCTTCGCTCTGGCCGCCGTGCTGTCGCCGACCGATGCGGTCGCCGTGTCCTCGATCGTCGACCGCAATGTCGTCCCGGCGCGGCTGATGCACATATTGGAAGGCGAATCCCTGCTCAACGACGCCTCGGGTCTGGTGATGTTCCGCTTCACCGTCGCGGCGGCGCTGACCGGCAGCTTTTCGTTCGCCGAGGCATCCCTGAGCTTCCTCTTGGCTGTGGCGATCGGCATTCTCGCCGGCATCGCGGCGCTGTTCATCGCCGCGAAGTCGTTGCAGATCCTCGGCCGTATCACCAGCACACCGGCCGAGGCGCAGGTGCTGGTCATGGTGCTGTTGCCCTTCGGCGCCTATCTGATCGCCGAGCATTTGAACGCGTCGGGCGTTCTGGCGGCTGTCACCGCCGGCCTGTTGACCGGATATTCCGGCATCGTCCGCCACATGGCGGTCTCGGCGCGCATCCAGACGATCTCGCTCTGGTCGATGCTGATCTTCATGTTCAACGGCTCGCTGTTCATCCTGCTTGGCCTGCAACTGCCCGACATCATCCGCAAGGTGCCGCCGGAACTGACGGCCCGGCATTGGCTGTTCGAGCCGGCATTGACCGTGCTCTTGCTCACGCTCTGCCTGATCGGCCTGCGCTATGTCTGGATATGGATCGGCGACATGGGCGCCGTGCTTGCCGCGCGGCTCGGCAAGCGCAAAGCCGAACCCTTTGGTTTTCGCGTCAGGCTCGCCGGTTCGATCGCCGGCGTGCGCGGCGCCGTCACTCTGGCCGGCATCCTGTCCCTGCCGCTTACCTTGCAAGACGGCTCGCCGTTCCCGGCCCGCGACCTCGTGATCTTCCTCGCCGCCGGCGTCATCATATGCTCGCTGGCGATTGCGAGCCTTACCCTGCCTACGGTCGCGCGCGGCCTCGTCGAGCCTGGCGAGCATCCAGGTGCGGCCGAAGAGCGCCGCGCCCGCGTCGGCGCCGCCAACGCGGCCATCGCCAGGATCGAAGGCCTCGCCAGCGACGGCAATGAAGGGGAGGCGGCGGACATGAAGCTTGCCATCGCCGAGAGCGTCGCATCCATCTACCGGCGGCGCATCTCGCTCTCCGACGGCGCCGACGAAGCGCGCGCCGAGGCCCGCGAATCCGGGCGGATCGAGCTCGGATTCAGGCTTGCCGGCATCGAGGCCGAGCGGGCCGAACTGCAGGCGATGCTTCGCCGTGGCGACATCAATGACCATACGGCGCGCAAGCTGTTCACCGAGATCACCTTCTCGGAAGCGATCCTCAAGGGCCGCGAACCGCGGGATTAGAACTGGACTGGTTTGTCTTGGCGCAAACCGGCCAGCAAATTTCGCGCCGCAAACGTGGCGGCCCGGAAACAACTGTGTTAATGCGCGGCGACCTCGCAGACCTCCGGCCCCAAGGGAAAGCAAGCCATGTCAAACGCAGCGGCAGCCTCCAGCAAATTCGAATCCTTCTTCGAGACCACGCTTGCCGACGCCGATCCGGAAATCTTCGGCGCCATCCGCAACGAGCTTGGCCGCCAGCGCCACGAGATCGAGCTGATCGCGTCGGAAAACATCGTTTCGCGCGCCGTGCTCGAAGCTCAGGGCTCGATCATGACCAACAAATATGCCGAGGGTTATCCGGGCAAGCGTTACTATGGCGGCTGCCAGTTCGTCGACGTGGCCGAGGAACTGGCCATCGAGCGCGCGAAAAAGCTTTTTGGCTGTAACTTCGCCAACGTTCAGCCGAACTCGGGCAGTCAGATGAACCAGGCCGTGTTCCTGGCGCTGCTGCAGCCCGGCGACACCTTCATGGGCCTCGACCTGAATTCGGGCGGCCATCTCACCCACGGCTCTCCGGTCAACATGAGCGGCAAGTGGTTCAAAGTCGTCTCCTATGGCGTGCGCAAGGAAGACCATTTGCTCGACATGGACGCGATCGAGAAGACCGCGCATGAGACGAAGCCGAAGCTGATCCTGGCCGGCGGCACCGCCTATTCGCGCATCTGGGACTGGAAGCGTTTCCGCGAGATCGCCGATTCGATCGGCGCCTATCTGATGGTCGACATGGCGCATATCGCCGGCCTCGTCGCCGGCGGCATGCATCCGTCGCCGTTGCCTCATGCCCATGTCGTGACCACGACGACCCACAAATCGCTGCGCGGTCCGCGCGGCGGCATGATCCTGTGCAACGACGAGGACATCGCCAAGAAGATGAATTCGGCGGTGTTTCCGGGCTTGCAGGGCGGCCCGCTGATGCATGTCATCGCCGCCAAGGCGGTGGCGCTCGGCGAGGCGCTGAAGCCGAGCTTCAAGGCCTATGCCGAAAGCATCGTCGCCAATGCCAAGGCGCTGGCGTCCAGCCTGCAGGAGACGGGCCTCGATATCGTCTCCGGCGGTACCGACAACCATTTGATGCTGGTCGACCTTCGGCCGAAGAACGCCACCGGCAAGCGCGCGGAAGCCGCCCTCGGCCGCGCCAACATCACCTGCAACAAGAACGGCATCCCGTTCGATCCGGAAAAGCCGTTCGTGACGTCGGGCGTACGCCTCGGCACGCCGGCCGGCACCACGCGCGGCTTCGGCCAGGCCGAATTCCGCGAGATCGGCAAGCTGATCGCCGAGGTGCTGGACGGGCTGAAGGTGGCGAATTCCGACGACGGCAATGCGGCCGTCGAGGCCGCCGTCAAAGCCAAGGTCACGGCGTTGACCGACCGCTTCCCGCTTTACCCCTATCTCGGCTGATTCACGCTCGGTTGCCCTCCGTCGGTTGACCGCGCGACATACGTCATCTTTTATCCTTGCGCTTCGCGCCGCTCCTTGATCGGGCGGCGCGGCTTACCGGAGACCTGATGATGCGCACTTTCCGTCTTGCCACCCTGGCCGTGTCCGGCTCGCTGGCCGTTTTCGCCCTGTCCGGCGCGGTTGCGCAGGAGCAGGCGCAGCCCGGCTCCGACATGCCGGCCACCAATACCTTCGGCAAGTGGACCACCATCATCGATACGCTCGATACCGGGCAGGATGCGCACAAGACCTGCGCCGCCTCGACTGCATTCGTCGACGGCGACGGCAATGCCGGATCCCTGACGCTGTCGATCTCGACCGGCGATGCGCTGCCGCCGGACGCGTATCCGGCCATCATGTTCATCATCGACAACGGCAACCTGCCGACCGGCGACAAGATCGCCGCGACCTTCGGCGATCCTGGCGTGAAGGTCGCTGCGACCGTGACCTCCAACGGCGCCGCCGGTGGTCGTCCCAGCTGGATGGTCGACAACCAGGCCAAGACCAGCCTCGCCCTGCTGCGCGCCATGCGCAAGGTCACCTCGCTCGATGTCACCTTCGGCAAACAGAAGGTCACCAGCATCCCGATGGACGGCTTCACCAAGGCCTATCGCAACCTAGGCGCATCGTGCGGGTTTCCGACCAAGGATGTTGCGCCCTGACGCCCGTCGGCCAGCGGGGTGGAGCGCTGGCAATCTTGCTTATGCCTCGCTATCTCTGAGGCATGAAAGGCTCTAAGCCTTTCGCCCACAGAATCGCGAACCCAAGGCTCTCCATGCGCTGTCCCTATTGCCAGTCCGAAGATACGCAGGTGAAGGATTCGCGTCCCGCCGAGGACGGCGCGGCGATCCGCAGGCGGCGGGTGTGCCCCGATTGCGGCGGCCGTTTCACGACTTTCGAGCGCGTCCAACTGCGCGACCTCGTCGTCGTCAAGAAGTCCGGCCGCAAGGTGCCTTTCGACCGTGACAAGCTGCTGCGCTCCGTCGAGATCGCCGTGCGCAAGCGCAATGTCGACCCCGAGCGCATCGACCGCGCGGTCACCGGCATCGTGCGCCAGCTCGAAAGCTCCGGCGAAACCGAGGTTGCTTCGGGCGAAGTCGGCCGGCTGGTCATGGATGCGCTGAAATCGCTGGATGACGTCGCCTATGTCCGCTTCGCCTCGGTCTATCGCAATTTCCGCGAGGCCAAGGATTTTCATGAGCTGCTGGGCGAACTGAAGGGCGACGAGGAAAAGACCGAAGAGGACGCTGGCTGATCATGGCGGGACAGCGACTGGACGAGGCCGCGCAGGCGGCCCTTGATCGCCGTTTCATGGCCGCGGCCATCAGGTTGTCGCGCCGCAACGCCGGCCGCACGTCGACCAACCCTTCCGTCGGCACCATCATCGTGCGCGACGACGGCGCCGGCCCGATGATCGTCGGTACCGGCGTGACGGCCGTCGGCGGCCGCCCGCATGCCGAGACCGAAGCGCTGGCCGAGGCCGGCGAACTCGCGCGTGGTGCTACGGCTTACGTTACTTTGGAGCCTTGCGCCCACCACGGCCGCACGCCGCCTTGCGCCAACGCGCTGGTCAATGCCGGCATCGCGCGCGTCGTCGGCGCGGCAAGCGATCCCGATCCGCGCGTCTCCGGCAAGGGCTACGCCATACTGCGCGCCGCCGGTGTCGAGGTGGTGGAGAAAGTGCTGGCCGCCGAGGCCGCCGAGCAGATGGCCGGCTATCTGACTCGTTCTCAAAAAAAACGTCCGGAAGTAACTCTGAAGCTTGCGCTTTCGAGTGACGGCAAGATCGGCCGCAAAGGCGCGGGCCAGGTCGCCATCACCGGCGAGATCGCGCGGCGCGATGTCTATCTGATGCGCGCCGAGTCCGACGCCATCCTGGTCGGCATCGGCACCGCTCTCGAGGACGACCCGGCGCTGACCGTGCGCCTTCCGGGACTGGAGAACCGCTCGCCGGCGCGCATCATCCTCGATCGGCAGATCCGGCTCCCGGAGACATCCAAGCTGATATCCGGCGTCGACCGCGTGCCGCTCTATATCGCCGCCTGTCTGGAAGCCGACCCGCACCGGCGGGCGGCGCTCGAACGCGCGGGCGTGCGCTTCATCGGCACCGAAACCCACAATGGCGTGGTCGCCTTGCCGGAATTGCTGGAAGACCTTGCCGCGCTTGGCATGGCAAGCGTTTTGGTCGAAGGCGGCGCCAAGGTAGCCAAGGCCTTCCTCGAGGAAGACCTTGTCGACCGCATCGTCCTGTTCCAGGGACCTGAGGCGATCGGCAAAGACGGTATTGCATCGCCTATCGACGCCGACCATATCCCGGCAGGTTTTCGCAAGCTGCGTGATATGCGCTTCGGCGAAGACAGTTACGCCGAGTGGGTAAGACCATGATCCCAAAAAGTGGGAACCGATTTTTGGGTTAGATCATGGTCAAAATGAAAGACGCTCTCTGATGTTTACTGGGATTGTGACTGACGTTGGCACTGTCGCTACCGTGAAGCCGCTGGCCGAAGGCGTTGGGCTGCGCATAGACACCACCTATGATCCCGAAACCATCGCCATCGGCGCCTCCATCTCCTGCGGCGGCGTTTGCCTGACGGTCACGGCGCTCCCCGAAACTGGTTCCAACGCGCGCTGGTTCGAGGTCGAGGCCTGGGAGGAGGCGCTGAGGCTCACCACGGCATCCAGCTGGAAATCAGGCACCAGGATCAATCTCGAACGGGCGCTGAAGATCGGCGACGAGCTCGGCGGCCACATCGTTTCCGGCCATGTCGACGGCACGGCCGAGATCGTCGAGCGCAAGGAGGAGGGCGATGCCGTGCGCTTCACGCTGGAAGCGCCGCGGCATCTGGCGAAGTTCATCGCGCCGAAAGGGTCGGTCGCGCTCGACGGCACCTCGCTCACCGTCAACAAGGTCGAAGGCACCCGCTTCGACGTGCTGCTCATCCATCATTCGCTGAGCGTCACCACCTGGGGCCAACGCCAGGCCGGCGACCGCGTCAATCTCGAGATCGACACCATGGCCCGCTATGCCGCGCGCCTGGCGGAGGCGGCGAAAGAGGGGCTTTGACTAAAGTCGTGAGGCCGCGCCGTTCAACACTGCGTCCCGCTTCACTTCTGCTCGCGCCCCTCGTAAGCTTTTCACCTGTCCGGAGGGGAAAGCCATGACCAACCCGTCGCAACAAGTCATGAGGCTGGGTTTCGGATTTGCCGTGTCACAGGCGCTGCGCGTCGTCATCGAACTCGGCATTCCCGATCTTCTGGCTTCCGGCGAGCAGTCAGTTGAAGATTTGGCGGCCGCCACGAAGACGGATGCGGAATCGCTCTATCGCGTCATGCGGCTTCTGGCGCCGGAGGGGGTCTTCACTGAAGTTCGCCCTCGTCATTTTACCTTGATGGAGGTGGGCGCGGCGCTTCGTTCCGATCGGCCCGGACCACGCGACTTCATCCGGATGGTCAACAGCGAGGCCTATCTTGCGTTCGAGCAGCTTCTGCATTCCGTCCGCACCGGAAAGCCGGCCTTCGACAAGGTGTTCGGAAGTCCGAGGTTCGATTGGCTTTCGGCCCACCCGGAACAGGCTGCCCTGTTTCAGCGAGCTATGATTGCCCAGGGCCAAGGCAGCAACGAGGCGGTCGCCGACGCCTATGATTTCAGCCGATATACGCGGGTCGTCGATGTCGGCGGCGGGCATGGACAGCTTCTCTCGGCCATCCTTGCCCGCAATCCCCATTTGAGCGGGGTTCTTCTCGATCTCGCCTCCGGAGTGGCGGCGGCGCGCCAGGAGGCCGGGAGCGATCCGTCGCGCACCGACTTCGTCGTCGGCGACTTCTTCGACAGCGTCCCCGTCGGCGACGTCTATGTAATCAAGAAGGTGATCCACGATTGGGACGATGAACGCGCCGAGTTGATCTTGCGCCGTTGCCGCGAGACAATGCAAACGCATGGCAGGGTGCTTGTGGCCGAGACGCTCGTCCCTGCGGGCGACGAACCAGCCCAGATCAAGGCCATCGATGTGGTCATGCTCGCGGTCACCGGCGGCCTTGAGCGGACCGAGGCGCAATACGCCAGGCTGTTCGAGGCCGCAGGGCTGAAGCTCGAGCGAGTGATCGACACCACCGCGCCGATCTCGATCCTTGAGGCTTCGCCTGCCTAGCCAAACAAAGTACCGAAACATCGCGCTGCCCCGGGATCTGAATCCTTCGAGAGATACAGCGTTGGTGTCGGTCCGCCAATCTTCCGCTTGCGATAAACCTGGCTTCGGCCTAAGTCACCGGCAACCCCCCGGAGACTTTTATGGCAGGCACATCCCAACACGGCAAAGCGTTCATTCGCCCGAAGGCGAAGGCGCATCTGCTCATTGTCGAAGCGCGCTTTCACGACGATCTCGCCGACGCGCTGCTCGAAGGCGCGACCGGCGCGCTCGACGAGGCCGGCGCCACCTATGACGTCGTCACGGTTCCTGGCTCGCTCGAAATACCTGCTGTCATCACCTTCGCGCTCGATGGCGCGGCCGAAGGCGGCACGCATTACGACGGTTTTGTCGCGCTAGGAACCGTCGTCCGCGGCGACACCTACCATTTCGACATCGTCGCCAATGAATCGAGCCGCGCGCTCATGGACCTTTCGGTGCAGGAGGCGATCGCGATCGGCAATGGCATTCTGACCACAGAAAACGACGCGCAGGCATGGGCGCGCGCGCGAAAGACGGAAGGCGACAAGGGCGGCTTCGCCGCGCGCGCGGCGCTGACCATGATCGCGCTCAAAGAGAAATTCGGAGCCCAATCGTGACCGAGCCCGCCTCGACCGGAGCGGTACGCCACGCCAACAAGCGCGGCGCCGCCCGTCTTGCCGCCGTCCAGGCGCTCTATCAGATGGATGTGGCCGGCAGCGGCGTCTTCGAGATCACGGCCGAATACGAGGCCTTCCGCCTCGGCAAGGAAGTCGACGGCGCGCTCTATCGCGAGGCCGACGCGCAATGGTTCCGCGCCATCCTGACCGGCGTCGTCGAGAACCAGAAGACCATCGACCCCGTCATCCGCCAGGCGCTGACCGAGGACTGGCCGCTGTCGCGGCTGGATTCGACGCTGCGCGCCATTCTGCGCGCCGGGGTCTATGAACTGATGAAGCGCGAGGATGTGCCGGTGGCCGTCATCGTCTCCGAATATGTCGACATCGCCAAGGCGTTCTACGAGGAGGACGAGCCGAAGTTGGTCAACGCCGTTCTTGATCGCGTCTCGCGCCGGGTTCGCGGCGAGGGGCGTGGCAAGGACGCTTCGTGACAGCCGCAACGGCCGGGGTCGCCGAGGCCGGCAGCGAAGGGCGTCGCACGGCGGTGCTGCTCGCCGCCGCGCAGGCGATCGTCGGTTCGGCCGCGCCGATCGCCATTTCGCTCGGCGCGCTGGCCGGACAATATCTGCTCGGTCCCGACAAATCCCTGGCCACCGCGCCGGTCACCGGCTTCAACATCGGCGTGGCGCTCGGCGCCTTGCCGGCTGCCGCCATCATCCGCAGCCTCGGCCATCGCGGCGGCTTCATGATCGGCACCATCGTCACCGCGCTCGGCGGCCTGATCGCGACGCTCGCGCTCTATCAGGCGAGCTTCTGGCTGTTCGCCTTCGGCCTCTGCGTCATCGGTGTTGGCGGCGCCTTCGTCCAGCAGTTCCGCTTCGCCGCCGCCGACAACGCGCCACCCGAATTCAAGGCGCGCGCCATCTCCTTCGTGCTGGCGGGCGGCATCATCACCGCCATCCTCGGGCCGCAGATCGTCATCTACACGCGCGAATTGCTCGCCCCGGTGATGTTTGCGGGATCCTTCGCCTCGATCCTGGCCCTGGCGGCGGTCGGCGCGCTCATCCTGTCGTTCCTGCGGGTTTCCTCGCGGACCGACGCCGTCTCTGAAACTACCGCAAGCGACGCCCGCCCGCTGATCGAAATCGTCACCCAGCCGCGTTTCGTCGCCGCGTTGTTCTGCACCGTCGGCAGCTACGCGCTGATGAGCTTCGTCATGACCGGCGCGCCGCTCGCCATGGTCGGCTGCGGCCTGTCGGAAGACAATGCGACGCTTGGCATTTCCTGGCATGTCATGGCCATGTTCGGGCCGAGCTTCTTCACCGGTTCGCTGATCCACCGCTTCGGCGCCGAACGCATCGTCGCGACCGGTCTTGTCCTGCTGATCGGCTGCGGCGCCGTGGCGCTTTCCGGCCTGGCGCTGTGGCAGTTCTGGACGGCACTGATCCTGCTTGGCCTCGGCTGGAATTTTGGTTTCATCGGCGCGACCGCCATGGTCGCGGCCAGCTACCGGCCCTCCGAGAAGAGCAAGGTCCAGGGTTTCCATGATTTTGTCCTGTTCGGCTCCGTCGCCTTTGCCTCGCTGATGTCGGGCGCGATCTACAATGCCTGGGGCTGGACCATGCTGAACTGGATCGTTTTCCCGGTCGTAGTGCTTTGCTTCCTGGCGCTTGGCACGCTCAAGCTGCAGGGCTTGCGTGCCGCCAACTGACATTACGCTGTCGGGACCGGGCCTGGCACCGGCCTCGCGCGGGGAACAAAAATATTGCGCTGATCCCCCTACTTATGAAACCGTGTACCCCGACTGGCCGTTATAGCCGTGCTCATATGCGGCCACCGGATCCTCAGTTCATAGCAAGGAATTTCACAATGTTTTCAATCGGAAAGCTCGCCGTAGCTGCCATCGCGCTCGGCCTTGCCACCGCTTCGGCCAACGCCCAGGTGGTCGTCTCCTCGAAGATCGACACGGAAGGCGGGGTGCTGGGCAACATCATCCAGCTCGTGCTCAACGCCAACAACATCAAGACGACGGACCGCATCCAGCTCGGCGCGACGCCGGTGGTGCGCAAGGCGATCACCGCCGGCGAGATCGACATCTATCCCGAATATACCGGCAATGCCGCCTTTTTCTTCCAGAAGGCCGATGATCCGGTCTGGAAGGATGCCGCCAAGGCTTACGAAACCGCCAAGAAGCTAGACTACGACGCCAACAAGATCGTCTGGCTGTCGCCGTCGCCTGCCAACAACACCTGGGCGATCGCGCTGCGCAAGGAAGTGGCCGACGAAAACAAGCTCGTCACGCTTTCGGACTTCGGCAAATACGTCGCGGGCGGCGGCAAGGTGGTGCTCGCGGCTTCGGCCGAGTTCGTCAATTCGGCCGCCGCGCTTCCGGCCTTCCAGACGGCCTACGGCTTCACGCTGAAGCCGGACCAGTTGATCACGCTCTCCGGCGGCGACACCGCGGCGACCATCGCAGCCGCCGCCAACCAGACCAACGGCGCCAACGCCGCCATGGTCTATGGCACCGATGGCGGCATCCAGCCCTCCGGCCTCGTCGTGCTCGAGGACGACAAGGGCGTGCAGCCGGTCTACCAGCCGGCGCCGATCATCCGCGAAGAGGTCTTGAAGCAGCACCCGGAAATCGAGGCGCTGCTGAAGCCGGTCTTCGCCAAGCTCGACCTCGTCACGCTGCAGGAGCTCAACGGCCGCGTGCAACTGGGCGGCGAGCCAGCCAAGGGCGTGGCGGAGGACTTTTTGAAGAAGAACGGGTTCTTGAAGTAGATCGCGGCATAATAAGTGCGAGCTGGAGAGGTGCGGTTGGCGGAACTGCTGATCTCCCCCCTTGCGGGGGAGATGTCCGGCAGGACGGAGGAGGGTGCTGTCCCGCCGACCTTTCAACCTATCGAAGGAAAGTCCTTCGGCGGGTTTACCTTTGAACGAGCTCGTATTCCAAGGTTGGCGTTCCTTCACCTCTGGCCTGCCGGCCATCTCCCCCGCAAGGGGGGAGATCGGTTCTCCCGCCGGCTTTCGCCAACCGCCAAGGCCGCAAGGGGGAGGCCATGACCCTGCGTTTCGACAAGCTCGGCGTGGTCATCGCCGCGATCGTCGCCTACGCCGCTTTCCTGGCCCCCTTTGCCACGTTCCGCGCCAACCGCATCGTACCCGGGCAGGCGCGTTCGATCCTCGAGTCGTTGCCGCCCACGCTTGGCATGCTGTTGCTGGCGATAGTGATCGCGGCCGCCATCGTCGCCTTGCTGCGGACGCCGCTCACCCTAAGGCTGGCCGCCAGCATCGTGGCGCTCGCCGCACTCGCCGTCCTCATCGGTGTAGCCGGCAGTTTCCTGACACCGGCCGGCAACACGTTCGCCCGCGTCGCTCCGGCGTCCGGTTTCTGGCTGCTGATCTTTGCCTTCACTCTGCTCCTCGCCGATGTGCTGACCAGGCTGAACCTTTCGCCCTGGTCACGCGTCGGCGTGCTCGTGCTTGCAGCGCTTGCCATCGCCGTGCTGCTCGTCTCGGGAAGCTGGGACAGCCTTTCCATCCTCAAGGAATATGCCGGCCGCGCCGACAGTTTCTGGGCCGAAGCCTCCAAGCACGTCACGCTGGCGCTTGGCTCGCTGGCCGGCGCGGTGATCGTCGGCATACCGCTCGGCATCTTTTGCCATCGCGTCGAGAAACTGCGGGCAGGCGTGCTG
Source organism: Mesorhizobium sp. B3-1-9 (assembly GCF_006439595.1). NCBI lineage: Bacteria > Pseudomonadati > Pseudomonadota > Alphaproteobacteria > Hyphomicrobiales > Phyllobacteriaceae > Mesorhizobium > Mesorhizobium sp. B3-1-9. The sequence goes on from NZ_VFTJ01000003.1 coordinate 413,730, forward strand.
AATGTACTCAACATCATCCAGACCATTCCGTCGATCGCGCTCTTCGGCCTGCTGATCGCTCCGCTCGGCTGGGTTGCCGTGCACTTGCCAGGCGCCGCCGCCATCGGCATCAGGGGCATCGGCACCGCGCCGGCCTTTGTCGCGCTCTTCCTCTATTCCTTGCTGCCGGTGGTGGCCAACACCGTGGTTGGGCTGGCTGGTGTACCCCGCGCGGCCAACGACGCCGCGCGCGGCATGGGTATGACCGACCGCCAGCGCCTGTTCGATGTCGAGTTCCCGCTCGCCTTTCCGGTGATCCTGACCGGCATTCGTATCGTGCTGGTGCAGAATATCGGCCTCGCCACCATCGCCGCGCTGATCGGCGGCGGCGGCTTCGGCGTGTTTGTTTTCCAGGGTGTCGGCCAGACGGCGATGGATCTCGTGCTGCTCGGTGCGCTGCCGACCGTGGCGCTGGCCTTTGCCGCGGCCATTATCCTCGACGCGGTCATCGAAATGGCCGCCACCAGGCGCAGGGCAGTTGAAACGGCATGATCGAGATCGAAGGCATCACCAAGCGCTATGACCAAACGACGGTGGTCGACAATGTTTCGATGATCATCGAACCCCGAACCATCGCCACCATTGTCGGTACGTCGGGATCCGGCAAGACGACGCTGCTCAGGATGATCAACCGGCTGGTCGAGCCGACCTCCGGGATCATCAAGCTCGACGGCGCCGACAACCGCTCCGTGCCCGGCTATCAGCTGCGCCGCAGCATCGGCTACGCCATCCAGGGGCACGGCCTGTTTCCGCATCGCACGGTGGCGCAGAACATCGCCACCGTGCCGTTGCTGCTCGGCTGGGACAGGGACCGCATCAAGGCGCGTGTCGACGAGCTGATGACACTCTACCAGCTCGACCCCCAGGCCTATGGACCGCGCTACCCGCACGAGCTTTCCGGCGGCCAGCAGCAGCGCGTTGGCGTCGCCCGCGCTTTGGCCGCCGAACCCAACGTGCTTTTGATGGACGAGCCCTTCGGCGCGCTCGACCCGATCATCCGCACCAAGGCGCAAGAGGATCTGCTGGCGATCCAGAAGCGTTTCGGCACCACCATCATCCTCGTCACCCACGACATGGAAGAGGCTGTGCATTTGGGCGACAAGATCGCCGTCATGGATGCCGGCAAGCTGGTGCAATACGCCAAGCCGGCAGAAATCCTGGCGAGGCCCGCAAGCGATTTCGTCGAGACACTGGTCGGCGCCAGCGAAAGGCCGTTCCGGCTGCTGTCGCTGGGGCCTGTGCGCGATGCCGTGGAGCCGGGCGGCGCCGAAGGCGAGGCGATCCCAGGCGAAGCTACGCAGCGCGACGCGCTGGCCAAGCTGTTGTGGTCGGGCCGCCCCGCGCTGCCGGTGAAGGGTGCCGACGGCAAGCTCATTGGCCGCGTCACCATCGAAGGCCTGGTGAAGCGCGCGGCGAGGCCGCAATGAAAGCCTGGCTGCCCGCGCTGCTGAGGCTGGCCGTGCTGGCGCTGCTGGTGGTCTTCATCACCAACCCGAACTGGTTCGAGCCGCTGCTGAAACCACTGACCGAGAATGGCGCGCCGGCGATCTACAACCAGGGCAGCCTGCTGACGCTGACCCTGCAGCATCTACGGATCGTGCTGATGGCCACGGTTGCGGCGACGATCATCGCGGTGGCGCTCGCCATCCTGGTCACCAGGCCGGCCGGCGCCGAGTTCCTGCCCTTGTCGCGCAGCCTGGTCAATATCGGCCAGACCTTTCCGCCGGTTGCCGTGCTGGCGCTCGCCGTGCCGGCCGTCGGTTTCGGCGAAAAGCCGACGCTGATCGCGCTCTTCCTCTACGGATTGCTGCCGATCTTCGAAAACGCGCTGACGGCGCTCACCACGTTGCCCGGCAACGTCATGGAGGCGGCGCGTGGCGCCGGCATGACCGGCTGGCAAAGGCTGATGAAGGTCGAGCTGCCGCTGAGCGCCCCGGTGATCCTCGGCGGCATCCGGCTCTCGGTCGTCATCAGCCTCGCCACCGCGACCATCGGATCGACCGTTGCCGCCAAGACGCTTGGCGAGGTGATCATCGCCGGCCTGATCTCGAACAACCTTGCCTTCGTGCTGCAGGGCGGCCTGATTGTCGCGGCGCTTGCCGTGCTGATCTATGACGGCCTGTCGGCGGTCGAACGCTACGCCGCGCGACGCATGGGGCAGGGGGCGGAATAACGCTACGTCTGAGGATTGGCGAATGTGCCCCAGCGTCATTTCAATCGATCTAATTCCAGGCTTGCGCTGGCACAACAATTCCTGCCCTCTTCTTTTGGGCGAAAGCCGGGCAAAAATCGAACAATATCTTGACGTTCCAAGCCCTGTTTCGCATACACCCCAGCCAAGGGGTGGAATCCGTGCGCGGCATCCATCTCCGTTCCAACGGCCCAGGGAGGGGTTCTTTTGGGCCAACAATCGAGGAAAATCCGGCAATGACCATCATTACCGCCGTCATCGCCTGCGGCTTGCTGTCAGTTCTGTACGCCATCTGGGCGACACGTTCGGTCCTTGCGTCCGATCAGGGCAATCAGCGCATGCAGGAAATCTCCGCCGCAATCCGCGAGGGCGCCCAGGCCTATCTGGCGCGCCAGTACACGACCATCGCGGTCGTCGGTATCGTCGTTCTCCTGCTTGCCTGGTGGCTGCTTTCGATCACCGCCGCTATCGGCTTCCTGATCGGCGCGGTGCTCTCGGGCGCCGCCGGCTTCATCGGCATGCATGTCTCGGTGCGCGCCAATGTGCGGACTGCGCAAGCCGCTTCGAACAGCCTTGCTGCCGGCCTCGACATCGCCTTCAAGTCGGGCGCCATCACCGGCATGCTGGTGGCGGGTCTGGCGCTGCTCGGCGTCTCGATCTACTACGCCATATTGACCGGCCCGATGGGCCTGCAGCCGAATGACCGCGTCGTCATCGACTCGCTGGTTTCGCTCGGCTTCGGCGCTTCGCTGATATCGATCTTCGCCCGTCTCGGCGGCGGCATCTTCACCAAGGGTGCGGACGTCGGCGGCGACCTCGTCGGCAAGGTCGAGGCCGGCATTCCGGAAGACGATCCGCGCAACCCGGCCACCATCGCCGACAACGTCGGCGACAATGTCGGCGACTGCGCCGGCATGGCCGCCGACCTGTTCGAAACCTATGCGGTGACCGTCGTCGCCACCATGGTGCTCGCCGCCATCTTCTTCGGCGGCACGGCCGCGCTGGGTGCGTCGATGCTCTATCCGCTCGCCATCTGCGGCGCCTGCATCTTGACCTCGATCGTCGGCACCTTCTTCGTCAAGCTTGGGTCGAACGGCTCGATCATGGGCGCCCTCTACAAGGGCCTGATCGTCACCGGGCTCTTGTCGATCGTCGGTCTCGCCATCGCCACTTCGGCCACCGTCGGCTGGGGCGAGGTCGGCAATGTCGCCGGCATCGCCATCACCGGCAAGAACCTGTTCATCTGTGGCCTCATCGGCCTCCTGGTGACCGGCCTCATCGTGGTGATCACCGAATACTACACTGGTACCAACAAGCGCCCGGTGAACTCGATCGCCCAGGCTTCCGTGACCGGCCACGGCACCAACGTCATCCAGGGCCTCGCGGTCTCGCTGGAATCGACCGCGCTGCCTGCCATCGTCATCGTCGGCGGCATCATCGCCACCTACCAGCTCGGCGGCCTCTTCGGCACCGCGATCGCCGTCACCACCATGCTCGGCCTCGCCGGCATGATCGTGGCGCTCGACGCCTTCGGCCCTGTTACCGACAATGCCGGCGGCATTGCCGAAATGGCCGGCCTGCCCAAGGAGGTGCGCCACTCCACCGACGCGCTCGACGCTGTCGGCAACACCACCAAGGCCGTCACCAAGGGCTATGCCATCGGCTCCGCCGGCCTCGGCGCGCTGGTGCTGTTCGCGGCCTATTCGAACGATCTGAAATTCTTTGCCGCCAATGGCGACAAGTATCCTTACTTCCAGGGCATGGGCGAGGTCTCCTTCGACCTCTCCAATCCGTATGTCGTCGCCGGCCTGATCTTCGGCGGCCTGATCCCCTACCTCTTCGGCGGCATCGCGATGACCGCCGTCGGTCGCGCCGCGGGCTCCATCGTCGAGGAAGTGCGCAAGCAGTTCCGCGAGGACAAGGGCATCATGGCCGGCACCTCGAAGCCGAACTATGCGCGCGCCGTCGACATCCTGACCAGGGCGGCGATCCGGGAAATGATCATCCCGTCGCTGCTGCCGGTGCTGGCGCCGCTCGTCGTCTATTTCGGCGTGCTGCTGATCTCGGGCTCCAAAGCCTCGGCCTTCGCGGCGCTCGGCGCCTCGCTGCTCGGCGTCATCGTCAACGGCCTCTTCGTCGCCATCTCGATGACCTCCGGCGGCGGCGCCTGGGACAACGCCAAGAAGTCGTTCGAGGACGGCTTCACCGACAAGGACGGCGTCAAGCACCTGAAGGGCTCCGAGGCGCATAAGGCATCAGTCACCGGCGACACCGTCGGCGATCCCTACAAGGACACCGCCGGCCCGGCCGTCAACCCGGCGATCAAGATAACCAACATCGTCGCGCTGCTCCTGCTCGCCGTGCTCGCGCACGGCTGATCGCGGCGGCTATTCCATGACAAAGCCCGCGGGAGCGATCCCGCGGGCTTTGTTTTTCGGCATGACATCCTTCATGCTTTCCGCCCCCGGGGGGCACTCAACCGGCCTCTGGCCTTTCGCTGTCATGGCGATAGCGGGCCAGCAACGCTTCGGCATCCGGTTCGCGTTCGGGCATTGGCGGTAAGCCGCGAGTCTGACGCAGCATGGCAATGAACGCGCCGTGGCGAAATTGGCGGCGGAAGGAACGCGCTCGCGGATGTATGCCGAGGGCAGCCAGCAGCCTGCGTTTGAGGTAGCGGAAGCGCTTGAGGGGAGCCGGTTCCTCGGCGTTGCCAAGAATCCTGACGCGCAACGCGTCTGGCGAACTCATCGCGTTCATCAGTTCTTCCTGCTCCTGCGCCGTATCACGCGCATAGCTGCCTTCGCGCTTGCCCGAATGCAGCATGAGCACGGTCAGATGCGGCATTGTCGCAATCACCGCACCGTTGCGCCATGCACGGAACAGCCAGTCCTGGGAACTCTCGCAGACGCACTGGCTGGCCGGGCGCCATGGCCCAAGCCTCGGCAGCGACGTTCTCCTGACCATTTGCGCGGAGCCGAAGCCGACTGTGGTGACCGGGTCATAGAAGCCGTGCCGCCCCGTCCCGAGGATCATATGCCTGGAACCTTTGCTCGCGACCGACTCGATGACCGCACCCCGGGCGATCACCACATCGGCGCCGGTGGCGTCGATCCAGCCGCTCATGGACGTCAGATGGTCGGGAAACCATAGGTCGTCATGGTTCAATATGGCAACGAAACGGCCGCGTGCTCTGGCAAAGCCGATATTGTTAGGCCCCGACTGCTCGCCGAAGTTCACGGGAAGATCGATATAGGAGATGCGGGCGTCGCCGAAAGCGGCAACCGTTGTCGCGGTGTCCGGCCGGCACGCATCACCAATCACCATGGCTTCCCAGTCCTGCAGGGTCTGGCCAACGAGGCTCTTCAGCGTTTGATGCAGCACCGCCGGACGATTGTGCGTCGCTATCACGACCGAGACCAGCGGTTCGATCGGTCCGATCGCCACGCCTTGACCGGCCTGTTCCACGCTACACCAGCTTGTAGGGGATCTGTTCGGTGTCCGGCGGCAGGCGCCAATGGTCGGGCGCGTCATAGGCGTAGGCCTTGTCGACGAGGTTGAGCACCAAAGCAGTCTCCGCTCCGAGCGCGACGACACCGTGCCAGACGCCGGGCGGAATGATGACGATAGCGGGCCTGACCGCTCCGACAATCTTGTGCCAAACCGTGCCGAATGTCGGCGAGGCCTTGCGACCGTCGAACAGCGAGATTCGAACGCTGCCCACCGAGCAAAAAAGCCGGTCGATTGTGACGCCATGGGCATGCCATCCCGTCACCGCGCCGGGATAAAGCGTGCGCTGAAACACCTGTCCGACCGGAAGTCCGTCGAGATCCCATTCCTCGCGAAAAACCTCGGTGAGGTAGCCGGTCGAAGTCGCGACAGGTCGGATTTCCTTGAGCGCGACGCCGTCGATTGTCGGCGCTTCGACGACAAGCCAGTCAGGTGTCACGGTTTGCCGGTCAGGCGTGCCTGTCGCCATCCAACCTTGCGGCACAGTACGATCGCTGTTGCTCATGACCGGTCCCAATCCCCAGCAAATTGATAGGGGGACGCCGGAATATAAGCAAGTATGCGTCTTGGCCGCACCTAAACAAAACCCGCCGGCGAGGCGGCGGGTTTGATTGTTCTGCAGGCCGTCGATAGACTTAAGGCGTACCGCCGCTGCCGCCGCCGGGGATGCCGGGCGCCAGCTTGCTGGCGCCGCTGATGATCTGGCTGAGGAAGTTCTGGTCCTTGCCGCCGGTCGGCGTCGTCCTCGAGATGAAGTCGAAGATCTTGCCGTCCTTGAGGCCGTAGTTGGCGATCTGGGTGACGCGGCCGTCGGCGCCGAAATAGACCGCCAGCACATGCTGGTCGATGATGCGAGGGTTGTCGAAGGCGACATAGCGCTTGCGCGTTTGCGAGATGTAGTAGAAGGCCTCGTTGTCGAAGGTCGCCGTCGTCGACGGCGTGCCCAGCGCCAAAAGCACCTGCTCGCGGCTCGACCCGACCGGCACCGAATCGATCGCCTGCTGGTCGATGACGTAGCCTTTCGTCAGCGTTTCGCTCGGATGGAGATCGCCGAACATCTTGGACGAATTGCAGGCGGAAAGCGCTGACACCACTACCAGCAGCGAAGCCACGCCCAACGGGGCGGGCGCAAAGAACGACTTGAATTTCAGCGCACCCAACAACAATTCTCCATCACATCCCCGCAACTTGCGCTGGGCCGCAAAACCGGTAAACCAGCTTGCATGCCGATGCAACAAGGCCAAATCAAACAACAGGTCCCCGGGAGACCGCCCTCAATGTTCCAGCGCCTTTTTGGCCGCGAACGCAATGCCAACCGCGCTATCACCGACGCGCTCTACGCACGAATCGTGGCGGCGGCGCGGCAAGCGGTGTTTTATTCCGACTGGAATGTGCCCGATACGCCGCTCGGCCGCTTCGAGATGCTGTCGCTGCACATGTATCTCGTCCAACACCGGCTGCGTGGCGAGCAAGGTGTGGCCGCCGAAGTCGCGCAAGTGCTGATCGACGAGTTCTTCCTCGATGTCGAGCATTCGCTGCGCGAACTTGGCATCAGCGATGTCGGCGTGCCCAAACGTATGAAGAAGCTGGCAAAGATGTTTTACGGCCGTACGGCCGCTTATGACGACGCGCTCAAGGAAGACGACCGGGTGGCGCTTGCGGCGGCGCTCGCCCGCAACGTCAGGCCGGACTCCGGCCCCTGGCCGCAGGCGCCGCTGCTGGCGGACTATGTCTGCGAGGCTAGCCAGAAGCTTGCCGCGCAGCCGACCGAATCGATCGTCGCCGGCATCGCCGCGTTCCCGTCCGCCGGGGCCGCGTAAAGGAGGCCGGGATGAAAGACGACGAATTGCGCAGCCCTGTATCCTTTGTCGCCAATGTCGCGCGGCTGCCGCAAAAGGGCCTGCCTGTCCTGGTCGAGGCCGATGAGCGCCAGCGCGAGGCGCTTGCCGCCGAATACGAACTGCTTTCGGTCGAGAACTATCGCGCCGAACTGCTTGTGGCCTCCTGGAAGCGCAATGGCGTCAAGGTCACCGGTCGCGTCGAGGCCGACATCACGCAGGCCTGCATCGTCACGCTCGATCCGGTCACCGCGCATATCGACGAGCCCGTCGAGGCGCTGTTTCTGCCCGAGCAGTCGAAGCTTGGGCGCGAGGGTTTCGAGGGCGGCGGCGAGATGATCCTCGACGCCGACGGACCGGACAGTCCGGAAATATTTTCCGGCGAAACCATCGATGTCGGCGCGCTGGCCGAACAGTTTTTCGGCCTGGCGATCGACCCCTATCCGCGCAAGCCGGGAGCCTCGCTCGACGTCGCCGGCGACGATCAATCCGAAGAAAGCGAATTCCAGAAAAAGCTGCGTTCGCTGCTCGGAAAATCCTGAGAGTGGTCCGGATTTTGGAAAAGTTGGTTGTGCCTAGGCGCAAAACCGCTATTTTCGCCGAACCTTCGCGAGCCCCCTTACCCTGGCAGGCGTCAGCCGCAAGCCAGGCAACCCGTGAGAAAAGCACTACGTGATCAGGATTTCCATCGATGCCATGGGCGGCGATCACGGACCGAGCGTGGTCATCCCGGCGCTGATGACGGTCGCCATCCGCCGCCCTGACATCCGCTTCGTCATCTATGGCCGCGAGGACGTGGTGCGTCCCGAACTCGCCAAGTTCCCGAAACTCGCCGAGATAAGCGAGTTCGTCCATTGCGAGATCGCGGTGCGCATGGACGACAAGCCGAGCCAGGCGCTGCGCCATGGCCGCTGGAAGTCGTCGATGTGGAAGGCCGTCGAAGCGGTCAAGAACGGCGGCGCGCAGGCCTGCATCTCGGCCGGTAACACCGGCGCGCTGATGGCGATGTCGAAATTCTGCCTGCGCACCATGGCCACCATCGACCGCCCGGCGATCGCAGCGCTCTGGCCGACGACGCGCGGCGAAAGCGTGGTGCTCGATGTCGGCGCCACCATCGGCGCGGATGCGCACCAGCTTATCGATTTCGCCATTCTGGGCACCGGTATGGCGCGCTCGGTGTTCGGCATCGAGCGGCCGAGCGTCGGCCTGCTCAATGTCGGCGTCGAGGAGATCAAGGGCCAGGAAGAAGTCAAGGAAGCCGGCCGCATGCTGCGCGAGGCCAACATGGCTTCGATGAATTATCGCGGCTTCGTCGAGGGCGACGATATCGGCAAGGGCACGGTCGACGTGGTGGTTACCGAGGGTTTTGCCGGCAACATCGCGCTCAAGACCGCCGAGGGCACCGCAAGGCAGATCGCGGGCTATCTGCGCGCCGCCATGAGCCGCACGTTCATGGCCAAGATCGGCTATGTCTTCGCCAAGGGCGCCTTCGACAGGCTGCGCGAGAAGATGGATGTCGGGCGCTCCAACGGCGGCGTCTTCCTGGGATTGAACGGCATCGTGGTGAAGAGCCATGGCGGCGCCGATTCGGACGGCTTCGCGGCCGCCGTCGAACTCGGCTACGACATGGTGCGCAACAATCTGCTTGACCGGATCGAGGCCGACCTCGATCTGTTCCATGCGCGCAATCCGACCGCGCAGGCAAACAGGAAATCCGGCGTCGCCGACGCCGAGGAATAGGACAGAGCCTTGATCAGATCAGTCGTGCGCGGCAACGGTGCCGCGCTGCCCCGCCGCATCATGAAGAATGCCGATTTCGAAGGCATGGTCGAAACCTCGGACGAGTGGATCGTCCAGCGCACCGGCATTCGCCAACGCCACGTCGCCGCCGACGACGAGACGACAGCCTCGCTTGGCGAGGCGGCGGCGCGCGCGGCGCTGGACAGCGCCGGCATGACGCCCGCCGATATCGACCTCATCATCCTGGCGACCTCGACGCCCAACAACACGTTCCCGGCGACCGCTGTCGAAATCCAGAACCGGCTCGGCATGCATCATGGCTTTGCCTTCGATATGCAGGCCGTCTGCTCGGGCTTCGTTTATGCGGTCGCCACCGCCGACCTTTATATCCGGGGCGGCCTGGCCAAACGCGTCCTGGTGATCGGTTCGGAAACATTCTCGCGCATCCTCGACTGGAGCGACCGCTCGACCTGCGTGCTGTTTGGCGACGGCGCCGGCGCGCTGGTTCTGGAAGCGGCAGACGGAGCGGGCGCGATTACCGATCGCGGCGTGCTGGCGGCGAGCCTGCGTTCCGATGGCGTGCACAAGGACAAGCTCTTCGTCGACGGCGGTCCTTCTACCACGGGAACCGTCGGTCATCTGAGGATGGAAGGCCGTGAAGTGTTCAAGCATGCCGTCGGCATGATCACCGATGTCATCGAGGCGACCTTCAGCGAGGCCGGCATAACAGCCGAGGACCTCGACTGGTTCGTGCCGCATCAGGCCAATAAACGGATTATTGACGCTTCCGCCAAGAAGCTCGGGATTGCCGAGCAGAAAGTGGTGGTCACCGTCGATTTACACGGTAACACCTCGGCTGCCTCGGTGCCGCTCGCTTTGTCGGTGGCCGTCGCCGACGGCCGCATCAAGAAGGGCGACCTTGTGCTTCTCGAGGCGATGGGTGGAGGTTTCACCTGGGGCGCGGTATTGCTCCGCTGGTAAGTGCCGAACTCGCCGGTTCGGTTCTTGACCTTGCCGGATCAATTACTTAGGCTCTGCCTTTACCTGTATCGATTTACGTTTTTGCGAGCAGATGGGACGGTCGCATGGGGGGAAAGACACTTACGCGTGCCGACCTTGCTGAAGCCGTTTACCGGAAGGTTGGGTTGTCGCGAACTGAATCGGCGGAGCTCGTCGAGGCCGTCCTCGATGAAATCTGCGAGGCAATCGTCCGCGGCGAGACGGTGAAGCTGTCATCCTTCGCCACCTTCCATGTCCGTTCCAAGAACGAGCGCATCGGCCGCAACCCCAAGACGGGCGAGGAAGTGCCGATCCTGCCGCGCCGGGTGATGACGTTCAAATCGTCGAACGTGCTCAAGAGCCGGATCCTGCGCTCGCATCAGAACAGCAAGGGCAAGGGCGGCAAATAGTTTGCTGGCGAATGCGGTTGAAAACCGTCGGCCATTTTGACGTCGGGCTTGAATATCGTTTCATAAATCGCTGAAATAAGGCACGATTCGGCATCATGAGCCGGATCGCGGTCCAGTGTGGAGGATTGGCCCATGGACAAGAGCCCCGACGCTTTCCGCACCATCAGCGAAGTCGCGGAAGATCTCGATCTGCCGCAGCATGTGCTGCGGTTCTGGGAGACGCGCTTCACCCAGATCAAGCCGATGAAGCGTGGCGGCGGCCGGCGCTACTACCGGCCGCAGGATGTCGAGCTGATCAAGGGCATCAGGCATATGCTCTACGATCAGGGCTATACGATCAAAGGCGTGCAGAAACTGTTGCGCGAAAACGGCAACCATTTCCTGGTCGCCATCGGCAATGGCGACATGGCCGCCGTGGAGGCGATCGCTCAGCGCCGCCAGGCCGAGCAGGTGCCGCTGACGGCGGCCGCGCAGCCGCGCGGCGACGAAGACGCGCTGGTCGGCCAACCGAAGGTGAAGCCCAGCCGCCGTTTCTTCGGCCTCGGCAAGAGCGACGACGAAGGTCCGGTACAGCCAGACGCCTCGAAATTGTCGCGTGACAATCGCGCCTTGCTGCAGGAGGCGCTGTTCGACTTGCTGGAATGCAAGCGCCTGCTCGACCAGGTTCGTTGAACGGTCGTCATTCGACTTGATGCCGCGCGCTCGGCCTGCCGGAACTGGCTCTGCGTCCATGCGTTAGGCCTTCTCGAAGAGAAGGACAAAAAGCATGGCACCGTTTTCGACCCTCTCCGACGTTGATATCGACAAGCAGGTCGCGGCGCTTTCGCGACAATTGCACGATCTCAAGAAGGTTTTGGCCAGGCGCGGCGACGCCTATTACGAGGATGGCCGCGAGACGGCGTCCGACTATTATTCGCAACTTGCCGATCGCCTCCACGAGGCGCTGCCCGCAATAAGGCGCAGGGGCAGGGCGATTGAGCGTACGGCGCGAGATCATCCGGCGACGGCCGCCGCCGTCGGGCTGGTCGTGGTCGGATTGCTTGCCGGCCTTCTTATCAGCCGGCGCTGATCGATCGACGCGATATGAACAGAAATGGCGGCCGTCCTCGACAGCCGCCATTTCCGTGCCATTTGGCTATAGCGATCAGTTCGCGAGCTTGAGCCGCGTCTTCGGATCGACTTTCATAACCTGGCTGCACTTGCCGTAGACGGTGCCGTTCTTGTCGGTGGCATCGGTATAGGTGCCTTTGCAATCCAGCTGCAGCACCAGGCACGAGCCATGGCCCTTACAGACCGCGCCGCCGTCGCCGGTCGGATGGGTGCCGGCAAAGGCCGGAGCCGAGACCGAGCCGAAAGCCGAAAAGATGAGAGCCGCGGCGAGGCTGATACGGTTGAAGTTGGTCATTTGAGCATTTCCTTCCATTGGTTGTTGGGATCGCCGTCCTGGCGTCCCCGTTGGGTTGAGGAGCACCTTCGCGGTGCCCATGACCGTTTAGTGCTGGCCCCAATGGAAAGGTTCATATGCCGCGCGATTTTTTTCGTTTGGCCGGCGACGTCTGTGTTCAGCCGTCAAACTTATCGGTGCCCCGCATCGCGCCACGGGCAATTCGGGGCAGGCGGCGCGGATAGGATATACGCCTTCGCTGCCAGCTTGTCGGTCGGGGTCACAAACCGAGGGTTGCGGTCGACGATCTTTCGCCACAGCATCAGTTCGTTATAGCGCCGGGGCGGCGGGATTTGGCCAATAGCCGAGCTTCATGGCGAAGGGGGCAACGAGGGCCGGATGGCGAAGCGTGACGACGGCACGGGCGACCGCCAGTAGCAGGCGGTGTCTGGCCGAAAGATCGGCGCAGGCCCCCATTAGGCGCAATCCGGAGTGCGGTTCGGCATCACCGGATGTTTAAGCCGAAAAGTCCGATGGGAAGACTGGTCCGCTCTGGCGGCGAAGGCCTGCCTTCCCATCGGCAGAAGGGAAGGATCAGGCCTTCTTCGGAGCCATCGTCTTGTGGTGGTGATGATGGTGGTGGTGATGGCGGTGATGATGCCTGTGGTGATGACGATGATGGTGATGCTTCTTCATCGGAGCCGCGTCGGCGCTGGTGGCGCCGAGGATCGGCATGGTGAACGCCAGGGCCAGAGCCAGCCCGAGCGCGGAGAGGAGGGACTTCTTCATGACTTCGTTTCCTTTTTACGCGGGCCTTCCGAGATTCACCGGAGCAAATCGGTGACCCAAGCCTCGCGATAGGGACTATCCTCCTGGTTTTTTTCGACAATTTTTCCCAAATGTAGATTTTTGTTTCTGGATTGTTTCTGGGGACCCTCTTGCGCCGCGCGCCCGCCCTGGCCTACGAGGATTGCGCGCTCCTTGGAAATCCAAGGATGCGGCTGCCTGGCCTCACATAGGCGGCGCGATGCCGTGATTCCCGACCACGACCCGGTTGGCCACGAGCTTGCCGTCGCCGCCGCGCTCGGCGTTGACGAACACCGCGATGCCCGGCGTGAGATCCGCCGGCGTGGCGGCGGCGAATGTCACGATCGGTGTCGTCTGCGGAATCGCGATCTGCTTCTTCTGGCCGTTGTCATAGGTGAGCGTGACCGTGCGGCCTTCGATTTCGGTGACGTCGGCGACGGTGCCGTTGGTCATGCGGCTGTTGGGCTGCAGATCCCAGTCGCGGTCGCCTTCGCCCGTGCCCTTCAGGGCCGCCGGGAAGACCACGACTTCCAGCGCGCCGCTGCCGCCATCGGCCTTGGAAATCGAGGCGATGCCAAGAAAATCGCCTTGCTTGATATCGGCTGCCGATGCCTTGGCGACGCCCGAGATCTTCCAGCCGTCGGCAAGCGCGATCGCATCGGTCTTGCCGTCGCGGTCCTTCACCGTGAGCGTCGATCCGGCAACGCCGACGACGGTGCCTCGAACGCGTGTGGCGTACGCCGCCTGCGCTTCCGTCGCGCCGACGACGCTTGAGATGGCGCCAAGCAAAATTGCGAACGATTTCAAATTCATGGCATTCGATCCTTCCGTGAAACACCCGGCGCGCGGGTTTGGCTGCCGGTGACGGTGAGCTAACGAATCGAGGCGTCGAAAATGCCGGCGAATCCGGTCGAGGATCTTCAAAAGAACTTGATTGAGCGCCGAGCGGCCTTACATCTACGGGGCCCGAGGCATTCGGCCAAAACGCAGCTTCACGATGGCGTGACGCCGTATGGGTGCTCTTGGCAAATCATTTGTTAACGAGCATTCTCCCGCCGTCTCAGGCAACACCCACATTTCATCCGACCTGTTTCATCTTTAAGGAGTTGCCATGCCCAACACCGTACGAAACGCTGTTTCCAACGATATCATTGCCGCGTCCGGCCTCAATCCGTTGAAAGCCGCTCGCGAAACGAGGGGATACACGATCGAGGAACTCTCTTTGACCTGCGGCCTGGCCGTGGGCGAGATCGTCGACATCGAGGACGGCAAGGACGCCGACCCCGCCAAGCTCCGGCGCATCGCTTCCGCGCTGCAAGTGCCGGAAGAGGAATTGATCAGGGTGCCGTCCGCAGAGAATCGGCCCACACAGCAATAGAGACGCCAGAAGCGTCCATCCAGAAGCCCGCCGAGGGTTGGCCCGGCGGGCTTTTTAGTGCCTGCGAGGCGCAGGCGCTGGCTCTTGCCAATAACCGCCATGCCATGCGATTCGCCGAGCGCTGCTGTTCGACAGACCTGATGAGGGATTCACCATGAGCTTGGAATCGGTCCGCGCCTTTCTTGCGGAGCACGCGCCCGATGTCGAAGTCATCGTCACCGAAGCAAGTTCCGCAACAGTGGCGCTGGCGGCGGAGGCGCACGGCGTCACGCCGGCGCAGATCGCCAAGACGATCTGCCTGCGCGTCGCTGACGAGACCATGCTGGTCGTGACCAGCGGCATCGCCAGGCTCGACAACCGCAAATTCAAGGACAGGATGGGCGGCAAGCCGCGCATGCTCGGCGGCGAAGAGGTGCTGGCAGTCACCAGCCATCCGCCGGGCGGCGTCTGTCCGTTCGGCCTGCCGGCGCCGCTGCCCGTTTATTGCGATCTGTCGCTCAAAGCCTTCGGCGAGGTCGTTCCGGCAGCCGGCGCCACCAATGCCGCGGTGCGCATCACGCCGCAGCGCATGGCCGATCTGGTCGGCGCCGTGTGGGTCGACGTTTGCCAGTAACAATTGCCGCCTAGATATCTTTTTATGGTTCGTCGAGGGCCGTCGCGCGGTTTTGACCGACGTTCGGCCGCGGCCGCTCGCTTTCCATTTGGTTCGGTACGGGCGCCTGCTGCCCGTGCCTTTAGCCGTTGCGCTTCGAGCAATTGGAAAAGCGTCGACCGATGGCCAAATTCTGGACATTAGTCTTGACAGAAATACATATGTTCAATACCGGTCAAGCAACCGAACAGCATGCGATATGGGAGGAATACACGGTATGGCATCCAACATTTCGTTGACGGGCCTTGCCCGCGATCTTGAGGAACGAGCCAAGTCGGGCAAGCCCATCCGCATCGGCCTGATCGGTTCCGGCGAAATGGGCACCGACATCGTCACCCGCGTCGCCCACATGTCCGGCATCGAGATCGGCGCCATTTCGGAACTCAACCTGCCGGCGGCCAGCAAGGCCGTCGATATTGCCTTCCAGGAAGCCGGCCATGCGCGCGAGGTTTCCAACACTTCGGCGATGACCTCGGCCATGGAGGCCGGCAAGATCGCCGTCACCAGCGATTCCAGCCTCGTCATCGGCAATGACCTCATCGACGTCGTCATCGACGCGACCGGCGTTCCGGCCGTCGGCGCCGAGATCGGCCTGCGCGCCATGGAGCATGGCAAGCATCTGGTGATGATGAATGTCGAGGCCGACGTCACCATTGGCGCCTACCTCAAGAGCGAGGCCGACCGTCTCGGCGTCACCTATTCGCTGGGCGCCGGCGACGAGCCGTCTTCCTGCATGGAACTGATCGAATTCGTCTCCGCCATGGGGCATCCGATCGTTGCCGCGGGCAAAGGCAAGAACAACCCGCTCAACATCGACGCCACGCCTCCGGACTATGAGGAGGAGGCGAAGCGCCGGCATATGAATGTGCGCATGCTGGTCGAATTCGTCGACGGTTCGAAGACCATGGTCGAGATGGCGGCGATCGCCAACGCGACCGGGCTGGTCCCCGACAAGCCCGGCATGCACGGTCCGGCGGCGACGCTTGGCGAATTGTCCAAGGTGCTGGTGCCCGAGAAGGACGGCGGCGTGCTGTCGAAGGTCGGCGTCGTCGACTACTCGATCGGCAAGGGTGTCGCGCCCGGCGTCTTCGTCGTCGCCGACATGTCGCATCCGCGCATCTCGGAGCGCATGGAAGACCTGAAGATGGGCAAGGGCCCGTATTTCACCTTCCATCGCCCCTATCACCTGACCTCGCTGGAAGTGCCGCTGACCTGCGCCCGGGTCGTGCTTTACGGCAAGGCCGACATGGTGCCGCTGGCCAAGCCCGTGGCCGAGGTCTGCGCGGTCGCCAAGAAGGATCTGAAGCCCGGCGACAAGCTCGATGCCATCGGTGAGTATTGCTATCGCGCCTGGATCATGACGGCCCCGGAGGCCCATGCGGCGCGCGCCGTTCCCTGCGGCCTGCTGCAGGGCGGCTCCGTCACCCAGTCCATCAAGAAGGGCGAGCTCATCACCTATGCCAACGCGGCGCCCGCGCCGGGCTCGAAGATCGCCGAACTGCGCGCCCGCCAGGACAAGCTCGTTTACGGCGCTGTGGAGGCGTGATCATGGCTGGAGCCAGCAAAGCCGTCGTGGATAGCCGGGCCAACCTGCCTTTCGTCTATCGCCAGTACAGTCCGGAGCAGCTCAGGGAGGTGCTTCATAAGATGTACCTCATCCGCCGCTTCGAAGAGGGCGCCGAAGAGTGCTACATGCGCGGCCTCATCCACGGCACCATGCACCTGTCGATC
This sequence comes from Mesorhizobium sp. B3-1-9, assembly GCF_006439595.1. NCBI lineage: Bacteria > Pseudomonadati > Pseudomonadota > Alphaproteobacteria > Hyphomicrobiales > Phyllobacteriaceae > Mesorhizobium > Mesorhizobium sp. B3-1-9. Next base: position 430,406 of record NZ_VFTJ01000003.1, read on the forward strand.
GGCCAGGAAGCCAGCGCCATGGGCATCTGCATGCCGCTCGCCGAGGATGACCAGATCACCTCGACGCATCGCGGCCATGGCCATTGCATCGCCAAGGGCGCCGAGGTCAGCCGTATGTTCGCCGAGTTCTTCGGCAAGACCACCGGTTACTGCAAGGGCCGCGGCGGCTCCATGCACATCGCCGATGTCGCCAAGGGCAATCTCGGCGCCAACGGCATCGTCGCCGGCGGCATTCCGATCGCGGTGGGTGCCGCACTTTCCGCCAAGAGGATGAAGACCGGCAAGGTCGTGGTCTCCTTCTTCGGCGACGGCGCCAACAATGAGGGCGCCTTCCATGAGGCGCTGAACATGGCGGCGATCTGGAAGCTGCCGGTGATCTTCGTGTGCGAGAACAACGGCTACGGCATGTCGACCTCGACGGCGCGCTCGACCGCGGTGAAGAACATCGCCGAGCGGGCGGCCGCCTATTCGATGCCCGGTGTTATCGTCAACGGCAATATCTTCTCCGAGGTCGCCGAGGTGTCCTTCAAGGCGGTGGAGCGGGCGCGCGCGGGCGAGGGGCCGACGCTGATCGAATCCAAGACCTATCGCCATCGCGGCCATTCCAAGAGCGATCGCAACCGCTACCGCACCAAGGAAGAGATCGAGGACTGGATGGCGAACCGCGATCCGATCACGCTGTTCGAGACCGAACTGCGTGACTTCGGCTTCATCGACGACCAGGGCATCCAGGCGATCCGCGACGCGGTCGCCAAGGAGATCGCCGACGGTATCGAGTTCGCCAAGGCGAGCCCGGCGCCCGAGATCGCCGCCCTTGCGGACTACGTTTACACGGAGCATGCGTGATGGACGCCGTCGTGCGTGAACTGAGCTACGCCCAGGCGATCCAGGAAGCCATGGCTATCGCCATGGACATGGACGAGCGCGTCTTCCTGATGGGCGAGGACATCGGCGTCTATGGCGGCGCCTTCCAGGTGACGGGCGATCTTGTCGAGCGCTACGGCAGCGACCGCGTCATCGACACGCCGATCTCGGAACTGGGCGGCGCCGGCGTCGCGGTGGGCGCCGCCGTCACCGGCATGCGGCCGATCTTCGAATTCCAGTTCTCGGATTTCGCCACGCTCGGCATGGAGCAGATCGTCAACCAGGCGGCCAAGATGCGCTTCATGCTCGGCGGCGAGGTTTCGGTGCCCCTGGTGATGCGCTTCCCGGCCGGCTCCGGCACGGGCGCCGCCGCCCAGCACAGCCAGAGCCTCGAGGCCTGGCTCGGCCATGTGCCCGGCCTGAAGGTGATACAGCCGGCGACGCCGCACGATGCCAAGGGCATGCTGCTTGCCGCGGTCGCCGATCCGGACCCGGTCATGATCTTCGAGCACAAGCTGCTCTACAAGATGAAGGGCCATGTGCCGGAAGGCCACTACACCGTTCCGATCGGCAAGGCCGAGATCCGCCGCGAAGGCCGCGATCTCACCATCGTCGCCACCTCGATCATGGTGCAGAAGGCGCTCGATGCCGCGGCCGTGCTGGAGGGCGAGGGCATCGACATCGAAGTGGTCGATCTGCGCACGATCCGGCCGCTCGACAGGCAGACCGTCATCGACAGCGTGAAGAAGACCTCGCGCCTGCTCTGCGTCTACGAGGCGGTGAAGACGCTCGGCATCGGCGCGGAAGTGAGCGCGCTCGTCGCCGAAAGCGAGGCGTTCGACTATCTCGATGCGCCGATCGTGCGGCTCGGCGGCGCCGAGACGCCGATCCCCTACAATCCGGACCTGGAAAAGGCGACGGTGCCGCAGGTTCCCGACATCATCGCCGCCGCCCGCGACCTCGTGAAAGGGGTCCGCTGAGCGATGCCGACCGAAGTCATTCTTCCCAAGGTCGACATGGACATGGCGACCGGACAGATCTCGCGCTGGTTCGCAGAGGAAGGCGCCAAGGTCAAGAAGGGCGACGTGCTCTTCGAGATCGAGACAGACAAGGCGGCGATGGAGATCGATGCGCCGGCCAGCGGCACGCTGCGCAACGTCACCGGCAAGGAGCGCGTCGACATTCCCGTCGGCGAGCCGGTGGCGTGGATTTATGCCGATGACGAAGTCTACGCGCCAATCTCCCCCCTAAGGGGGGAGATGCCGGCGAAGCCGACAGAGGGGGGCGCTGTTCCGTCAACCTCTTATTCTGTCGCGCCCCCCTCTGGCCTGCCGGCCATCTCCTCCACGAGGGGGGAGATCAGCCAATCGCAAGGGCCCGCCCGAGCCACGCCTTTGGCTCGACGCTTGGCCCGTGAGGCAAATCTGGACCTCTCGGCTATAGCAGGCAGCGGTCCGCGCGGCCGTGTTGTGCGCGCCGACGTTGAGGCCGCAGCCGCCGCGAAAGACGCGGCCGCCTCTGCTCAGCCCGCCGCCGAGATTCCGGCCGGCGCTCCATCCGCTCCGGCCCCAGCACCCAAGCCGATGTCGGACGACCAGGTGCTGAAGCTGTTCGCCGAAGGCTCCTATGAGCTTGTGCCGCATGACAACATGCGCAAGACCATTGCGCGCCGCCTGGTCGAGGCCAAGTCCACCATCCCGCATTTCTACCTGACGCTCGACTGCGAGCTCGACGCGCTCTTGGCGCTGCGCACGCAGTTGAATGCCGCGGCGCCGATGAGGAAGACCGACAAGGGCGAGGCCCCGGCCTACAAGCTCTCCGTCAACGACATGGTCATCAAGGCGATGGCGATGGCGCTGATGGCGGTGCCGGACGCCAATGCTTCCTGGACCGAGAGCGCCATGGTCAAGCACAAGCACGCCGATGTCGGCGTCGCGGTGTCGATCCCCGGCGGCCTGATCACGCCGATCATCCGGCATGCGGACGAAAAGACGCTGTCGGTCATCTCCAACGAGATGAAGGACCTGGCCAGCCGCGCCAGGAGCCGCAAGTTGAAGCCGGAAGAGTATCAGGGCGGCACCACCGCTGTGTCCAATCTCGGCATGTTCGGCGTCAAGGACTTTGCCGCCGTCATCAACCCGCCGCATGCGACGATCCTAGCGGTCGGCGCCGGCGAGGAGCGTGCGGTGGTGAAGAAGGGCGAGATCAGAATAGCCACCGTGATGTCGGTGACGCTGTCGACCGACCACCGCGCGGTCGACGGCGCGCTTGGCGCGGAACTGCTCGGCGCCTTCAAGCGCATGATCGAAAACCCGATGGGCATGCTGGTGTAAGCCAATCCTGCAGGCCCTTGATCCGGCTTGCTCTTAACGCCACGGACCCTCCGATCACCGACTTGTCAGGCCGGCAGCTCGTAGGAAACCCTGCCTAGCGCTTGAAGCCGCCGCTATTTCGTTCCACATCGGGCGCTATGAACGGCAAGATGCGGGAATGGTTTCGGAATTGGCGGTGGGCCTTGGCCGCATCGCTATTCCTGCATGCCCTGATTGCAGCGTTCTTGTTCCTTGGCTTGCCGAGACCCGACCAACAGCCGGATCAGCAGGAACAGCCGGTCAATGTCGCGATCGTGCCGCCGCCCGATCAGCCCAAGCCGAAGCCCGCTCCAAAGCCGCCGCAGCCGACGCCTGAAAAGAAGGCTGAAAAGCCGCCTGAGCAGGCCGTGCAAAAGCCGCCGCCTCCGCAGCCGCCGAAGCCGCAGGACATTCCGGTTCTGAAGCGCGTTTTCCAGTATGGCGAGAAGGATACCGGCCCAGAGAAATCTCTGAACGGAGGCAGCGCTCCAGCCAACGCGCCGTCGCCAGCCCAAAATGAACCAGCGAAGCCGCCGGTCGCACCGAAGCCAGCGCCCGACCAGCCAGCCGCTGCAACGCCCGAGCAGCAGGTCAGCAAGCTCCAAGAGAAGCCGGCAACCGCCCCGCCGGACGAAAAACCCGCGCAAAGCGAGGAGAAGCAGGCGACCGAGGACACTGACAAGCAGCAGCCGGACAAGGCGTCGCAACCCGCCGAGAACCAGGCGGCCGAAGCGCCAAAGCCGTTGACGGCCGAAGCCGGCGACAAGCCCGCACCTCCATCGTCAACCGAAAAGGCAAAGCCTAAACCTTCCAAGGCGATGAAGTTCAAATCGGCAAGAGCCTTGAGAGCGCCAAGCGGGAACCCAGGCAGGTCAAACCCCGCCGACACCGAGGTTGCGGGATCGCCGATCTATTCCGGCCTGCCGGGCGTCAGAAAGCTCTACTCGCCGGGTGCGACCGGCAACGCGCTGGCCACAAGCTCGATGGAGAGCGTGCCGCGCGATCAGCGCGTTGCCAATCTTTGCGCCAATGTTCTGAACCAGGAATTGCAAAGTGCCGATTACTCGCCCAAATGGCTGCCGACTATTCCCCTGAAGCAGGGCAATGTTCTTAACCCTACGCAGGCTGCCTTCAGCACGACAACGCAATGGTACGATCTGAGCTTCCGCTGCGAGGTCGACGCCGATGCAACGAGGGTCCTGTCCTTCAACTTCCGTGTGGGGGGACTGGTCCCGCCCGGTGAGTGGACCCGGCGTCGTTTCCCCAGTCTCCGCTAGAGCATGATCTCGAAAAGTGGGAACCGGTTTCCGGAGACGATCATGCCCCAACAAAGAGTTAGATCAGGCCGGAACACCAAGCCCCGCCAATTGCCGGCCGACTTCGCGCCAGTCGGCGCAGACGAAATCGGCGCCGGCAGCCTTCAGCCGCGCACCGTGCTCGGGATAAGTGTGCCCGCCGCCGGTATAGCCGATCGCGATCATGCCGGCCGCGACCGCGCCCTGGACGCCGAGCGGCGAATCTTCGACGACGATGCAGTCGGCCGGCTTCGCCCCCATTTTCTCGGCGGCATAGAGGAAGATGTCGGGCGCCGGCTTGCCGTTCTTCACCATCGAGGAGGAAAAGATCGCTTCGCCGAAGAAGCGTGACAGCCCGGTCACCGACAGGCTGTGGTTGATGCGTTCGACCGAGGACGACGAGGCGACGCAGCGGTCTCCGGCAAGTGCGCTCAGGAATGGCGCGATGCCCGGCGTCGGCTTCAGCTCCTCGGAAAAGAGCAGCTTGGTCTCGGTCCAGATATCGCCGTCGGCGGCGGGCGGAAACTGATGGCCGGTCAGTTCCTTGATTTTGACGATGATGTCGGACTGCTTCATGCCGATGCATTGGGCGATGATGCCGCCATGGACGCCGGGCATGCCGTGTTTCTCGTAGACGCGCTCACAGGCTTTGGCGGCCAGCGGCTCGCTGTCGACGAGAACGCCGTCGCAATCGAAAATCATCAGTCTAGGTTGCGCCACGCGCTTCTCCCGGCTCCTGTGCCAATGCGCACATCGCTATCGATAAAAAGTCAGATGTTCAATAGTCGGGCGGCTAACGTCCCCAACGCTTCAAAGCTGGCGCAGCGCCTCGCTGACCGGCGTGGATCCAAGCGCGCGCTGCATGGCCTGGCGCGACTGCGCGCGGTCGGGTGTGATCCAGTTGGGCTCGGCGCCGAGGAAGCGGTCGAGAAAGGCCACGGCATAGGCGGGCATTTCCGTTGCGTTCTCGCGATAAGACCACCAGGTTCGCAGGTCGTCGGCGCATTTGTCGATGCTGGGCGCCGTGCCGAACTCCTGCTCGTGCACGGCCAGGATCGCCGATACGCAGTAGTTGGTATAGAGGAAGCCTTCCGGCCAGAAGCGCACGATTTCCGCCGTGCCGGCATTGGCCTCGCTCTCGATCATGTCGGTGAGGCCGGAAATCTCCCGCGCCGGCGCCTGCCGGATCAGCTCGCGCAGCACAAGCCCGGCGGCGAAGACGATGAAGTCCGCGCGGTCGACGGCAGCGAATCGCTTCTGCGCTTCCATGACTTCGATCCAGTCGAGGAAAGCGCGCGTCAACTTGGCCTCGTCGATCTCGAAGCGCACGCCGAACGTTTCGGACACCACTTTCGCGCTGCTGCGGAAGGTAGCGCGGAACCAGCGCAGCTGCCGGAGCCGGTGGCGAAGGTCCGGCATAAGCGCGAGTTCGTGCCTGAAAGGCAGGTCCATGTCTCACTTCCCGTTTGACGGCAGGCTAGCACAGGCCTTGCCGATGCCGAAATCGGTCAGCCGCCTGTGGAGCGTTATGACGGCTAATATAATACATGTTGACATCCGAGGAAACAAATGTTCTCACTTTCGGGTCATCTCACCTCCGTCCAATATGCGTCGGAGGAACGAGAGTCGGGAGGAGTACCGAATGGCGATCTGGCAGTGGGCACTGCTTCTGCTGTTTGTTGTCTGGGCGCTGCAATCGCTGGGCGTCTGGCTGCAGATGCGGCATTATTCGGACGTCTTCAAAGGCGTGACCGGAGAGTTCAAGGACGGCTTCGTCGGCGCTGGCAATTTCCGCGGCCGGCTTGCCAAGGGCACCATCGCGCTGGTCGTCGTGACGCCGGATCTGATCGTGCGCCGCATGATGGTCATGAGCGGCCGCTCGGTGCTGACCAAGTTCAAGCGACATGAAGAATTCGAGGGCGTCCCCCTCGATCGACTCCGGTCCAACCCTGCGATCATGGGGGAGGGGGAACCCGGTGTGGCCGAGGCCGTGAAACGGGCGATCGAGCAGATCGACCGCGCGCGGTCGGAGCCGGGGAAGAAGCCGGGCCTGTCCGGCTTGAACGTAGCAAGGGCATAAACGGACGCCGGCAGCCGGCTGGGAATGACCGGCAGGGGTCATAAGGAGGAGAAATGTCTGTAATTTCGTTATTGGCGCAGCATGCCGACCTGGCGGTGCATAACCTGCATGTCGCAGGCACCATGGTCTCGGATGCTGCCTGGCACGGCAAGCTCGGCGTCGAGCATGCCACCGATCATCTTGTTGTCCTGGCGCAGGCGACGACCGACAACGCGCCGGTCACCGCCGATCAGCTGAAGGAACAGCTGAAGAACGTGCAGCAGGAAGAGCAGCTCGGCTGGCTGACCGCGATCGGCAAGTATTTCATCGGCATCTTCCAGAAGGGCGGCGAAGTGTTCGCCGGCTTCGTCACCGGCATCATCCCGACGCTGGTGGTGCTGATGACCGCCTTCTACGCCGTCACCGAACTGGTCGGCGAAGAGCGCGTTCACGGCCTGGCGCGCGGCGCCGGCCGCATTGCGCTGACCCGTTATACGGTGCTGCCGGTCCTGTCGGTGTTCTTCCTCACCAACCCGATGGCTTACACCTTCGGTTCTTTCCTGGAAGAAAAGCACAAGCCCGCCTTCTACGACGCGGCCGTGTCCTACGTGCATCCGCCGCTCGGCCTGTTCCCGCATATCAACCCCGGCGAATATTTCGTCTGGGGCGGCATGCTGGTCGCGCTGCTCGACCTCGAGAAGCGGGGCGTCATCGCCAACGGCTACCATGTCAAGGTGGCCATCTGGTACGCCATCGTCGGCCTCGTCGTCATCCTGCTCAAGGGCATGCTGACCGAGCGCATCACGGCCATCATGGCACGCCGCCAGGGCGTCGAGCTCTAAGGGCGGGAGGACACCATGGCCAAGACATACAAGGCGGTAAAGATCTCGAAGGGGTCCACCGGCTGGGGCGGTCCGCTGGTCATCGAGCCGACCGAACAGCGCAGCAAGGTCGTGTCGGTAACCGGTGGCGGCATTCATCCGGTGGCGCAGCTTATCGCTGATATGACCGGCGCCGAGGCGGTCGACGGCTTCAAGGCGCCGCCGATCGAAAGCGAGATGGCGGTCGTCGTCGTCGACTGCGGCGGCACCGCGCGCTGCGGCGTCTATCCGCGCAAGCGTATCCCGACCGTCAATCTGACGCCGGTCGGCCAGGCGGGTCCGCTCGCCCAGTTCATCACGGAAGACATCTACGTTTCGGGCGTGAAGCCGGCCAATGTCACAATGGCGGACGGATCCGAAGCGGTCACCACTGCGGGGGGAGCAGCATCGATGAGTTCAAGCAACAACACTGCATCCAGGGCGGCCGAGCCGCTGCCGAGCGAGGGCGGGCTTATCGGCCTGATCAGCTCGATCGGCCGCGTCATGGGCCGCGTCGTCGGCATCTTCTTCAATTCCGGCCGCCGCACCATCGATCAGGTCATCCGCAACGTGCTGCCCTTCATGGCCTTCGTGACCATGCTGATCGGCCTGATCCTCTATACCGGCATCGGTGACGTGCTGGCGCAGCCGATGGGTCCGCTGGCCAACAACATCGTCGGCCTGCTGGTCATCTCGGCCATCTGCGGCCTGCCGTTCCTGTCGCCCATCCTGGGCCCGGGCGCGGTCATCGCGCAGGTGATCGGCGTCGCCATCATCGGGCCGCAGATCGCCAACGGCACCATCTCGCCCGCAATGGCGCTGCCGGCCCTGTTTGCCTACAACACCCAGGTGGGCTGCGATTTCGTTCCCGTCGGTCTGGCGCTCGGTGAGGCCAAGCCGAAGACGATCGAAATCGGCGTGCCGGCGGTGCTCATCAGCCGCCAGATCATGGGCCCGGTCTCCGTGCTGATCGCATGGGTCGTGTCCCTGATCGTGTTCTAAGTCGTCAACAGTATCGAGGTTCGCCATATGTCGGTTCTTCTCAAGACACGGGTCACTGCTATCGGACCCGAAGTGGCGGACCTCGCCGAAGGCGGCGTGGTCATCCTGTTCGCGGATGGCTCGCCTCCGGAACTGGCCGAGGTTTCCGTGCTTCATCTGGCAGAGCAGGGACCCAGTGACGACGCACCGCAAAAAGGCGCGTCGATCACGCTCGGACCGGTTTCGGCTGTGATAACGGCGGTTGGCTCCACCGCGTGGAGCAAGGTCCGCGAGATGGGTCACGTCGTCATCTCCTTCAACGGAGCGACCGAGGCTGAAAGGCCGGGCGAAGTCTGCGCATCCGAGGTCGATACCGGAGCGCTCGTGGCGGCGCTTACGCCGGGCGCTGTCATCACCATCGCCGCCTGATAATATCCGCGCTGTCTGTCGACGGCGCCACAAACCTAGAGTTATTGCCATGGAACGCTCGACCATCGTCAGAGTGCACGAAGGTTTGCACGCCCGTCCCGCCACGCGGTTCGTGAAACTCGCCAAGGGTTTCGAATCCGATGTCGAACTGGTCAAGGACGGCAAGGCGGTCAGCGCCAAGAGCTCGGTCAAGCTGATGCTGCTGGCGGTCAAGGAAAACCAGGAAGTCACCGTGCGCGCCAACGGCGCCGACGCGATCGAGGCTATCGAGGCGCTGATAGGCTATCTGGAGAACCCGCGCGCTGGCCTCGACGACGAGGGCGAGGCTGCCGAAGCTGGCTCCGAAGCCACAGCCGCCTTGTCCGTTCCGCAAGCCACGCCGCCGACTGCCGCGTCGCCGGATGGAGCACCAAAACTCCAGGGTATCGCCGCCAGCGAAGGCGTGGCCATCGGGCCGGCCTTTGCCCATTTCCCGCCGGAAATCGAGGGGCCGGGCAGGCGACTGCAGGCCGATGAGATCGACAGTGAGCTCGAGCGCTTCCACGGCGCTGTCGCCAGCGTCCAGGCGCGCATGGACCGCACGCTTGCGGAGAACAATCTCTCCGCCGGCGACCGTGGCATCGTCGCGGCGCTGCGCGACATAGCCGCCGACGACAGCCTGACCGGCGAGGTCGAAAGGCTGATCCGGGGCGGTGACGACGCGGTCTCGGCGGTCATTGCGGCCGCGGCCACCATCGCCGCCGATTTCAGCGCGGTCGACGACCACTATCTCAACGCCCGGGCCGACGACGTCCATGCCGTCGGCCGGCAGATCTGCCTGGTGCTGCTCGGCCAGGACGAAGTCAGCCTGGAGACGATACCGCAGGGCGCGATCCTCATTGCCGACGACATCGGCGCCTGGGATCTGGCGCGCGCGCCGCTGAAGCGCATCGGCGGCGTGATCTGCGGCCATGGCGGCGCCACCTCGCACATCGCCATCATCGCCCGCTCGCACGGCATTCCGGCCGTGCTGGGTCTGGGGGATAAGATCAATGAGTTGCGTGCGGCCAAGGAGGTCGCCATCGACGGCAATGCGGGGCACGTTCTCGTCGACCCCGACGAGGCCACGCGTACTGATTTCAACAGGCGCGTCGAGGCGGCGGCGCAGGAGCGCGCGGGCCTCAAGGTGTTCAAGGGCGTGACCCCGAAGCGCGCCGACGGCACCGTGATCGAGGTCGCGGCCAATATCGGCTCGCTGGAGGAGATCGAGGCGGCGCAGGAAGCCGGCGCCATGGGCGTCGGGCTGTTCCGCACCGAGCTGCTGTTCATGCGCCACATGCATCTGCCGTCGGAGGACATGCAGGCCGAGACCTACAGCGCCTTGGCCAAGGCGTTTGCGCCGCATTCGGTCATCGTGCGCACGCTCGACATCGGCGGCGACAAGCCGATCGCCGGCATCGAGTTTCCGGACGAGGAAAATCCCTTCCTCGGCTGGCGCGGCATCCGCATGTGCCTGGACCGTCCCGACATCTTCAAGAAGCAGCTCCGGGCGCTGCTGCGTGCCGCCGTCCACGGCAACATCAAGGTGATGCTGCCGATGGTTTCGGAAATCGCCGAAGTGACGCGCACCCGCGCGCTGGTCGATGAATGCGCGGCGGAATTGAAGGCCGAAGGCGTGCCGCATGCAAGCTTCGATCTCGGCGTGATGATCGAGACGCCCGCCGCCGTGCTGATCGCGCCGGCGCTGGCAAGGGAAGTGGCGTTCTTCTCGATCGGCACCAATGACCTCACCCAGTACATCATGGCCGCCGACCGCCTCAATCCGACGGTCGCCAAGCTCAATGACGTCACCAATCCGGCGGTGATGTCGGCGATCGAGCTGACGGCCAGGGCGGGTGTCGCCGCCGGCATCATGGTGGGCATGTGCGGCGAGGCCGCCGGTCGTCCGGACTTGATCCCGGCCTTCGTCGGGATGGGCCTGACCGAACTCAGCATGAGCCCGGCCTCGATCCAGCGCGCCAAGAAGACGATCGCGGCCATGGTGGCCGAGCGATAGCGGATCCTCGCGGCGGGTTACGTCAGATGCGCGAGCAGCGTGGCGAGAACCGGTGTCAGTTCCTGGACGGCATTGGCATGGGCGCAGGCCTGCCAGATGCGATCCTCCCGCACTTCGGCCGCCAGCACCGCGATCTCGAGAATGTCGGGCTCGGGCGTGCCGTCGGCCTTGGTCGCCAGTCCGCAGGCAAGCACCACCGGCGCAAGGCATCTGATGTCGAGAGATCGGTCGCCGGCTATCGCCGGGCCTGTCCCGATCTCGCCAGGCTGAACAGGACGGTGGTTGAGGCATTCGACGAGGAGAGCCGCGCAGGCCGCCGCGACCTCATCCGTGGATGCCGCGTCGCCCGTCGCGGCAGCCAGAAGATCGGCGTGGCGCTTGCGCATCGCTGCGTGCACGGCGGAAAAGCCCGCCTCGTGAACGCGCGGATTGTCGATGCCGTAGCCGGCGAGAACCGCGCGGGTCAGATAATACATGTCACGCCTGAACTGGCGTTCGCCGCCGATCTGCCGGTCTTCGTCGCCTTGCGGGAAATAGGTCCGCAGGCTTTTGACGGTCGTGCCGTCGACCTTGAGCGGCCGGGAATGCGGAACGAAGGATTCGGCGATCGTCAGCGCCTCGTCGACGGCCCTCGCGGCATGGCCAAGCAGGCTGCGGCCCGGGAAGGGCGGCAAATTGCCGGCGATGTCGTGCGAGGTATCGCCGGCGCTGTCGTGGCGGTTCTGGCGGATCGCGTCGCGCAGTTCCCGAAGCCGGTCCTTCAGGTTGGCGCGGACGTCTTCGGAAATTTGTCGCAGCATCGCCAATTGCCTCGAAACGCTGAAGCCGGTCAGGGCTTGGGGCGCCAGTCGCCCTCTCTAGATTGTTCGTCTCGATTGGTAGATCAATAGGCAATATTTAACCAGCATGCAGAATCGGCGAGGCAGCATCATCGCCGGGCTTGGAGGGGAAATTGGGCAGGCGGCGGCAGGGCGAATCCGAAAACGGCAGGGCGGCGGCTGAGGCATCCGAGCAGGTCGTCAGCGAAAGCCGGACCGACCGCCTCAGGATCCGCGCCGCCTGGATGTATTTTGTCGAGCAGATGACGCAAAACGAGATTGCCGACGTGCTCGGCGTCGGCCGCGTCACCATCGTGCGCATGCTGGCGGAGGCGAGGGCGCGCAACGAGGTGAAGATCACCATCGAGAGCGAGCTTTTGGAGATCGTGCGGCTGGAGCGGGCGCTGGAGAAGACCTTTGGGCTGCAGCAGGCGCTGGTCGCGCCGCTCACGGATCCCAACGCCGATCCAATCCCGGCAATCGCCGCCAAGACCGGCATGTTCCTGTCCGATGCGATGAAATCCGGCATGCGGGTCGGCGTCGGCTGGGGCGTGACGCTATTCCATACCTTGCCCTTCATCAGCGCCAAATCGCTGACCGATTTCAGCGTGATTTCGCTGCTTGGCGGCGTCGGCGTCGCGCGCCGGGTCAATCCGGCCGAGTTCGCCTGGCGCTTTGCACAAATCTTCCAGGGCGACGGTTATCTGATGCCGACGCCGGCCGTCGTCGACAGCGTCGAGACCAAGATCGCGCTGGTCGAGCGTTGCGGCCTGCAGGAGATTTTCGAGATGGCCGATGCGCTCGACGCCGTTCTGTTGAGCGTCGGCGGCATCGCTTCGGCCACCACCTTCTCGCGCGGCGGCTTCCTCAAGGAAGCGGACCGCGAGGCCCTGCTGGCGCGGGGCGCCGTCGGCGACCTTCTGTTCCATTTCTACGACCGCAATGGCGATCTGGTCGACCATCCGGTCAACAGCCATGTGATGTCGGTGGATGTCGATCGCCTGCGTAAGGCGCCGATCCGCATCCTCACCTCAGGCGGCGCCGAGAAGACCGAGGCGCTGCTCGGTGCCATGAACCTGATTGCGCCGACCATCCTGATCACCGACGAAGAAAGCGCGCGCCGCATGCTGGCCGCGCATACATAAACTCGCCTGGCACATTCGTGCCGTCTTCGTGGGGGATTTCAAGGATTTAAATGGTCGGAGTGGCCGGATTCGAACCGACGACCCCTTGACCCCCAGTCAAGTGCGCTACCGGGCTGCGCTACACTCCGGACCGGGTGGCGATGTATCGTGATAACCCGGTGCGGGTCAACCGAATTCGGTGCCTATCGCGCAGGTGAAATTGCAAGCAGGGATGCAGGCCTTCCCAGCCGCAATTCCCGCTGATGCCGGTACTCCAGCGCGATCGCGCCCCAGATCAAGCCCAACAGCAGGTAGAGATGGCGCCAGTGGTCGATGTCGATGAAGGTGCCGAGGCCGATATTGCCGAGATAGGCGACATAGGCGCAAAGCAGATAGGGCTGCCACGGCCGGTCGCGCAAAAGGATGCGGAAGCCGGCCCCGATCGTCCATAGCGTGAGCGCCAGGAACGAGACGAAACCAAGCCAGCCATAATCCATCAGCGCCTTCAGCCAGATGTCGTGCGTGTCCTCGCCATAGATCGTGCCGAAGACCAGCGGGCCGATGCCGAACGGGTGCTCCATCGCCAGCTGGAAGCCGATCGAATAGCGGGCAAAGCGGCCAAGCCGCGCCGAGTCGTAGCTCTGCTCGAGTTGCGCGCGCTGGGTGAACATGTCAGACACGCCGGGCAACTGCAGGATGACGATGAAGGCGATGACCAGCAGCGCCACGGCCGCGATCGTCATCACCACGACCCGCAGCCGGAACCTGCCGCTGGCGCTCTGCAGGAAGAGGCACGCGGTGAGCAGCACCGCCGACACGGCGAACATGCCCCAGGCACCGCGCGAGAAGGAGAAGAAGATGCCGGCGGTGACGATGAGCAGCGGCACCGCCAGAAGCGGCATGCGCGACACCGGGCCGGTCAGGAGCAGGTAGAGCAGGTAGGTGCCGGGCAGCACTAGGAACGGCCCGAACACGTTCGGATCCTGGAAGGCGCCGGCCGCTCGGTCGTATTTGGTGAACATCTCCGCGCCGGGAAAGGCATGGAAATAGCCGGCGATGCCGAGCAGCGACGTCGCCACCGCCGAGACGACATAGGCGATGAAGATAAGCCGGTAGAGGCTGGGCTGGACCGAGGTCACCGAGGCGAAGAACACCGCGCTGAAGGCCAAAAACAGCGAGACGGCGAGATAGAGCGGCGTGTTGGCGAGGTCCGCCATCTGCGTCATGGCGATCATGCCGCCGATGTTCATCGCCACCAGCAGCACCAGCAACGGGACGATCGCACGCGAGATTCGAAGGCCGAACAGCGCCCAGACCGCGATCAGCCCTGCCATGTAGATTTCGTAGGGCGCCGGCTCGCTGATGACGAAGCCGGAGAGCAGGATGCCGACGCCGATCGCCGCCGACGCGATCAGCGAAATCAGCTTGGCGTTGACCGCCTCCGGCGACAACTTGTTGACAGCCTGCGGCTGCAACGGATGGGCGATTGCGCTCAATAGGCGTTTTCCGTGTTGAGCAGGCGGATCGGCGTCAGGAACAGGATGCGCAGGTCGAACAGCATCGACCAGTTCTCGATGTAGTAGAGGTCGTATTCGGTGCGCATGCGGATCTTTTCGTTGGTGTCCATCTCGCCGCGCCAGCCGTTGATCTGCGCCCAGCCGGTGACGCCGGGCTTGACCTTGTGGCGGGCGAAGTAGCCGTCGACCACCTCGTTGTAGAGCAAATTGTGCGACTGCGCGGCGATGGCATGCGGGCGCGGCCCGACCAGCGACAGCGAGCCGAACAGCGAATTGAAGAACTGCGGCAGTTCGTCGATCGAGGTCTTGCGGATGAAGCGGCCGACACCGGTGACGCGCGGATCGTTCTTGGTCACCGTCTGCTTGGCGGTCGGGTCGGACCGGTCGGTATACATCGAGCGGAACTTGTAGACTTCGATGATCTCGTTGTTGAAGCCGTGCCGCTTCTGCTTGAACAGCACCGGGCCCTTGCTGTCGAGCTTGATGGCGATCGCGGTGGCGAGCATTACCGGCGAAAAAAGGACGATGCCGACAAGCGAGAAGAAGATGTCGAAGGCGCGTTTGGCGACCGAATCCCAGTCGTTGATCGGCTTGTCGAAGATGTCGAGCATCGGCACCGAGCCGATATAGGAGTAGGCGCGCGGCCGGAACTGCAGCGCATTGGAATGCGCCGAGAGCCGGATGTCGACCGGCAGCACCCAGAGTTTCTTCAGAAGTTGCAAGACGCGCGATTCGGCGGTGAGCGGCAGCGATACGATCAGCATGTCGATGCGCGCGATGCGGGCGAATTCGATGAGCTCGGAGATGGTGCCGAGCTTCGGATAGCCGGCGACGATCGGCGGCGAGCGCTTGTCGTTGCGGTCGTCGAAGATGCCGCAGATGCGGATGTCGTTGTAGGGCTGCTTCTCGACCGAGCGGATCAGCTGCTCGGCCGCCTTGCCGCCGCCGACGATGAGCGCGCGGCGCTCCATGCGGCCGTCGCGCGCCCAGCGCCGGATGAGGCTGGACATCACGAGTCTCAGGCCGAAGATCAGCACGAAGCCGACCGCGAACCAGGTGCCGAACAGCAGGCGCGAATAGTCTTCCGACGCCTTGATGGCGAACGCGGTGAGCGCCATCAGCGCGAAGCTGCCGGCCCAGACCAGCAGCACGCGGCCGAAGTTGGCCAGCGGGCGCATCAAAGCCTCGATCTGGTAGCAGTCGGTCACGTCGAGCAGCACCACGGCCAGGAACGACGTCGCCGCGATCGCCAGCGGATACTGCCAGGCCAGATAGCTGAAGAAGCCGACATAGTAGAAATAGACGCAGAGCCCAGACAGGAACAGCATCGCGAACTCGACCATGCGCAGCACGCCGCTGACCATGATCGGCGACATGGTATCGCGCCGGTATTGTGAGGCGACCTGGCGCGCCACATCGTTGATGCCGCCAGGTTTTTCGCCCTCGGCGGGAGTGTCGTAGTTGCGCACCGCATCTATGGAAAAGCGGTGCGCGGGGTCGATCTCATTCATGGGAACTGTCCGCGAGCTTCGCGCAACTGCATAGCAAAAGAGAGCTAAGAAAGCCTTGAAACAACCGGTGGTTTTGGAGTTGTTGCGGCCCGCGGGCCTATTTGTTCAGCGCCGCGAAATAGGCCTTCTCGATATCGGCGGCCATGACGTCGGCGCCGAATCGGGCCTTCAGCTCATCGGCCTGCGGCATCAGTTTTCGATAACCGTCGAAGTCGCTGAGCGCCGTCCCCATTTTGGCGGCGAGCTGGGATGCGTCGGGCCGGATCAGGGCAGGGGAGTTTTCGCCGAAGATTTCCGGAATGCCGCCGACCGCGGTCGCGATCATCGGCATGCCGGCGGCCAAGGCCTCGAGCACAATATACGGCATCGCCTCCGCGCGGGACGGCACGACGATCAAATCGGCCAGCGCGAAAGCGTCCCTCGCCGGCATGGGCGGCAGGAAACGGACGTGGCTCTCCAGGCCGAGCCGCTCGACCTGCGCGTGGTAGCGCAGCAGGTCGTCGCCGTCGCCGACCATCACTGCGCTTAGGGGGCGTCCGAGCTCGTTGCCGGCCAAGGCCAGCGCATCGATGAAAATATCCGGACCCTTCAGGTCGCGCATCATCCCGATGTACAGGAAATCGGCGGCATCTGCCGCCGTCGTCACCGGTTCGAATTCGGCGGCGCGCAGGCCGTTATAGACCAGCCGGTTGGGTATCGGCGGCTCGCCGACCTTGCGGCGATAGGTTTTCCGCTCGTAGTCGGAAACGAACAGCAGGCAGTCGGTGAAGCGCGCCATGAAGCGCTCCAGGCCGAAGAACAGCTTTCCCGTCGCCGTCGTTTCGTCATAGTGGAGGGAGCCGCCATGCGGTGAATAGAGGCGGGCAACGCGAAACCTTGATACCCGTAACAGTGAGCCGAACAGCCGGGCATAGGCGCCACCCTTGGCGCCGTGCCCGTGCAGCACGTCCGGCCGCAATTCCTGGATGATTCGATAGGTGCGCCAGGCCGAGGCGAGATCGCCCGGCCCGACATGGCGCTGCATCGGCGTCCGATGGATGCCGAGCGCCAAACTGTCCTTCATCGCGTCGAACAAGCGCTCCTCATAGTCGCCGCCGGTGGTCGAGTCGCAGACGATTCCCACCGCATGGCCGGCAGCGACCTGCGCCTCTGTCAGGTCGCGCACGTGCCGGAAGATTCCTCCCACAGGTGAGCGAAAGCAGTGGACGATCCTGAGATTCACCGCCACGACGGGTTTTTCAGAACAGGCGTTCGCGGACGTAGACGGTGTCGCCGGGCAGGAGCGGATCGGATGTCAGAACCCGACCGGTCATCACCTTGCCGTTGATGTCGCGGGTGATGTCGACGCTCCCCTGATTGGCGCGCGGCGTGAAGCCGCCGGCGATGGCGACCGCCTTTTGCACGGTGAGTCCCGGCACGTAGGAATACTGGCCGGCGGCACCCACTTCGCCCATGACGAAGATCGGCCGGTAGCGGTCGATTTCGACCGAAACGTCGGGATCGCGCAAATAGCCTTGGCGCAGCTTGTCGGCGATCGCCTTTTCCAACTGCTGCGCGGTGTGGCCACGCGCCGGCACCGCGCCGACCAGCGGGAAGGAGAGATAGCCGGACTGGTCGACGCTGTAGGTGTTGCTCAACCCATCCTGCTCGAACACCGTGACACGGACGCGGTCGCCGGCGCCGAGTCGGTAGGGCTGATCGAGCACTTCATGGAAGGCGGCGGGTGTCGGGCGGTAGCTCGAACAGCCGGTCAGCAGCGACAGGGCAAGCAAAGCGCGAAAGAGGGAAGCAGTGCTTTTCATGACCGGCCAGGAACCTTCATCGCTCTTGCCGCAAGTCGCGGCCAACCCCAGGAAAGTGCGACCGTTATCATCCTGTTAGGGTTAATGGGTGGTAAAGGAGCTTGGTCCGGGAGCGCGGAGATCGGCAAAAAGCTCAATTGTTCTATTGCTTTCGCGCAATCTTCTTTGAGTGCTCTCTAATAAGCGCTCATTCCGATCTTAACGGGTGAGTTACCATAGTTGTTTACGGTCCATCCTCGACTCAAAGTTCGGAGCAGGGTGCATGTCCGTTCAGTCCGCGGCCGCAGACGTCGATGTCGATCTGAGACAGCTCTTCGCCAGCCTGGCGAGAAACTGGCTGCGCATTGTCTTCGTGACGCTTCTGGTCACCGGGCTGGCCTTCGCCTTCGCCTGGCTCGCGACGCCCTACTATAAGGCGACAGCCAAGCTGGAGATCGGCTCGCGCGAATCGGAATACACCCGGCCGCCGGGCACCAACGATGACGACAAACCGATTCTCGACGAGCAAGGCGTTGCGACTCAGGTCCAGATCATTTCCTCGCCCGACATCCTCAAGCAGGTGGCGACCAAGCTCAACCTGGACAAGTTGCCGGAGTTCGACGAAACGCTGAAAATGTCGTCGCTCGGGCGCGTGCTTGTGCTCGTCGGCTTGAAAAGCGATCCCTTCGATATCCCGCCGGAAGAGCGCGTGCTGAATGCCATGCACGACAAGCTCAATGTCTACGCCGTTGAAAAGACGCGTGCGATCGCGATCGAGTTCGCCTCGAAGGATCCCAAGCTCGCCGCCGACATCGCGAACGGCATCGCCAACGCCTATATCGCTTCGAAGGGCGACGCCAAGCTCGAATCGAACGCCGCCGCCACCGACTTCCTGGCGCCGGAAATCGCCGACCTGCAGAATCGCGTCAAGGACGCCGAGGCCAAGGTCGCGGCCTTCCGTGCGCAGTCCGACCTCTTGATGGGCGGCAACAATGCGGTGCTTCCGACGCAGCAGCTCTCTGAACTGTCGAGCGAATTGTCGCGCGTGCGCGCCAGCCGAGCCGCCGCCGAGGCGAGCGCCGAGAGCGTGCGCCGGGCGCTGCAGAATGGCGGTTCGCTGGACAGCGTGCCGGAAGTCCTGTCCTCCGAGCTGATCCAGCGCCTGCGCGAGCGCCAGGTGGAGCTCAGGGCCAACATCGCCGATCTTTCCACGACCCTGCTCGACAACCATCCGCGCATCCGGGCGCTGAAGTCGCAGCTGGCCGATCTCGACGGACAGATTCGCAATGAGGCGCAAAAGATCATCCGCGGCCTGTCGGCCCAGGCCCAGACGGCCAAGGCCCGCGAGGATCAGCTGATCGCGGACGTCAACACGCTGAAAGCCGCCTCGGCGCGGGCCGGCGAGCAGCAGGTGCAGCTGGACGCCTTGCAGCGTGACGCGAATGTTCAGCGCCAACAGCTTGAATCCTATATGGCTAGTTACAATGCGGTGGCTTCGCGCAAGGATCGCAGATACTCGCCTGTCGCGGCGAGCCTGATCGCGCAGGCCCAGGTGCCGTCCCAGCCCTATTTCCCGAAGATCGGGCCGATCACCGGCGCCGCCGCCGCTGCTTCGCTGCTGCTGATGGCGATCGGCACGCTGCTTGGCGAGCTGTTCTCGGGCCGCGCCATGCGTCCGGCCGCCGGCGCCCACTTCGCCGATATCGAGCAGGTGGCGATGCCCGCGGCCAGGGTGGAACCGATGGTCGCCGAGGCACATGGCGAAGGTCGGACCTTTGCGCCTTACGAGGAAGCCGAGCCGGGGCATTCGATCGCGGAATCGGAACTGCCGAGGCCGGCCGAGCGCGAGTTGGCGGAGGTTCGCGCTGCGGCTGTCAAGCAGGCCGAGCCCAGCGAATCGGCCCCGGAGCCAAGGCAATCCAGGCTGGGCGAGATCGATGTCGACAAGGCCGCGGAGAAGCTGATCGCTTCCGGCGCCGCGCGCGCGATCTTCGTGTCGCCGGAAGGCGACGAGGCGGCCGCGTCCGCCGTGCTGGTGGCGCGCGAAGTATCGGATGCCGGCCTGCGTGTGCTGCTGCTCGATCTCACGGCATCGGGCGCGGCGTCGCGGCCGATGCTGGACACAAGCCTCTTCCCCGGCATCACCAATCTGCTCGCTTCCGAAGCGCAGTTCAGCGACGTCATCCATCCCGATCTCTATTCGGATGCGCATGTCATTCCGGTCGGCACCGCCGACCCTGTCCGCGCCATGCGCGCCGCCGACCGGCTGCCGATCATCATGCAGTCGCTCACCACGGCCTATGATCTCGTCGTGGTCGAGTGCGGCCCGGCCGACGCGCAAGGCATCGGCCGCCTTGTCGGTGACGGCACCGAAGTCTTCCTGTCGATGCTCGAGGCCGACGACCAGGTGACGCAGGCCGCGGTGAAGCTGATCGAGAACGGCTATCCCAACCTGACGCTGGTCACGCCGGTCGGCCACGAACCGGGAGATCCATTGCCAGGACGCCGGTCGGCTGCGTAAGGCTGGAGACCGACAAGGCTGTCCTGCGCTGCCGCGGCGCTTGCTAAGGACAACCGCGAGGAACCGAAGGCCGAGACCGCAGCGAATCGAGCATGGCTCAGTCGGGGGCATGACAGTCCTTAGGTGCAAGACCGAGCCGGGGCATTTCTCGGCGGCCCCCGCACTTTACATCGGCGGCATAGCACCTAGTTTTGATGTTTCGCGCTGCGCACTTTGGTGCGTGGATGATCAAGAGCGGACCGTGAACCCTAGGCCGGTCCCTCGAAACTCCCAAAGGATAGCTGTTATGACACAGGCCAAGAATGGCGACACTGTACGTATCAACTACACTGGGCGTCTGGTCGACGGCACCCAATTCGATTCTTCCGGCAGTGAACCGTTGCAGTTTACACTGGGCGAAGGACAGGTAATTCCTGGTCTCGAAACGCATGTCGAAGGCATGGAGGTCGGCACGAAAAGCACCGTCACCGTTCCCGCTGACGCCGCCTATGGCCCCCATCGCCCCGAAGCGGTCGTAGTCATCGACCGCGCCAGCGTGCCGGAAAACATCAACGTCGATATTGGCACCCGATTGCAGGCCCGCACCCGCGAGGGACGTCCCATGCAAGTAACGGTCATCGGCGCGGACGACGCCAGCGTCAAGCTCGACGGCAATCATCCGTTGGCCGGAAAGGACCTGGTGTTCGACGTTGAATTGGTCGAGATCGTTCAGGCGGCGTAGTTAGAACTGAACGACTGCCCCAGAATCGCGGTCAAGAGCGCTACGAGAAGTTATTTCCGCGTGGCCCTCCAGGGGAGAGGCAGAGGAATCGCGATTGTCACGGTGCGCGATCGGTCAGGGCATTGGCCCCTTCCTGCCCGGCGCAATGCGCGCAGCAATAGATGATATCGCCCTGCTCGACGCCATGTCCCATGATCCGCACCCTGCAATGCGGGCAGATCGGCGCAAGCTTCTGGATCGCGCACTCGAAGCTGTCAAACGTGTAGGTTTGCCCGCTCAAGCTCACTAGGAATGCCTTGTCATAGTCGTTGCCGCACTGGTCGCACTTAGCCATGGCCATTCTCCTTCTGGGTGCGAAAACCTCTCGGCACTCGATAGGTTCCGTCGAGTCCCTCAGGGTCTCGGCCCGCTTGCCGCATCGCCCCGGAACGCGACGGCGACTGTGCGACTCTTACCAAGCCTAGCTGTCGTCCTCGGTTGCGGCAGGTGCAGCCTGTCCGGCAGCCTTGCGGCGCAGCATCTTGGTCAACTTCCAGACCATCGGATTGTTCTTGATGAAGGCCTTGGCCCGCGCGCCTTGCCGCATCGTCGTCGCCAATGCGCGGCCTTTCAATGTCAGCGGCGCAAGCACCTCGAAATGCTGGATCTCGAGATCGCACCAGAGCCGTTTGTAAGGCTCGTCGCCGACCGAGAAGTCATAGACCTTGAAGCCGAGATCGCAGGCTTCCTGGATATTGTCGAAGAACAGGAAGTCGCCGGGGCTGGTGAAGGCGAGATCGTCCTCGGCGATGGCGCCAAACTCGCAGATCAGCCGCTTGCCGGAGCGGCTGCAGCCGGTAACCGCGCGCAGTTTTCCCGCCACGTCCAGGCCGTGCAGCAGGAAGGACGGCTTTTCCTCCGTCAGCGCATCGGCAAACAGCGTCCGGAAGAAGTCGCGCACTTGCCTGTCGCCGAAGACATTGGCGATGCCCATCTTGGCGAAACGCACCTCCTTCATCTCGAGGAAGGCGTCGAGCAGCCTGTCGACCTCTTCGCGAGTGTGCGCCTCGATGCGGCGGAAGGTGCCGACCGCCTCGAACTTGCGCGTCTGCGAACGGTGCTTCTTGCGCTTGCGCTTGCCGCTCGCGCGCGACAAGAGCGCGTCGAACCCGCCGTCGAGATCGACCGCGAGCGCAAGGTTCGGACTTGGAAAGCCGGATAGCGCGGCGAGCGGGTTGGCGACGCCGTCGAGGTCGGGCAGCAGCCTTTCCAGCGAGATCAGGTCGATGTCCGGCCGCGTTCGGGCGATGACCTTGAACACCGAGCGGATCGTCCGACCGTCGATAGCAGACAGGAAACGTGGATCGGCGGCGGCGAAATTGCCGTTGGCGTGGCGCCCGCCGGCGAAACGGGCAACCTTGAACGGGCCGCGCCCTACGACTTCCAGCGCAAGCGAAAGCGCCGGATGGCCATCGCAGGATAGCGTCGCGACAACCATGTCGGCGCCGGTCGCGGTTGCCCAGTTGTTTACCCAGGATGCGCTTTGCGCTGGCGCGAACAGCGCCGAGGCGCAGAATTGAACGTAGTCGGCAAGCCCGGCACCGTCTTTTGCGGTCGCAGTCCACCGACCCTGATCGGCTCGCATGGGTCGCGCGGAAGTCTCGTTGGCCGCGACCCGGTTGCCGTCAAATGACGCGGCGGCGTCAACCATCCCTCAATCCTTAAGACGTATTGGTTCCGACTTGGGGGTTCGCATAGGCGCAACTCGTGCTTGGATGAGCCTAGGCGCAAAAGGTGAAGGAATGATCGACGGGGGCGAGGCAATCCGGAAACTGGCGCTGAACCTTGCCCGCTACTCCGGTCTCGCGCCTCTGGCGCGGCCGTTTGTCGGCGGCATCGGCGCTATCCTGATGTTGCACCGCGTCACCGCGACACCGGAGAAGCCGAACAGCGTCAACCGGCATCTGAACATCGCGCCCGCCTTCCTCGACAGGCTGATCGCGGACATGAAGGGGCGGGGTTATGCCTTTGTTTCCCTTGATGAAGCGATCGAGCGCATCAAGACGGGTGGCAAGGGCGGCCAGTTCGCCACGATCACCGCCGACGACGCCTATCGCGACAACATGACCGAGGCGCTTCCGATCCTGGAAAGGCACGGCGCGCCGATCGCCATCTACGTCGCCCCCGGCCTGATCGACGGCGCCGTCGAACTCTGGTGGGACGTGATCGAGGATATCGTCGACACCAGCTCGCGCCTGACGCTGACTATGGCGGGCAAGCCGACGGTGATCGATTGCTCGACGCCAGGCAGGAAGATCCAGGCCGTCGCGCGGCTGAACGCCTGGCTGACCTTGGAAGTCTCCGAGGAAGAGCAGGGCGCTGCGCTGCGCGAACTTGCTCGTTCCAATGGGTTCAAATTCGGCTCGGGCCGCCCATGCACCTTGATGAACTGGGATGAGCTTCGCACCATGGCCGTGCACCCGCTGGTGACTATCGGCGCCCACACCGTCAATCATCGGAACTTGAAGCGGCTGTCCGAAGCCGATGCGCGCCATGAGATCGGCGACGTCCGCCGCATCCTGGCCGAAAGGCTTGGCGAGGAGCCGCGTCATCTGGCTTACCCCTATGGCTATGCGAGCGCTGTCGGTTGCCGCGAGGTTGGCTTTGCCCGCGACGCAGGCTATGGCTCGGCGGTGACCACGCGGCATGGTGTGCTGCGCGCCGAGCATGCCGGCTTCCTGCACGCGCTGCCGCGCATCTCCGTCAATGGCCGCTACCAGAGCGTGGCGCATATCCGCACGATGCTGTCCGGCATCACCACGCCGCTCGCCAATGCGGGCAAGATGGTCGTTACGATATAGGCCTGCGCCTTGATCAGCACTTATGGAAATAACGGTAGGTGTCGGGCGCGCTCATCCATTTGAGCTGCGTTTCAAGCCCGCCATGCGCCTTGATCCAGCCTCTGATGTCGGATGCGTAGGCCTTCCACAACAAGGCGGTCATGTCGGGCCGGTGCGCCAGATGGAAGCCGAAGCTCGCCGACGGCGTCACGCAGATGCGACTGCGCGGAATATAGCCGAGCAGCACGGTGCAGGCCGACTGGCATTTGCCGACGATGCGCACATCGACGCCGCGCGCCGCAAGCCCCTTCCAGCGCTGGCTATAGGCGGCGACGCTGCCGCCGTGAGCATCCGAGACATTGATGGTTTCCGCTGTCGCGATCGAAACGGCGAGCGAGCCGGTCAAAACGATCAGCCCCGCGAACATGGTCCTCAGCATGCCGAGCCTCCCTGCCGAGCTATGAACCAGGCAGGGTAGGCGCGCACCCGATCACGTCTGAATCACATTCGTGTTTTTGCTTGCCCGGCGCCGGCGAGCTCAGCCCTTCGGGCGTGGCTCGATGATCAGCCATTTGATAATGGCCATGGCCGGCAGAACCCACAGAAAGCCGCTGAGCAGGAAGAAGAGGAGATGCGCCGTCGGCCCGTATTCGGCGAGCCTGGTGACCGCGACGGCCGACGCGATCAGCGCGTAGATGACGACCAGCGCCACCAGCAATATGGTTCCGATCAGCTTTTTCAGGCGAATGGGCATGTCGCGGTTCCGTTGACCCGCTCCGCTTAGGCCGAATGAAGAAAGCGCGCAACCGTCGCGGCCCGGCGCGACGGCGTGCCGCGCTGTCCGGTCTTGCCAGTTGGGCGGCCTTGGTCCACCACTTCAGCCTTCAACGACCGGAAAAACGCCTATGGCTGCCCTCACCGCCACGGCCCCCTATGCCGCTCGAGACCGCGACCTCCAGAACCGCGCACTGGTGCGTGGCTGGCTTTACGTCGTGCTGCTCGTGCTGTTCGCGCTGGTGCTTGTCGGCGGCTCCACTCGGCTCACTGGCTCGGGGCTGTCGATCACTGAGTGGCAGCCGATTCACGGCGTCATCCCGCCGCTCAACGACGTCGAATGGCAGGAAGAGTTCCAGCGCTACCAGCAGATCCCGCAATATACCGAGATCAACAAGGGCATGAGCGTCGAGGACTTCAAGTCGATCTTCTGGTGGGAGTGGGCACATCGCATCCTGGCGCGCAGCGTCGGCGCGGTCTTTGCCTTGCCGCTGCTGTTCTTCTGGGCGACGCGCCGCATCGAGCGAGGCCTTGGACTGAAGCTCGTCGGCATCCTTCTGCTGGGCGGACTGCAGGGCGCAATCGGCTGGTGGATGGTGGCTTCCGGCCTGGCCGACCGCGTCTCGGTCAGCCAGTACCGGCTGGCGACGCACCTGACGCTTGCCGCGCTGATCTTCACCGCGACGATGGTGGTCGCGCGCGGGCTGGCGCCGCATTCGGAGCCCGCCGCCGACCGGTCGACGCAGCGGCTCGCCGGTTTCATCGTGCTTCTCGCGCTGGTCCAGATCTATCTTGGCGGGTTGGTCGCCGGGCTGCACGCCGGCCTTTCCTACAACACATGGCCACTGATGGATGGAAAGGTGATCCCATCCGATCTGCTTCTCCTGAAGCCCGCCTGGCTGAACTTCTTCGAGAATCCGAAGACGGTGCAGTTCGTCCACCGGCTGGGCGCTTATACCATCTTCGCCGTGTCGCTCTGGCATATGATCACGACGTGGCGGCGCCAGCCCGGCACCACCCATGCCCGCCGGGCCACGCTTCTGTTCGCGCTGGTGGTGGTCCAGGCCTCGATCGGCATCGGCACGCTCTTGATGCAGGTGCCGCTGCACATGGCGTTGACGCATCAGGCGATCGCGCTTGTCCTGCTCGGCTTCGCCGCCGCGCATTGGCGAGGCACCAAGGGCGCTTACCGGCTTCCGACGGAGATTACCGTCAAGAGCTGACGGTCACATCGAGAACAGGTGCGACTGGGTCGTCGTCTCGTTGTCGAATTCCGCCTGGCGTGCAGCGGCGGCGGACGTCGTCGACTGGTCCTGATCGGCCTTTTTCGCGTCGGCCGCCTTGAGCGCGGCGAGCTTGGCCTCCAGCGCCGCGATCTGCTGCTGCAGCTTGGCGGCATCGACCTGGTCCTGGGCGGCCTTGGCCTGATCTTCCAAGGCCTGGATCTGCTTTTCGAGGTCGGCCTCCTGGGCCGCGCTGTCGGACGATGTGGATGAGGAGTACTGCACCGCTTGGACGGAGCTCGAGATCGCGCTGACCATGGGAATTCCTTTGAGGAGGGCCGACTCCATCAATAGCCGATCATGGTGAATCGGCGGTTACCGCGGCCGGTCCTGCCTCGGTGATCAGAATTGCGACCGAACTTTTCGAACGGCCTCGGCCACGGCAAGCTCGCGGTTCTCGGCGGCAATCGCCGTCGCGGCGGCGTCGCCATGCTCCGCAAGATGTTCGGAAAGCAGCCTGTCGCCGGCATATTCGAGCAGCATGCGATTGCCGTCACGGCCGAGCAGCCGCACCGCGCCTTCGCCGCGCCGCCAGGCGAGGTAATGCTCGCCGCGCAACTCGTCCGCGACGTCGTCGAAGGGTTTCAGGTCCTTGACGATTGCCGGCGAACCATCGTCCCGCACGACCTTCCAGATCCGGCTGGAAAAGGTCTCGGCAATGAGTTCGGGAGCGCTGACCTTCCAGCGCCCAGGGAATGCCTGCATGACCGCTCAGTGCTTGATGCCGAGCATCAGGTCGAGGTTCTGCACCGCGGCGCCCGACGCGCCCTTGCCGAGATTGTCGTAGACGGCCATCAGCAGTGCTTGCGCCCTCTCGTCATTGGCGAAGACGTAGACCTTCATCCGGTTGGTGCCGTTATAGATCTCCGGATCGATCTCCGGCATGCGCTCCATGAGGGTGTAGGGCGCGACCTCGACCACGCCGCCATCGATCGACGCATAATGGTCGGCAATCGCCGCGTGAAGCTCGGCGCCAGTCGGCACGCGGTCGAGACCGCCGAGTTGCAGCGGCACCACGGTGATCATGCCCTGCGCGAAATTGCCCACCGCCGGCTGCATGATCGGGTCGTGCGACAGCTTTGCATAGGTGCGGAGCTCCGGCACATGCTTGTGCTGCAGCGTCAGCCCGTAGGGCAGGAACTCGGGCGCGTCCTCGCCCTTGCCGACATAGTCCTCGATCATCGGCCGGCCGCCGCCGGAATAGCCGGAAATGCCGTTGACGGTGACCGGGAAGTCGGCAGGCAGCAAGCCCGCCGCAACCAGTGGCCGCAGCGTCGCGATCGGCCCCTGCGGCCAGCAGCCCGGATTGGCGATGCGTTTCGCGCTGCCGATCTTCTTCGCCTGGTCCTTGTCCATTTCCGCGAAGCCATATTCCCAGCCCTCGGCCACGCGGTGCGCGGTCGAGGCATCGATCACCTTCGTGGTGTCGTTCGTAATCAGCGACACGCTTTCCTTGGCCGCCGCATCCGGCAGGCAAAGGATCGCGACGTCGGCCGCGTTGAGGAATTCGGCGCGGGCGGCGGCCTCCTTGCGGCGTTCCGTCGGGATGGAGATGATCTCCAGGTCGCCGCGGTCGGCCAGCAGTGCCCTGATCTGCAGGCCCGTCGTGCCGTATTCGCCGTCAATGAAGATTTTCGGTTTCATCGCTTGCCAAATTCCTTGCGATTCCAATGTTATATGCCGTTGGCGTGATTTACTGCTACATGATTGCCGTTGCTCAGTTCGTCGAGCCGCGCCTTTCGCTCCGCCAACAGGCCGAGATAGTGCATGGCGATGATCGATCCGGCGATCGCCGTTATATCGGCATGATCATAGGCCGGTGCAACCTCGACGACGTCGGCGCCGA
Source organism: Mesorhizobium sp. B3-1-9 (assembly GCF_006439595.1). NCBI lineage: Bacteria > Pseudomonadati > Pseudomonadota > Alphaproteobacteria > Hyphomicrobiales > Phyllobacteriaceae > Mesorhizobium > Mesorhizobium sp. B3-1-9. The sequence continues at coordinate 457,995 of NZ_VFTJ01000003.1, forward strand.
CGATGTCGATCTGGCCGAGCTGGCGCAGCGTCGACAGCATCTTGGCCGAGGAGGGGCCACCTGCCACCGGCGTTCCGGTGCCCGGCGCGAAGGCCGGGTCGAGGCAGTCGATGTCGAAGGTGAGATAGGTCTTCTTGCCGCCGGTGCGCTCGACGATCGCATAGGCGATGTCGGAGGCGCGCATTTCCTCGACCTCGTGGCCATAGAGGATTTTTATGCCGAACGTGTCCGGTGCATGAGTGCGGATGCCGATCTGGATCGAGCGATCGGGGTCGATGATGCCTTCATTCACCGCGCGGGCGACGAAGGAGCCGTGGTCAATGCGCTTGCCGTCATCCGGCCAGGTGTCCTGATGCGCGTCGAACTGCACGAGCGCCAGCGGCCCGTGGATCGCGGCGTGCGCCTTGAGCAGCGGCCAGGTGACGAAATGGTCGCCGCCGAGCGTCAAAAGGAACGCGCCTGATTTCAGGATCTTGGCCGCCTCGCGCTCGATCGTGCCAGGGGTCTTCTGGTGATTGCCGCTGTCGAGCAGGCAATCGCCATAGTCGACCACCGAGAGGTGCTCGAACAGGTCGCGCGAGAACGGATATTGCGGATCGTTGTCGAGGATCGCCGAGGCGCGGCGGATCGCCTGCGGCCCGAAGCGAGCGCCCGGCCGGTTGGTGACCGCGGCGTCGAAGGGAATGCCCCACACGACAGCGTCCGCGCCCTTCACGTCCTTCGTGTATTTGCGCCGCATGAACGACAGCGCGCCGGCATAGGTCGGCTCGAACGACGCGCCCGTCTTGGAACGGGCGGTGAAGGCATGGTCGATCTCGTTGTTCGCCATCAGGAATCCTCGGTTTTCATCGGGGCAGCCACAACTACAGAACCGGCACGCAACATGCCAGTCACAGCTTGCGGAAAGGAAGCGGCGCTCGGCGAGTGCCACGCCAACACAGGATCTGTATCATTATGGCTGAGACGGCTCTGCTCAACCTTGCATCCGCGCCCGCGGCGACCCGTGTCGGCACGGCGGCCGGCGCGCGCTTCCTGGTGCTGGATTCCTGGCGCGGCATCTGCGCGCTGCTGGTGGCGCTGTTCCACTTCCCGACGACCTCGATGGTATCGCAGAGCGCTTTTGTCGGCGGCTCCTATCTGTTCGTCGATTTCTTCTTCGTGCTCTCCGGCTTCGTCATCGCCAGCGCCTATGGCGGCCGGCTCGCCGGTCAGGGCGACCTTGCACGGTTCGCGCTCGTCCGTTTCGGCCGCATCTATCCGCTGCATCTCCTGATGCTTGCCGCTTTCGCCGGCTTCGAGGCACTGCGGCTCGTGCTGCCGGCGCTGCATGGAACGGGACCCGCGCCCTTCACCGGAGGCTTCGACCTGAAAAGCCTCGTCGCCAACCTCTTCCTTTTGCAGGGCATGGGGGTCGAGGATCATCTGAGCTGGAACGCGCCGAGCTGGAGCATTTCTGCCGAGTTCTTCACCTATCTGCTGTTTGCCGCCGTCGTCTTCACCGCCGGGCAGCGCGCATGGATATGGTTCGTTGCCGCCGCGGTGACGGCGCCCCTTTTCCTGCTTGCGGTCTCGACGCGTCATATGGACGTGTCCTTCGATTTCGGCTTCATCCGCTGCCTTTACGGCTTCTCGCTCGGTGCGTTGCTTGCCTGGTTTCAGCACGATTCCATTGCAGAGGCGCGACAGGCCTTGAGCGGCGGGGCGGGGCGCCTCGCCTGGACACTGGCCGAGTTGGCGATGATCGCTGGGATCGCGCTGTTCGTCTCCATTGCCGGCGCCAACGACCTTGGTATTGCGGCGCCGGTCGTCTTTGCGCTGGCGCTTTATCTCTTTGCCCATGAGGGCGGATGGGTCAGCGCCCTGCTGCGCAGCCGGCCGATGCTGCTGCTCGGCTCGCTCTCCTATTCGATCTACATGGTCCACATCTTCGTCCAGGCGCGCATGATCAATGCCGGCGGCCTGATCGAGCGCAAGCTCGGGCTCGGCATCGTCGGCGACCTGATGCTGCGCGGCGACCATGCGACCGGCTTCGGCACTGGCTCGCCTTGGGTCGGTTTCGCGGCTTTGATCGCCATGCTGATCGCCGTTATCGTCGCGTCCTGGTTCACCTGGCGCTTCGTCGAAATGCCGGCGTTGGCCTGGTTCCGCCGCCTTTCCAAGCGGATTTGACCCAAGCAATTCCGGGAAAAGTGTGAAGCGGTCAGGTTCGGCGACTTCGCCGTAGCCTTTCCGTCCGGAATTGCGCCAAACAAGAAAACAACTAGCCGGCTTCGTTCACCGGCCTGTCATGGGCGTCGCCTAACCGGGTTCCGACCCGGAACGGAGCGATTCCCCGATGCGAACACTCTGGCTGAGCCTTCTTCTGTCCATCGCGCTTGCCGCAATCTCCGGCGAAGGTTTAGCCGGCGAGACGCGCGCCGCGCAAATCCTCGACCGCTTCGAGCATGCCAACCAGTGGCGCGATCATGTGATGATCGCCGCGCATCGCGCCGGCAGCATGCGGGCCGGCAAGACGCTCTACGCCGAGAATTCGCTGGCCGCGATCGAGGGCTCGATCGCGATCGGGGCCGAGATCGTCGAGGTCGACGTCCGACGCGCGAGAGACGGCGAGTTCGTCATCATGCATGACAGCTGGCTCGACAGAACAACCACGTGCAAGGGCGAGGTGGTGAAATACACGCTTGCCGAGTTGAAGAAATGCCGGCTGGTGATCGAGGGCACAAGGACCGTCACCAACGAGACGGTGTCGACGTTGCGCGAGATGCTGCTTACGACCAGGGACAGGATCCTGATCAACCTCGACAACAAGCTGGAGGTGACCGACCTGCCGGGCATGATCGCCGAGGCGCGCGATCTCGGCATGGCCGATCAGGTGATCGTCAAGGAGAACCTCTGGAATCGGCAGCGCATTGACACCGCGAGCGCAGCGCTTGCCAAGGCCGGCGGCGGCTTCCAGTTCATGCCGATCCTCGCCGACGACGCTGTCCACGATGCAGCTTTCGCCGGCGAGGTCGACAAGGCGTTCGCGCCGCATGCCATCGAACTGATCAACTGGCGCAACGGTGCCGAGACGCTGACTTCGACCGGCGGTCCGCTGTTCGGTAACCATATGCGAGCGGAAGCGGCCCGCGGCGATTGGCATCTCTGGGCCGACACCTACGCCATCGTCAACAAACCGGGCGGCTTCCTTGCCGGCGGGCGCGGCGACGAACTCGCCGTCGCCGCCAGCCTGCCGCGCGAAGCCTGGGGGTTTTGGGTCGACCGCGGCGCCACCATCATTCAGACCGACGAGCCGAAAGCGGCGATCGAGTGGCTGACGTCGAACGGTTATCGGGTGCCTTATCCGACGGAGAGCAAGCAGGCTGAGCCGGCGCATACGGCGAGTATTAATTAGAGCGCGTTGGCGCTTCACCCCACCCGGCGCTTCGCGCCGACCTCCCCATCGAGGGGAGGTAGAGCGTCGTGCGAACTCCTCTTCGCTACGCCTGCGAAGTCGATGAGATTAAGCGGACCTTCGAACGTATGGCTCGGCGCCCTACCTCCCCTTGATGGGGAGGTCGCGCCGCAGGCGCGGGCGGGGTGATAGCGCCGACCTCACGCCGCTTTCGCCACCCCATCCAACTCGTTCAGCACATCCGCCGACAGCTCCAGCTCCGCCGCAGCAAGATTCTCCCGCAGATGCCCGACCGACGATGTGCCCGGGATCAGCAGGATGTTGGGCGACCGCTGCAGCAGCCACGCCAGCGCCACCTGCATCGGCGTCGCGCCAAGCCGTTCTGCGACCCCCGAGAGCGCCGACGATTGCAGCGGGCTGAATCCGCCGAGCGGGAAGAACGGCACATAGGCCGTGCCGTCGCGCGCCAGTTCATCGATCAGCGCGTCGTCGTCCCGGTGCGCCAGATTGTACTGGTTCTGCACGCAGACGATGTCGCAGATCTTGCGGCCTTCCGCGATCTGCGCGCGGGTGACGTTGCTCAAGCCGATATGGCGCACCAGGCCCTTGCGCTGAAGCTCGGCAAGGGCAGTCAGGGGCGCCTCGATCGAGCCTTCCGCCGGGCCATGGGTGTCGAACATGATGCGCAGATTGACCACTTCGATCGCGTCGAGCCCGAGATTGCGAAGATTATCGTGCACGGCCTGCGTCAGTTCCTCGGACGAGTAGGCCGGCAGCCACGAGGCATCGCTTCCGCGGCGGGCTCCGATCTTGGTGACGATGGTGAGGTCGTCAGGATAAGGCGCCAATGCCTCGCGGATCAGCTTGTTGGTGACGTACGGACCGTAATAATCGCTGGTGTCGATATGGTTCACGCCTTGCGCCACCGCTTCGCGCAGCACGGCGATCGCCGCGTCATGGTCCTTCGGCGGACCGAACACGCCTTTGCCCGCAAGCTGCATGGCGCCATAGCCGATGCGATGAACGGAGCGGTCGCCGAGTTTGTAAGTGCCGGATTTGTCTACGCTGGACATCGTGGTTCTCCTTCGCTGTCGGCGAGGGAGATAGGGCATGGCCGCTGTCCCGATAACCGGGTATAACCAGAACGACCTGTGCGGAACTAAGAACAATGGCGGCTGATCTCAACGATCTCCAGGCATTTATGGCAGTGGGACGCGCCGGCGGCTTTCGCGAAGCGGCCCGCGTGACGGCGGGCAGCGCGTCCGTGCTCAGTGAAGCCATCCGCCGTCTGGAAACCCAACTTGGTGTGCGGCTCTTCAATCGTACAACGCGCAGTGTCGCCCTGACCGAGGCAGGCGCCAGCCTGCTGGCCCGGCTTGCCCCGGCGCTGGGCGAGGTCGAAGCGGCGCTTGATGTCGTGAACGGCTTTCGCGACCGGCCCGCCGGCACCTTGCGCCTCAACGTCCCGATCAGCGCGTCTCGGCTGGTGCTGCCAAGAATCGTTCCGGGATTTCTCGCTGCCTATCCGGCCATCCGGCTGGAGGTGATCGCGGAGGAGAACTTTGTCGATCTGCTGGCGGCCAGCTGCGATGCCGGCATCCGCTATGACGAGCGGCTGGAGCAGGACATGATCGCCATGCCGATCGGGCCACGCGTCCAGCGCTTCACCACCTCCGCCTCTCCGGCCTATCTCGATCGGCACGGCCGGCCGCAACACCCGCGTGACCTGCTTGGGCATGCGTGCGTGCGCGGTCGCTTTCCGAGCGGGGTCATGACGCCTTGGGAATTCGAGCGCGACGGCGAGGTGGTGCGGGTCGATACCACGGGGCCATTGCTCGTCAGCATCGGTGGCGGCGTCGACCTCGCCATCGATGCGGCGATCGCCGGCGTCGGCATTCTCTGGCTCTTCGAGGACTGGGTGCGCCCGCATTTCGAGAGCGGCGCGCTGGAACCCGTGCTGGAGCCGTGGTGGCAGGAATTCTCCGGGCCGTTTCTGTACTATCCCGGACGCCGGCTGGTGCCGGCGCCGTTGCGCGCCTTCATCGACTACATCAAGACGCCAGCCGGACATTGGTAACGGAAAATAAAAAAGGCCGCCCGGAGGCGGCCTTTCGGAAAGCTGGAACCCGTAACGCTTAGCGCTTCGAGAACTGGAAGCTGCGGCGGGCCTTGGCCTTGCCGTACTTCTTGCGCTCGACCACGCGGCTGTCGCGGGTCAGGAAGCCACCCTTCTTGAGCACAGTGCGCAGGCCCGGCTCATAGTAGGTCAGCGCCTTGGAGATGCCGTGACGCACAGCACCCGCCTGGCCGGAGAGGCCGCCGCCGATGACGGTGGCGATGATGTCGTACTGGCCGGCGCGGTTGGCCGCGACGATCGGCTGGTTGAGGATCATCTGCAGCACCGGACGCGCGAAATAGCTCGCGAATTCCTTGTCGTTGACAGTAATCTTGCCGGAGCCCGGCTTCACCCAGACGCGCGCGATGGCGTTCTTGCGCTTGCCGGTGGCATAGGCGCGGCCCGACTTGTCGAGCTTCTGGACATGCACGGGCGCGGCCGGCTGCGCGGCAACGGTGCCGAGTTCTGCGAGCGAGGAAAGCTCAGCCATTACGAAGCCCTCTTGTTCTTGGAGTTCAGCTTGGCCACGTCGAGCGTGACGGGCTGCTGGGCGGTGTGCGGATGCTCGGCGCCTGCATAGACGCGGAGATTCTTCATCTGGCGACGACCGAGCGGACCGCGCGGGATCATGCGCTCGACGGCCTTTTCGACGACGCGCTCGGGGAAACGGCCCTCGAGCAGCTGGCGCGCGGTGCGCTCCTTGATGCCGCCGGGATGGCCGGTGTGCCAGTAGTACACCTTGTCGGTGTACTTCTTGCCGGTGAACACCACCTTGTCTGCATTGATGACGACGACGTTGTCGCCATCATCGACATGCGGGGTGAAGGTGGGCTTGTGCTTGCCGCGCAGATGGTTGGCGATGACAGTGGCCAGACGACCGACGACGAGACCTTCGGCGTCGATCAGCACCCACTTCTTCACCACATCCGCAGGCTTCTGCGAAAAGGTAGCCATGGTTTTGCTCTCAGGTTGACCTTTCCCGTCCACGAGGGACAAGAGAAGGCGTTTCTTGTTGCTTGGATTGACGGGAGAGCCGGAGCCGCCCCGTCAATAACAAAACGGCGGCCGTTACGGGCCGCTGCTTCGGATCGGCTTATAGGCGAGGGCGGCTGATGCGTCAAGGCAATCGAAAACGAGTTGCGCGGATAAAGTAAAGCAAAAACAATAGTTTGGTATAATGGTATTATTTTACCACATCGTTTTCCCGCTTCCTCGGGATTGAATAGGTGCCGGTGGCGTGGGCGACGGTGTGTCCGTCCGGGCCGGCGACGATGTCGATGTCGAACACCATCAGGCTCTTGCCGAGCTTCAGGATGCGGCAATGGCCGTCGATCGGACCGGCCTCGGCCTTGCGCATGAAGTTGATGTCGAGGTTGACCGTCACCGACAGCGCGTCAGGCCCGGCGTGGCTGAGCACGCAGACGTAACCGCCGATGTCTGCCAGCGTGAACAGCGACGGACCCGACACCGTCCCGCCGGGGCGCAGATGCCGCTCGTCGGCGTTCAGCCGCACCGTGCAGCCGCCCGGAAACACATCGATCGCCTCATAAGAGGTGAAATTGTCGTTGAGCTGTGGATAGACGCTTGCCATCAGCGCATTGACTTCCGCCGCGTTGAGCATTGGCTTCAGATTGCTTTGGGCTGGCATCGGGGCGTCCTATATGAATGAGCAGCTCCGGGCGGTGCGCCTGGACCAAACGGTGCGACGGAGAAAACACGTCTCGCGGCTGTTCTTCAACCGACAGCGTGCTAGTTCTGTTGCTCCATGAGCAAGAGGTTTTGAAAGTGGCCGAAGTCGTCGCCATCAAGCCCGCCGTCGCCGACGGCCCCGTTCTTGTCAGCCAGGACAAGGGCATCTTGCGCCTCACGCTCGCCAACCCGCCGGCCAATGCGTTGTCGCTGGCGGCGATGGCGGCGCTGCAGGCTGAGTTCGATCGCGTCAAGGCCGACAGATCCGTGCGCGTCATCATCCTGGCGGCGTCCGGCAAGGTGTTCTGTGCCGGTCACGACCTCAAGGAAATGACGGCGCACCGCGCCGAGCCGGATCGGGGCAAGGCCTTCTTCGAAAAGACCTTCGCGGCTTGCGCAACCTTGATGCAGACGATCGTGCGCCACCCAAAACCGGTGATCGCCGAGGTCGACGGCCTTGCCACAGCCGCCGGCCTTCAGTTGGTCGCCAGCTGCGACCTTGCCATCGCTTCGCACGAGGCGAGTTTCTGCACGCCTGGCGTCAACATCGGCCTGTTCTGCTCGACCCCCATGGTGGCGCTATCGCGCAACGTCTCGCGCAAGCAGGCGATGGAGATGCTGCTCACCGGCGAAACGATCGACGCGGCGACCGCCAAGGAGTTCGGCCTGATCAACCGCATCGTGCCGCGCGAATATCTGAATCAGGTTGTCAACAAATACGCGCAAACCATTGCTTCCAAATCGTCCTTGGTGGTCAGGACCGGCAAGGAAGCCTTCTACGCCCAGGCCGAAATGGGGCTCGCCGACGCCTATGCCTATACCGGCCGGGTGATGGTCGAAAACATGCTGGCGCGTGACGCCGAGGAAGGCATCGGCGCCTTCATCGGTAAGCGCAAGCCCGAATGGACCGACGAGTAGCCGGCTTGAATGGAGCCGCGCCATCCCATCGCTGAAGGTTCGACGTGGCTGCCCGCAAGCAACTGACGCGGCTGAAAGCGCCCTATCTCAAGCGCATCCTGCTTGAGCCGTCGCGCGTCTCAGACTGGGAGCAATACCCCTGGAACTTGCCGATCTTCCGGGATCGCGAATTCGAGTTCGAATTCACGAGCGCTATTACCGTCATCGTCGGCGAGAACGGCACCGGCAAATCGACGCTGCTTGAAGCCATCGGCGCGCTGGCCGGCTATGACGAGGCGGGCGGCGGAAAAGGTTACATGCCGGTCGACCATTCGCGTGCTGTCGACAAAAGCGGTGCTGCACTCGGCGCCACGCTCCGCGCCCACTGGCTTCCCAAGGTCACTGCTGGCTGGTTCTTTCGCGCCGAATCCTTCTACTCCGTATCGCGTTATCTCGACCGAGCCGCACTGGATGTTGGGGCGGCGCCGCCCGATTTCCTGTCATGGTCGCATGGCGAGGGCTTTATCCGCTTCTTCGAGGAGCGTTGCCGCAGACAGGGCATCTATATCCTCGACGAGCCGGAAAGCGCGCTGTCGCCGACGCGCCAGATCGAACTGCTGAAACTGCTTCGACGCATGGAGCGGTCCGGCACCGCGCAGGTGATCATGGCCACGCACTCGCCGCTGCTGATGGCTTGCCCGAACGCGCGGCTTTTTCGCATCAGCCGCTTCGGCCTCGACCGCATCGATTTTCAGGACACCGATCATTTTCGCATGATGCGCGATTTCTGCAGCGATCCTGGAACCTTTTTGGAGGAGGCGCTGCGGGATGACGATGAGTTGCAGTGAGCAAATGGCACAGGACGATCTCAACTGGCGGATGGAGCAGGCGTGTCGCGAGGCATGGCCTTCGGCGCTCGAGATCGTTGCCAATGGCTGGCTGTTACGGCGCTCGGGCGGCCGTATCCGGCGCAGCAATTCCGCCAATCCCTTGCGCGGCACACGCGGCGCGCCGGGGAAGGTAATCGATGCCGCTGAAGCGTTCTATGCCGGCCACGGCCAGACGCCGTTGTTTCGCATCCCCGACATCGCCGCCGAACTGGAGCCCGAGCTTGACCGTCGCGGTTACGGCAGGGAAGGCGGCACGATCCATCTTCATGCCGATATCGACGCGCTCGCGGGAGGCGGCTACGACGACGTCACGGTTTCCCCGGCGCCAAGCGAGCGCTGGTTCGAGGCACGCTTTCGCACGGGCGGTTATGACGGCGCGGAACGGCGGGTTTTTCGCGAGATGACGCGTTTGATTGCGGGCGACAAGGCATTCGTATCGTCCGCGCGCGACGATGAAGTCGTCGCCTTTGCCTTTGGCGTCATCCGCAACGGGCTGCTTGTCGTCGAGGCGGTTGAAACCGACGCCAGATTCAGGCAGCAGGGGTTCGGACGCAGGACGGTTGGCCGGCTGATCGGCTGGGCGAAGCGAGCGGGGGCCAAGGCGGGCTGCCTGCAGGTGGTTGTCGACAATACGCCCGCCCGCGCACTCTATGCTTCTCTCGGCTTCAGCCGGGAACTCTATCGTTACCATTACCGCAGGAAGACCGTCGCAGCATGAACCACGATACCTACGACAACAGCTACATCGCCGGCATCCTGAATTCGGTGAAGACGATCGCCATGGTCGGCGCCTCGCCCAACGATGTGCGGCCAAGCTACTTCGTGCTGAAATATCTTTTGGCCAAAGGCTTTTCGGTAGTGCCGATCAATCCCGGTCACGCCGGTAAGCAGATTCTCGGACAGACGGTCTATGGCAGCTTGGCCGATCTGCCGCATCCGGTCGACATGGTGGATGTTTTTCGGGCTTCGGCGGCAGTGCCGGGCATTGTCGACCAGGTGCTGAAGCTCGACCCGTTGCCCAAGGTCGTCTGGATGCAGCTTGGCGTGCGCAACGACGATGCGGCGGCGCGCGCCGAAGCTGCCGGCATCAAGGTGGTGATGAACCGCTGTCCGAAGATCGAATACGGCAAACTGTCGGGCGAGATCGGCTGGACCGGCGTCAATTCCGGCGTGCTGTCGTCGAAGAAACCCTTGATGCGCCAGGGGTTCCAGAGCTTGGGCGTAAGGCAGAAATAGGCGCGCGGTAATTCGCGCAAAATTATTCCGGGAAGAATTTGGATTTTTTCCTGGCGTTCGTCGCAGATCGCACGCCGAAAGGTATTTTCTTCTTTGCATTCACGAGCGCGCTTCGGCATGAATGCCCGGCGATTTTCGAAAGGTTAGGAGAGGGAGGTTTCGATGACCCGTACGCCTGGTTTCAACACTTTAGCCATTCATGCCGGCGCCAAGCCCGATCCGGCGACCGGCGCCCGCGCCACGCCGATCTATCAGACCACCTCTTTCGTCTTCGACGATGCCGACCATGCCGCCTCGCTGTTCGGGCTGAAGGCCTTCGGCAACATCTATACCCGCATCATGAATCCGACGCAGGCGGTTCTCGAGGAACGCGTCGCGGCGCTGGAAGGCGGCACGGCGGCGCTCGCCGTCGCTTCGGGCCACGCCGCGCAGGTCATCGTCTTCCACAATCTGATGCAGCCGGGCGACAACTTCATCGCCGCCAACAAGCTTTATGGCGGCTCGATCAACCAGTTCGGCCATGCCTTCAAGAACTTCGGCTGGGAAGTTCGCTGGGCAGAAGCAAACGATCCTGCGACCTTCGAGAGCCAGATCGACGACAAGACCAAGGCGATCTTCATCGAGAGCCTAGCCAATCCCGGCGGCGTCTTCGTCGATATCGAGAAGATTGGCGACATCGCCCGCAAGCACGGCCTGCCGTTGATCGTCGACAACACGCTGGCCTCGCCCTATCTGGTCCGGCCCATCGAGCACGGCGCCGACATCGTCGTCCACTCGCTGACCAAATTCATCGGCGGCCACGGCAATTCGATCGGCGGCGTCATCGTCGATGGCGGCACCTTCGACTGGTCGAAATCGGGCAAATACCCGATGCTGTCGGAGCCGCGCCCTGAATATGGCGGCCTCGTCCTGCACGAGACCTTCGGCAACTTCGCCTTCGCGATTGCCGCCCGCGTGCTCGGCCTGCGCGACATTGGTCCGGCGATTTCGCCCTTCAACGCCTTCCTGATCCTGACCGGCCTGGAAACGTTGCCGCTGCGCATGCAGCGTCATTGCGACAATGCCGCGAGCGTTGCCGGCTGGCTGTCGAACCATCCCAAGGTTGCCTGGGTGAACTATCCCGGTCTTCCAGGCGACAAGAACAACGCGCTGCAGAAGAAATATTCGCCGCAGGGCGCAGGCGCGGTGTTCACCTTCGGCCTCAAGGGCGGCTACGAGGCCGGCATCAAATTCGTCGAGGCGCTCGAACTGTTCTCGCACCTCGCCAATGTCGGCGACACCAAGTCGCTGGTCATCCATCCGGCCTCGACCACGCATCGCCAGCTTTCCGACGAGCAGAAGGTCAAGGCCGGCGCCGGACCCGACACCGTCCGCCTTTCGGTCGGCATCGAGGACGTCAACGATATCGTCGCCGATCTCGAGCAGGCGCTCGGCAAGGTCTGATGATGTCGGCCTTCCTTGCGGTCAACACCGATGCCGTCGAACCGGAGGCCGGCGCGCCGGCCCCGGATCGAATGATTTCGGGCGATCCCAAATTCCGCACCTGGAACGTCGAGGAGCGTGACGGCGGCCTCTATGCCGGCATCTGGGAAGCGACGCCGGGCAAATGGCGCATCGTCTATGACGAATGGGAGTTCTGCCACATCCTGTCCGGCGTCTCGGTAATCGCCGAGGACGGCGGCGAGGCGCGCACCGTGCGGGCCGGCGATAGCTTCGTGCTGCGGCCAGGGTTCAAAGGCACCTGGGAAGTGCTCGAGACGACGCGCAAGGAATATGTGATCAAACTTTGAATAGGCGCCATTGCCGCGTCATTCTATGGCGAAGCGGTGTAGGCCTGGCCCTAAAATGTGACGGCAATCCGCTCCAGCCCATGAAAGTGATAGCTGTCGCGGAAGCGCGGCGTCTCCGCCAGGCGCAGTTCCGGCAACCGATCGAACAGCGCCTTCAGCGACACCTGCAACTCAAGCCGCGCCAGCGGTGCGCCGATGCAGAAATGGATGCCGGCGCCGAAGGAGACGTTCTTCTGGTCCGTGCGGGCCGGATTGAAGGTGTCGGGCTCGGCAAACGCCAACGGGTCGTGATTGGCCATGCCGAGCAGCAGCGCCACCATCTTGCCGGGCTTGACCAATATGCCCGGCGAAACTTCGATCTCCTCATAGGCATAGCTCAGGAACATGTGCAGCGGCGCGTCGAAGCGCAGGCATTCCTCGACGGTCGCGACATTCGCCTCGGGTGTCGCAAAGAAGCGGCGCGGATCGCCGCCTTGCGCAAGGATCGAGCGCACCGCATTGCCGGTCTGGTACACGGTCGCTTCGTGGCCTGCGTTGAGAAGCAGGATGGCCGAGGACACCAGCTCGTCTTCCGAGAGTTTCTGGCCGTTGTCCTGGGCCTCGATAAGCAGCGATAGCAGATCGTCGCCGGGCTTCTTGCGGCGCTCGGCCACGTAGCCGCGCAGGAACGAAGAAAAGTCGCGCGCGGCGTGGTTGGCCGTGTCCTCGACCTCGCGCGTGCGGCCATGCATATACATGGCGACCATTTGATGCGACCAGTCGAGCAGTCGCGGCCCCATCTCGGTCGGAACGCCGAGCATTTCGGCGATGATGGTGATCGGCAGGGGCGAGGCGTAGGCGGGCAGAAGGTCGACGCCGTTTGGCTCGAAGCGGTCGATCAACTCGTTGGCCAGCACCTCGATGCGCGGCCGCAGCCGCTCGACCTGGCGTGAGACGAAGGCGCGGTTGACCAGCGTGCGAAGCCGCGTATGCACCGGCGGCTCCAGTTCCAGCATGGAATTGGCCTCGATGGCATCGAAGGCCGCGAGATGCGAACGATCGTCGCCGACGCCGCGGCTGTCGGGAATCCCTGCCGGGTTCTGGCGGCCGAAACGGCGGTCGCGCAACAGCCGGTTGACATCGTCGAAGCCGCCAAAGCACCAGAAACCATAATCTTCCCAGAAGAAGGCGTTGGCTGTGCCATGCAGGAAGCCGTAGGCCTCGTACGGGTTCTGCACGAAGGCTGGCTCGTGCGGGTCGAGACGCAGGCAGCGGCCGGCGGGATCAAACTCAAGATAGGAAGGCTTCAAATCGGTCATGCCTGACCATTAGCGCGCCTTGTCAGTCCGATGCCAGATCGTATCTTGTCGCCCGTGAAATCGAACCGTTGAGCCAGATTGCCGGTTTGAAGCATAGCTGCGCGCAGAAATGATCTAGTTGGATATTCGGCTAGCCGCCAGCGTCAGTGGCCAGTCCTCAGAATACTCGCCACTTTGGCTGCGATCGCCGCGTCGAGCGCCGGCCAATTCGCGAGCAGCTCGCGCGGGAAACGATAGGTGAGGCTGAGATCGTCGCCGACCTGAATGTCGCGCTCGCAGGGCGCCAGCGATTCCTCCGCGCTCGGACCGCTGAGGCAACGGGCGACAAATGGATCCTTGCCGGAACGTCCGGCGACGGCCAGCACCTCATTGAGATAGCCTGATTTTTCCGTGAAGGCGTAAACCGTCGTGCCGCCCGGACCGGGCGTGCCCGGCTTTTCGATCAAGGCGCTGTAGATCGGCGCGAAACGGCCGCTCATGTCGCGTGACATCATGCGCGGCTCGAACGACAGGAAGACGATCTTCCTGGTCGTCGCATGGTTGAAGTCGTCGCGCGCGGCCGTGCTGTAGCCGTCCATTTCGGGATAGCGCAGATAGAGATCGAGCCGCGAGGCGATGCCGTCGCGCCTGGCCTGGTCGAAGCGGATGAAGTTTGCCGGCACGCTGATCAGATTGTTGCCCATGACAATCTGGCGCACCGTCATGTCATCCGTATAGCCGGCCATGGCGATCGACCGGCCGAGCCATTTGCCGCCGACGCTGATGGCCACCGAAAGCAGCGCCAGCGCCGCGAAAATGTAGAAGACCCGCCTCATCAAGGTCGAGTCGACGACCTGGAACTCCGCGCTCTCGGCAGCCGTTGCGTCTCTCATTTGCTCTTTCCCGATCCGCCCGCCTGTCCTTCGGCGGCACAGCCTGCGCGGCATGGCTTTTGCAGCGCGTTGGCACGACTGTGCGTTTTCATGGTAAACGGTTGGTAAATATGGATCCCGTTGTGCTTGTTCTTTACGCTTTTGCTGTTGGTCTAACGGCCTGCGGACTGTCCGGATCGGCCATGGAACTGCTGTCAGGCCGGCGCCTGGCCTTTGCCGAGCCTTATGTTTCGCCTGTCCATATCCTGCGTTCGCTGGCGGCAACGGCTTGCGCCGGACCGTTCATGCTCACCAACGAGGCTTTGGCCGCCCGGCGTGAAGGCCGCATAGGCACGATGGCGCTGTTGTCCTGCGGCTGCACGGCCATCGCCTGGGCGCTGGCCCTCGGCGTCGCGCTCATCGCCATTGCATCCTGGGCGACCGCCAACCTAGGGTCTTTCGAATTCGCTGGTTGAGACGAATCGGAGACGAACGATGCCGGTCTATGCGATCGATGGGAAGGCGCCTGAGTTCGAGGACGCCGATACGAACTGGATCGCGCCCGACGCGACGCTGATCGGCAATATCACGATCGGCCGCAACGCCGGCTTCTGGTTCGGCGTCGTCATCCGCGGCGATGGCGAACTCATTGCGATTGGCGCCGACACCAATGTGCAGGAGCATACGATCATGCACACCGACCCCGGCTTTCCGCTGACCATCGGCGAAGGCTGCACGATCGGCCACAGGGCGCTGCTGCATGGCTGCACGATCGGCCACAACAGCCTGATCGGCATGGGCGCCATCGTTCTGAACGGCGCCAGGATCGGCAACAACTCGCTGGTCGGCGCCGGTGCCCTGGTGACGGAAAACAAGGTTTTTCCGGACAATTCGCTGATCGTCGGCTCGCCCGCCAAGGTGATCAGGACGCTGGACGAAGCGGCGATCGAACGCCTGCGCGTCTCGGCGGCCCACTATGTGGCCAATGCCAAACGCTTCAAGGCCAAGCTCGAGACGGTGTGACGGCGGCGGCCCGCTTCGCGCGTGGTCATCCGCGGCGATTGTTCATCGCTTCACGCAACAGAAAGGCGCCGGCCTCGAAGCCGGCCTGCTCGGCGCCTTCCAGTGCCGTCTCATAGTCGTCGATGCGAGTCCGCAGCGACGGGTCCGCGCCTGAAAGGAGCAACAGACGGATCGCGTCCGCGTCACGCCGGGACACCGCATAGTGCAGCGGCGTCCAGTCGTTCACGCCGCGCATATCCGGGTCGGCGCCGTGTCCAAGCAGGATGTGGACGACATCCAGCCTGTCCGGCCGTTCCGTCGACAACGCCGCGATGATCGAAGGAAAGCCGGCAGGATCTTCATAGTTCGCGTTCGAGCCGGCATCGAGCAGCGCGGTGATGAACGCCGCCGGGCTCCAGTAGATCGCATATTCCAGCGGATGACCAAGGCCGAGGTCGAACGGCATCCTCTCGTCGAACCAGCGCGGCGCTTCACCAAGCGCTTTGCCAAGGGTCTCGAAATCACCTGCTTTAAAGGCGTCGTCGATCGCCCGGAACAGCTTGGCGCGCTCGCATCGGTCTTCAGGGATCTCTAACATGATCGCGTTACCCGGATTTGCCTTTTCCTTTCTTCTCGGCAGGTTTGATCCGTATCCGCATGGACCCGCCTTTGGGATTTTCGATGTCGAAGGCGGCCGTTTTCCTTACCAGGTCGCTCAGTTTGCTGAAGCCGTAGGTACGCGGGTCGAAATCGGAAAAGAGATTTGAGAGCTGCTTGCCAAAGGTGCCCAGGAGCACCCAACCATCCTCACTCTCCATCTGGCCGATGACCTTCTTCAGAATGGGCGTGGCTGCCGTCGGCGCCTGAAGCGGCTTCGTCGCAGGAGCAGTATCTTGAGCGTTCTCCGCGCCATGGAGAAGGTTTTCGGTGTAGACGAAACGGCGACATGCCTGCCGGAAGCTCTCTGGGGTTTTTTGCTCCCCAAATCCGAACACGTCGACGCCTTGCTCGCGTATCCGCGAGGCAAGGCGAGTGAAGTCGCTGTCGGAAGAAACCAGACAGAAACCGTCGAACCGGCCGCTGTGCAGCAAATCCATCGCGTCGATCACCAGTGTGATATCCGAAGCGTTCTTGCCCGTGATGTAAGCGAATTGTTGCTGCGGAATGATCGCGTGCTTCGACAGAACCTCTGCCCATCTCTTCGACCGGGCGTTCGAGAAATCACCATAGATGCGGCGAACGCTTGCCTCGCCGATCTTCGCGATCTCCTCGAACAGTCCGTCGGCAATCTTCGCGGAGGCGTTGTCGGCGTCGATGAGAACCGCAAGGCGAGGTGATCGGGGTTCGTTCGGCATACAGAACATCCCACGGTTGGCGCGCAGACAAACAGGAGAAGAGTTTCGCGCTATCTTCTGTTGTAACAGAAGGCCCGCCAAACAGAAATTCAGGCCATCGGAAGCGTATCGTCAGAAACAGCGGAGCCGGCCCCGGGGACAGGGGCCGGCTCCTAAAACCCGGTCGTTGGGGACGGGGAGGGTG